>DATGKF010000086.1:0-25489 GCA_035294785.1 Caulobacteraceae bacterium | reverse complement strand
GAGCATCTCGTGGGAATCCTCTCCCCGCCCAAAGGGCGGGGAGAGGGCAGGGTGAGGGGCCTGCTGCCGTTCCGCGCCCCTCCCGTAAGCGGTTTGCCGGCGGAAAGGCCGACCCCTCACCCTGCCCTCTCCCCGTCGTTCGACGGGGAGAGGGCATCTCGTAAGAATCCTCTCCCCGCCCAAAGGGTGGGGAGAGGGCAGGGTAAGGGGCCTGCTGCCGTTCCGCGTCCCTCCCGTCAGCGGTTTGCGTGCGGGTAGGCCGACCCCTCACCCAACCTCTCCCCGTCGTTCGACGGGGAGAGGAGCATCTCGTAAGAATCCTCTCCCCGCCCAAAGGGTGGGGAGAGGGCAGGGTGAGGGGCCTGCTGCTGTTCCGCGCCCCTCCCGTCAGCGGTTTGCCGGCGGAAAGGCCGACCCCTCACCCTGCCCTCTCCCCGTCGTTCGACGGGGAGAGGGGGAGCATGTGGATCACCGCCAGCGCGGCGGGACGACGTCCTTGAAGGCGTCGAAGCCTTTCCAGGCCGGCTCGACCGGGGCCTCGTCGGGCTTGGGCGCGTAGACCGAGGGCTCGATCAGCTCCAGCTTGGGGATGTAGCGCGGGCAGTTGGGGAAGATCGCGGTCGGCGTCACCTTGACCAGCATCTGCCCGCCGGCGAAGCCGTCCAGCCGCTCGTCCTCGAAGGCGATCTCCGCCGTCCCGTTGACGCGCAGGCGCCCCGGGGCATCGCCGATGCGGATGAACAGCATCCCGACGTTCGGGTTGACGCGGATGTTGCCGAGGCTGCGGAACATGCCGTTGCCGTCGTAGTCGGGGAAGATCAAAAGGTCCGGCGCCGCCACCCGGGCAAACCCCGGCAGGCCGCCCTTGAACGAGCAGTCCGGCCGCCCCTCGGCATCGGCGGTGGCGAGGAAGAAGAACGGGCTCTCCTCCACGAAGGCCTTGTCGGCGTCGGTGAAGCGATCCCGCTCCAGCCGCTCGACCAGCCGGTCCGCCAGCGCCCGGCTCGCGAACCGATCCTGCAGCTCCCGCTGCCCCTGATGGTACATTTCTATCACCGCTCATCCCCGCGACTGCGAAGCAGAGGCGTAGCCAAAGCGGGGATCCAGTCTTTGGCCAAGCCAGGATAGCCCGCCGCAAGCCCATACTTCCTCAAAAAACACCTGGCTCCCCGCTGGAGTTTACCCCCGCGAAGGCGGGGGCGGGGATGAGCGAGTAGGGGGACAGCCCTAGCGGCCCGCGGGCGGGGCCTTCATGTACTTGAGGAAGTCCGAGTCCGGCGAGAGGACGAACACCGCGCCGCCGTTGCCGAGCGTCTGATCGTAGGCCTGCATGGCCCGGTAGAACTTGGCGAAGTCCGGGTCCTTGCCGAAGCTGGCGGCGAAGATCTGCGCCCGCTGGGAGTCGGCGTCGGCGCGGGTGCGCTCGGCGGCCGCCTCGCCGTTCGCGCGAATGACGGCGGCGTCGGCGTCGGCCTGCGCCAGGATCGCGCGCCGGCGGTCGTCGCCCAGCGCCCGCGCCTGCGCCGCCTGCTGCTCGCGCTCGCTGCGCATCCGCTTGACGATGGCGTCCGTCTCCGCCTCCGCCGGGTCGACGCGCCGGAAGGTCACGTCGATCACCTGGATGCCCAGCCGCTCGCGCGCGGCCTCGGCCTGCGCCGCCGCCGCGGCCGCCGCCGCGATCGCATCGCGCCGCCCCCGTGTGAGATCGGCCGCGCTCGCCTGGCCGACGGCCTCGCGCGCCGCAGCCGTCGCCAGCGTCAGCAGCCGCTCGCGCGCCGCGGCCTCGTCGTTCAGGCTCTGGTGAAAGGCCAGCGGATCGATGATCCGGAAGCGCAGATAGGGCTCAATCACCAGCACCTGCTGGTCGGACGTCGTCGCCTTGGCCGGCAGCGCGTCGAAGCCGACGCTGGCGCGATCCAGCCGCACCACCTGCTCCCACGGCGCCTTCAGGTGCAGTCCCGCCTCGTCCCGGCCGGGCAGGTTGACCACGCGCACCGGGGCGCCGAAGCGGAGCACGATCGCCTGGCTGTCCTCGCCGACGGTGAACACCGACCGGGCGACGATGATCGCAAACAGCGCGCCCGCGACCGCGGCGATGATGAGCCGCAGGTTCATTGGGCGGCCGCCGCCGGCGGTGGGGCGCTGGACGCCTGCGGCGCGTCGCGACGGAAAAGGTCCGGCGGCAGCATCACCGGCGCGGCCCCGCTCTTGGCGTCCACGACCACCTTGGCCGATTTGCCCAGCACCCGCTGCATCGTCTCGAAATAGAGCCGCTCGCGCGTCAGGTCCGGCGCCGTGCGGTACTGCGCATCGACGGCGTTGAAGGCGTCCGCCTCGCCCCGCGCCTCGGCGATCGCCTGCGCCCGGTAGGCGTCGGCGTCGTGGGCCTTGTCGGCCGCCTGCTGCCGCGCCGCATCCAGCGTGTGCGCCGCCTGCGCGTTCGCCTGGTTGATCGCGGCTTGCGCCTCGTCGGTGGCGCTTTCCAGCGAGTCGGTCCCGCCGACCACCGCCGCCGGCGCGCCGGCCTGGTCGATCTGCACGGCGACGATGGTGACGCCGGCGCCGTCGCGATCCAGCGCGCTCTGCATCAGCGCCCGCGCATCGGCCTCGACGCGCGCCTTGCCGCCGGCGGCGACGTCGGCCAGCGCGGCGCGGGCGACGGCTTCGCGCATGGCGGCGTCGCCGATCGTCTTGATGGCCTCGTCGGGGTCGGCGAGGTCGAACAGGAAGCGGCGCGCATCGTTGACCCGCCAGGCGATCGAGAAGGTCACCGCCGCCAGGTCGCCGTCGGCCGTCGGCATGACGTCCTGGTTCGTCGGGTCGCCGCCGCCGGCCCCGACCTTGGTCTCGTTCAGCGCCGTCGTCGGCACGCGCTGCACGCGCTCGAACGGCGCGGGCAGGTGATAGCCGAGCCCCGGCCCGACCGTGCGGTTATAGGCGCCGAAGGTGGTGACGATGCTCTGATCGCCCGCCGGCGTCTGGAAGAAGCCCGACAGCAGCCAGACGGCCACGATGGCGACGCCGAGCGCGCTCGCCATCCGGCGGCCGGCGCGCGGGCCGAGCGCGGCGAGGCGGCGATCGATCCAGAGGCGCGCCCGCCCGATCAGGCTGGCGAGATCCGGCGGCGGCGGGGGCCCGCGCGGCGCAGGGCCGCCCGGTCGTCGCGGCCGCCCGGCTTCCGGTTCGGCGTCGTTCGACGGTCGAGGCGAGCCCCATGGACCGGGCGGCGTGCGCGGCCGGCGTCTGGTCGGGGGCGCGGACGCGCCCTCGGGGTCGGATTGATCGCTCCAGGGCATCGTCGAGGTCCGAAGGCTTGTAAACCGCCGCGCGGACCCGGATATGAGGCTCAGTCCGTGACCGACGCAAGACCAGGAGCGGCATGGCCGACCCTCCATCCCCAGACCGCGCGGCGGTGCTCGAGGCGCTGAACGCGCTCGTCGATCCCAAGTCCGGGCGCGGGCTGGCCGACGCCGGCCTCGTGCGGGCGCTGGTCGTTGGTCCCGGCCGCGCCGGCTTCATGCTCGAGATCGACGCCGCCGACGCCGCGCTCTACGAGCCGGTCCGCGATGAGGCCGAGGCGGTGCTCCGCCGCACCGCCGGAGTCGAGCGGGCGCAGGTGGTGATGACCGCGGCCAACGACGCCAGGCCAAGGACGGTCGAGCGGCCGGGCGATCCCAAGGTCGTCCGGGTGACGCGCGGCCAGCGTCAGCCGCCGCCGCAGCTCCAGCCGCCCGCCGCCCGCGCGCCGGCCAGCCTCAAGCCTCCTCACGTCCGCCACGTCGTCGCCGTCTCCAGCGCCAAGGGCGGGGTGGGCAAGTCGACCGTGGCGCTGAACCTCGCCGCCGCCATGGCCATGCTCGGCCGCAGCGTCGGCCTGCTCGACGCCGACGTCTACGGTCCCTCGATCCCGCGCATGACCGGGCTCGACGCCGAGCCGGAGCAGACCGCCGAGCGCAAGCTCGTCCCGCTGGAAGCCTGGGGGATGAAGGTGATGTCCATCGGCCTGATCGTGGCCGAGGACGCGCCGATGATCTGGCGCGGGCCGATCGCCTCGTCGGCGCTGAACCAGATGCTGAACGACGTTGACTGGGCCAGCGAGGCGGCGCCGCTCGACGTGCTCGTCATCGACATGCCCCCCGGCACCGGCGACATTTCGCTGACCCTCGCCCAGCGGGTCGCGCTCTCCGGCGCGGTCATCGTCTCGACCCCGCAGGAGGTGGCGCTGGCCGACGTCCGCCGGGGCGTCGCCATGTTCGAAAAGACGCACGTGCCGGTCCTCGGCGTGATCGAGAACATGGCCTACTTCCCCGACCCGGCGACCGGCGCGCCGATCCCCATCTTCGGCCACGGCGGGGCGAAGGCGACGGCCGAGGCGCTGAAGGTCCCCTTCCTCGGCGAGGTGCCGATCGAGGTGGCGCTGCGCGAGGCCTGCGACGAGGGCCGCCCGATGGTCGCCACCGGCGCCGACACCCCCGCCACCCGCGCCCTGATGGCCGCCGCCGAAAAGGTCCTGGACGAACTCGAACACGCCGCCCTGAAACCCCCGCCCCGGATCGTGTTCGAGGACTAGGGTTCTACGAACTCCACCCCCGCTCATCCCCGCGGACGCGGGGACCCAGTCTTTGGCCAAGCCCTGATAGCCCGCCGGAAGCGCTCGCTTCCTCAAACCATCTGGCGCCCCGTCCGCGGGGATGAGCGGGATTGAGTTGAGGCCGGCTACTCGGCGGGGGCCGCCTCGGTCAGCGGTGTCGGGCCAACGAGCGCTTCCTCGGCCGCCGCGACGTCCTGGCCGGCCAGCGCTTCGCGGATCTCGGTGTGCCGCTTGGCGTCCAGCTTGTAGCCGAAGAACATCGCCCCGCCGAACCAGACGAGAATGATCGGCGCGAACAGGTAGCACATCTCCAGCCCGAAGATCGCCGAGGGCGTGTTCACGGCGCCTTCGCCGCCGTTGTAGTGCACGAGTGCGAGGATCGGGAACACGATGGCGACCGTGATCGAACCGCCGATCTTGGACGTGGTGGTGACCATCGAGAACAGGAGGCTGGTCAGGTCCTGCTTCTGCTCCAGCCGAACCTCGTCGGCGACGTCGGCGATCATGGCGCGCACCAGAAGCAGGAAAGCGCTGGCGCAGAAGCCGACGGCGAACATGCCGACGATGGTCGGCGCGGCGTCGATGAACTTATAGTGCGGCCACACGCGCGGCAGCGCCATCAGGATCGCCTGCGTGATCGAGTAGGCGACGCAGGCGATCTGCACCGTGCGGTGCTTGCCAAAGCGCGACGCGAGGCGTCCCCAGAACACCGCGCCAAAGATGCCGGCGCCGATGTACGAGATCAGCAGCAGGCTGACGGCCGCGACCGTGAAGCCCTTGGCGTCGTGGAAGTAGTAGACGTAGAGCGGCGCCGTCGTGCCGGGGCCGAGCGTGAGCGCCAGGTCGGCAAGAATGAGGCGGAGCATCGATGGCCGCTTGAGCGCGTTCCAGTAGTCGGACGCCTTGAACTTGGGCCGCTGCGGAATCTCAACGACCCGTTCGGGGGTGAGCAGCGTGGTGATCGCCACCCCGATCGCAATCGCGACGATGAGGATCAGTCCGATGGTCGGCATGCTGGCTTTGGAGCCCGCGGTGATCTTGCCGTGTGTGATGACGGGCAGCAGCAGGAAGGCGATCGACCCGATGACCGCCAGCGCCTGTGTCCAGCCGTAGACGCGCGAGCGGTCGTCGTAGCCCTTGGCCAGCACGGCGCCCCAGGCGGCCAAGCCGAGGGTCATCATCGAGCTCCCGGCGAAGGTGACGACCAGCCAGAGCACCATGTAGCCCGCCGTCACGCCGCCCAGGGGCGTCAGCAGCATGTAGACCCCGAGCAGGACGAGCGGCGCGCCGAGAATGATCCAGGGTCGATATCGGCCTATGGGCGTCTTTGTCCGATCCATGAAGAGCGCGACTAGGGGGTCGAAGGCGATGTCGATGACCCTGACCAGCACGATGGCCGCCGACACGGCGACGAACGTCACGCCCAGGCTGACGTAGTGGCGCGGCAGATAGACGCCGAGGACCAGCCCCATGGCCGCCATCGGCACGCCGAGCATGCCGTAGCTGAACACATTGTAGAGCGGAACCCTGGGTGCGGCCGGCGCGGCCGGTGCGGCTTCGGATGACACGAGGCGTCTCCCATTTTAGGCGCAGGCGCCTACAGGCGCTCTTTTGTGGCGCAGACTAAATCACAGGTTTTCCGGACCTGCACCCCCGCAATTTCCGAGCGGTGTCGGGCTACTCCGCCGCCGCGAAGCGGCCCGGCTCGGCCTGGCTGCCGGTGACGCCGTCGATGACCGGCGCCTCGACGCCCACGCCGTCGCGCTCGTCGAGCGCGGCGCGGATTTCCGCATGCCGACGATCGTTCAACTTGTAGCCGATGTAGCAGGCGCCCCCGAGCATGACGAAGACGACCGGGCCGATGAGGTAGACCAGCTCCAGCCCGTGGATGGCCGCCGGCGTGTTCACCACGCCGTCCTTGGCCTGGTAGCCGATGGCGCCGAGCACGGTGAACGACAGCGTGATCGAAAGCGCGCCGGCCACCTTCTGCGTCATGGTGATCATCGAATAGAGAAGGCCCACCCGGTTCTGCCCGTACTGCAGCCGCACGGCGTCGCCGACGTCGGCCACCATCGCCCGGTCGAGGAGCGCGAAGCTGGTGGCGAGGAAGCCCATGATGAACATGAAAATAGCCACCGGGATCATCTGGCCCTTGGGCATGAAGGTCAGCGTGATCAGCCCCAGCGAATAGCCGGTCGCCGTGGCCATCAGCGTCCGGTGCTTGCCGAACCGCATGGCCACGCGGCTCAGGATTCCGGCCCCGAACACCCCGGCGGCGACGTAGATGAACAGCTGCAGGCTCGCCTGGCCGATGGTGAAGCCGCGCGCATCGTGGAAATAGAAGAGGTAGATCGCGCCCATCCAACCCGGTCCGAGCGCCAGGCAGAAGTCGGCGAGGATGATCCGGAGCATGTCGGGCCGAAAGATCAGTCTGAGATAGTCGCCGATCGCGAACCGTTCGCTCTCGGTGTTGGTGGTGATGCGCTCGGGCGTGCGGATCAGCGCCGCGAGGACGCCGATCGGGACGGCCGCGATCACGAACCACCCCATCAGCGGGACGGCGACGCCGGGCGGGACGCCCTTGCGGCCCTCGAGCAGCGATGGGAGCAGAAGGACCGTCGTCGCGCCCAGGATGCCGACGACCTGCAGCACGCCGAACACCCTCGAGCGCTCGTGGTATTTCGCCGCGATCACCGACGCCCAGGCTGAGTGCGACAGGCCGAGGATCGAGGTGCCGATGTAGTAGAGAAAGAGCCAGCCGAAGAGGTAGGCGACCGTGACCTTGGTCAGCGGCTCAAAAAGCATGAACACCGCCAGCATCAAGATCGGCACGCTCGAGATCAGCCACGGCCGATAGCGGCCGACCGGCGTGCGCGTCCGGTCCATGATCAGGCCCAGGATCGGGTCGACTCCGGTGTCGAGCAGGCGGATCAGGCCGAAGACGCCGCCGACCGCCGCGAGCGCCAGCCCGAAGTGGCCGGCGTAGTAGCGAGGCAGGAAGACGCCGAGGGCGATCGCCAGCGCGCCGGGCCCGAGGCCGGGCAGGCTGAAGGCGATCAGCGCCGGCAGCGGGAGGCGAGGGTGGGGCGAAGCGTCGGTCGCTTGTGTCACGGGCAATCCTGGATCCTGACGCGCCTCTTGGCGGACGCGTTGTCCCGATCAGCAAACGCGCCGGCGCCGGCGGGCGCAAGCCCTTTCGTAAACGGCGGTTAGTCGCGGGGGCGCGTCAGGCGCCTTGGGTCATCCGGCGCATGAACTTGGCGGTCTGCTCGCCGCCGTTGGCGTAGGCCTGCTGGCCGGCCGGGTCGGCGATCTTCGCCCAGTTGTCGCGCACCTCTTCCACCGAGAGGCCGCCTTCGCCCAGGTAGACGCCCTCGGTCTCGTAGATGCGGGCGAGCGCGAAGACGCCCGCGCCGGCGGTCAGGATGACGCCGGTCGGCGCCTCCTCCGAACAGAGGTAGACCACGCCCGGCGTCACGTAGTCGGGCTTCAGCCGCTCGGCGATCTGCGGCGGCATGATGCTGGCCGTCATCCGTGTCGCCGCCACCGGCGCGATCGTGTTCACGTGGACGTTGTTCTTCTGACCCTCGAGCTTGAGGCTGTTCATGAAGCCGACCAGCGACAGCTTGGCCGCGCCGTAGTTGGTCTGCCCGAAGTTGCCATAGAGCCCGGTCGAGGAGGTCGTCAGCACGACGCGGCCGTAGTTCTGCTCGCGCATGATCTCCCAGACGGCCTTGGCCGGCTTGACCGATCCCATCAGGTGCACGCCGACGACGAATTCGAAGTCGCTGATCTCCATCTTGGCGAAGGACTTGTCGCGCAGCACCCCGGCGTTGGCGATCAGGATGTCGATGCGGCCCCAGGCGTCCATCGCCTGCTTGACCATCAGGGCGACGCCGGCGTCGTCGGTGACCGACGAACCGTTGGCGATCGCCTCGCCGCCCAGTCCCTTGATCTCCTCGACCACCTTGGCCGCCGCTTCCGACGAGCCGCCGGAGCCGTCGACCGCGCCGCCCAGGTCGTTGACGACCACGCTGGCGCCACGCCGGGCGAGCTCCAGCGCGTGCTGGCGGCCGAGCCCGCCGCCCGCGCCGGTAACGATCGCCACCTTGCCGTCGAAGCGGATGTCCGCCATGGCCAGTCTTCCCCTGTCAGGATTGAGCGCTGGCCTTCTCGCGCGGACCCTCGCCGGCCGTCAAGCCGACGGCCGCGTCCCGACCTTACTGGTACCCGTGTGGATGCGGGATGCGCGCAAGCGGCGCGTGACAGGTCTGGTGCTTGGGGATGCAGTGGTAGTCGCAGAGCCGCTGGTTCGCGTGGCAATGCGGGACCGCATGCGCGGCGAACGCGGGTCCGGAGACCGCCAGCGCGGCGGCGATGAGAATAAGGCGCATGGGCAAGGCCCTCCGTTGTCCCTCAGCGGACGGCAGCCTGGGGCCTCGACGGCGGCGAGGCAAGCGGCGAGCGCCGCCGTCAGCGCATGAACTTCACCAGCACCCGCTGGCCGATGAGGAAGGGCGCGGCGTCGGCGCTCACCACCACTTCGACCACGCGCTCGTCGGCGCGCTGGGAGGGGTCGTCCGACTGCAGCTTGCGGGCGCCGAAGACGCCGGCGCGCCGGATCACCTGCCCGACATAGTATTTGGACGGGTCGCCCTCGGCGATCAGCCGCACGGTCTGGCCGACGGCGACCTGGGCGATGGCGCCTTCGGTCACCTCGGCGCGGACGATGTGCTGGGCGGCCGGCTCGACGTCGAACATCGGCGTCACCTGCAGCGTCGAGGCGCCATAGCCCGGATTGGCGTAGCGGCGGACGATGCGGCCGTCGACCGGCGCGCGAATTATGGTCTGGTCCAGCGCATAGCGCGCCTCCGCCAGCTTGGCGCGGGCGGCGACGACTGCGGCCCGCTGCACGCCGAGCGTCGCCTCGGCGGCGGAGATCGCGTCGTGATCCTGGTCGACGACCTGGCCGGTGACGATCTTGTCGGCCGCCAGCGGCTCGACGCGGGCGTATTCGCGCCGCGCGGTGGCGAGCTGCACTTGCGTCTGCCCGATCGCCGCTTGCGCCTGGCTGACGGCGGTTGCGGCGGTCTGCGCTGCGAGCCGCTGGGCGTCGTCTTCCTGGCGGGCGAGGATCTCGCCCTTGGTGACCGCGTCGCCCTCCTGCACGTAGACGTCCCTGATGACGCCCGACGTCCGCGCGGCGACAGAGATCACGCCGCCCTCGACGTCGGCCTTGCCCTCCGCCACGGCGACGAACGGGCCGCTGGGCGTCGCGGCGTGAGCGACGCTGGCGCCCGGGCCGGGAAGCTTCGCGCCGCGCACGACCGCCAAGCCGACGCCGCCGACGGTGATGACGCCGAGGACGGCCAGCCAGAAGATCGGACGGCGGAAAAGCGCTGGCATGGGATCAGGCTCCGACAAGGACAGGCTTGGCCGCGGGCGCAGCCGCGCGCGGTTCGTCCTCGAGGATGCGGCCATCCTCGAGATGGACGATGCGGTCGGCGAAGGCCTCGAGCCGCGGGTCGTGGGTGACGCAGATCACGGCCGCGCCGTGCTCCTTCGCCGCGCGGCGAAGGAGGTCGGTGACGATCTGTCCGTTCTCGCCGTCGAGGGACGATGTGGGCTCGTCCGCGAACAGCAGCTGCGGCCGCTTGGCGAGCGCGCGGGCGATGGCCACGCGCTGCTTCTCGCCGCCCGACAGCGCCGCCGGGCGCATGTGCAGGCGCTGCTCGAGCCCGACCTCGGCCAGCGCCTCGATCGCCTGCCGGCGCGCCTGGGCGCGGGGGACGCCCTTGTAGCGCAGCACCGTCGTCACCTGTTGCAGGGCGGTCAGCGCCGGGAAGAGGTTGAAGCCCTGAAAGACGAAGCCGCAATGGTCGAGGCGGAAGCGGTCGATGCGGCCGGGGCTGCGGCTCCAGAGGTCCTGGCCCAGCGCCGTCACCTTGCCGGCATCGGGCCTGAGCAGCCCGGAGAGCACGGCGACCAATGTCGACTTCCCCGAGCCCGACGGACCCATCACCATGGTCACCGCCCCGTGCGGCGCGTCGAAGTCGACGCCGCGCAGGATCTCCACCTGGCCGCGCCCCGAGCGGTAGCGCTTGACCAGACCACGCGCGGAAAGCGCCTGTTGAGAGCTCATCGCAGCAGGTCCGCGGGTTGGCTTTTCTTCAGGATGCCCATCGCCAGCGCCCCCGACGCGATCGCCAGGATCATCAGCATCGCCGAGACCCACTCGATCGACGGCAGGCGAACGACCAACGGCAGGCCGATGGCGGTCGTCGCCAGAGAAACCAGCCAGGTCAGCGCGATGGTGGCGAAAAGGCCGCCGACGCCCACCCAGAACGACAACTCCATCACGATCACGCGCAGCGACCACATGGAGATGCCGAGCGCGCGGAGGCTGGCGAACTCGCGGATGTTCGAAAGGATCGCGCCGCGCAGGGTCTGCGAGGTGACGCCGATGCCGATGCCGATGGCGAGCAGCGTGAAGAAGACGAGCAGGATGCCGATGATCTGCTCAGACAGCAGCGCCGCCTCGTCGTTCTTACTCAACTGCGCCGTCGTCAGCGCCAGATAGGTTTTGTTGGAGGTGGCGTTCAGCTGAGCCGCGACCTGGTCGGCGCGCTTGGGATCGCGGATCCTGACCATCAACGGCCCGGTCTTGCCGTTCTGGTCGTTCGCCATCCCGATCAGGCGGAAGGTGTCCTTCGAGACGACGACCGAGGGCTGGGTGACGCCCTGATAGTTGTGCAGGATGGCCGCCACCCGCACTGTGTGGCCGTTCAGCGACGCGAGGTCGTTGAGCTTGACGCCCAGGCGCGCCAGGTCCGTCTCGTCGATGGCGACGGCGCCCGGCTCCGAAAGGGCGAGCCGCGTGGCTTCGGGGTAGTCGGTGGGCAGCGTCAGCGCGCCCGGCTCGGTGTCCACCGCCCAGACCTGCACGAAGCTCTGCACCAGCTTTTGGTTCGGCCCCGGGGAATTGACCCACGGCCCGCCGTTGCCCTCGAAGCTCTCGACGTCCACGACGTCCGGATTGAGGTAGATCAGCGGGCGAACGCGGTCGGGCAGACTGCTGTCGCTGTTGACCAGCTGCGGCGAATTGTAGGGCATGATGAAGATGTCGGCCCGCGACCGTTCGGTGGTGGCCAGCACCGAGTGCACGATGCCGGTGAAGAGGCCCGTCGTGCCCAGCACCAGGAGGCCGGAGAAGGCCAGCGCGACCACCGCCGCCAGATAGCGGCGCCACTCGTAGATCAGCGTTGAAAGCGCGAGCGACACAGGCTTGGGCCCCTTCGCCGGGACCTCGCCCGACGCAAGGCCGATCAGACCCGCCGCACCGCCGCAACCCAAGTTACATCGCGGTAAGCCAGGTTAAATCGCTGTAAGGTAAGGGGGATCAGAAGCGCGGCGGCTGCGGGCGCTCGCCGGCGGCCCGCCGCGCCCGGCCGGCGCGTTCCCACGCCTCCCGCGCCGCCATGACGGTCTGCGTGAACGCCGGCTCGTACAGGCGATAGCACGAGAACACGACCTCCTGGCCGGGCGGGAGGGATGCGGCGAGCGCCTCGAGGCCCGGCGTCGCATCGGTGCGGTGGATCAGCCGCCCCTCGTCATCGGAACAGCGGAGCGGGTGCTCGCGCAGCCGGTTCAGTTGGGGACAGTCGCGGGCGGCCCGCTCGGCGCACGCGAGATGGATGGGCGAAACGTTGCAGCCGTACTGCTGCGTCCCGTCGTGCAGCGTGACCATCCCGCCGGAGGCCACCGGGAAGATGTATCGGTCCGATGGCTCCGTCGGCTCGCCGCAGACGTGGCAGAGCAGGTCGATGATGGCGCGCCGGTGCCGGTTGAGGTGGATCACCGCGAACAGCGGCTCGCCGTCGCCCGGCGCTTCCTTCTGGTCCACCTCGATCATGCCCGGGAAGTCGGCCGAGCGCCGCAGGCGGAACTCCTGTTCGCCACTCCACGACGCCGACCACGGCGGCTGCAGCACGGCGGTTTCGGGCATGGGTCCTACGACGGCGGATGGTTTTTGCGCCGACCCAGGCTACATCTGCGCCGGCCGGGGTTCCAGGCCGGCGGGCTGGGGCCAATCGCGCGCGGCGACGTCCGATGAACGATGAACAGATGCCGGGCGATGCGCCCAAGCGCCACCTGGGCGCCATGCACGCCATGGTGCTGGCGCTCGGCATGATCATGACCACCGACACGCTGCGCACCGCCCCGACGGTGGCGCTCAACCTCGGAAGCTGGGGCTTCTACGAGACCTGGGTGCTCGGCGGGCTGGTCTCGATGGTCGGCGCCTTCTGCTACGTCGAGATGGCGACGGCGTTTCCCGATCCCGGCGGCGACTACAACTTCCTGACGAAGGCGTACGGACGAAGCGTCGGCTTCCTCTTCGCCTGGTCGCGCTTCTCGATCATGCACACGGGCTGGGTCGCGCTGATGGCCTTCCTGTTCGCCGACTACGCCGGCGCGCTGTTCGGTCTCGACCATCTGGGGAGGACCGCCTTCGCGCTCGCGACCGTCGCGGCGATGACCGGGCTCAACCTCATGCATGTGCGACTGGGGTTCATCACCCAGGCCGGCCTGATCGGGCTGGTGACGCTGGGCTTCGCCGCGGTGGTCGCCGCCGCCGTCGTGCTCGCCGCGACCGGCGCGCTGCCCCACGCCGCGCCGGCGGCGCCCGCGTCGGCGCCCAGCCTCGGCCGCTTCACTGTGGCGCTGATCTACATCTTCCTCGCCTACGGCGGCTGGAGCGACGCCGCGACGCTCTCCGCCGAGGTGCGCAACGACCGCCGCGGGATGCTCGTCGCGATCATGGGCAGCCTGGCGCTCCTGATGGCCATCTACCTCGCCTTGAACGCGGCGATGATGATCGGCCTCACCCCCGCCGGGCTTGCAGCTTCGAGCGCCCCTGCCGCCGACCTGATGGGCCGCGCCTTCGGCCCGCTCGGCAAGACGTTGATCGTGGTCGTCGTCGGCGTCTCGACCATCGCCTCGATCAACTCGACACTCATCGTCGGCGCGCGCACCACCTACGCCGTCGCTCGCGACACGCCGCTCATCGCCGCCATCGGCCGCTGGCACGGCGGCCGTGGCGTGCCCGCCCGCGCGGTTCTGGTCGAGGGCGCGTTCGCCATGCTGCTGGTCGTCGCCGGCGGCTTCGCCCAGAGCGGCTTCAACGCCATGGTCGACTACATGACCCCGGTCTACTGGGCCTTCATCGCCCTCAGCATGGGCGCCCTGATGATCCTCCGGCGACGCCATCGCGACGCGCCGCGGGCGGTAAGAACGCCGCTCTATCCCCTTTTCCCGGCATCGTTTTTACTGCTCGCGCTGTACATGTTCCTCTCCAGCCTCTTCGACCTCGGCGTCGGCGCGATCTATGGCGCGGGCGTTATGGCCGTCGGCGGTGTGATCCTTGTCCTGCTGCGGCTGGCGCCGCAAACCCGAGCTAGACCGTCAGCCCCTCGGCCGCGATGAGCTCGAGGGAGCGGATGCGGGAGGCCAGCGTGGGGCCGGCGCTCATGACGAAGATCTCGTCCGCGCCGGTGTGGCGGGCCTTGTGGGCGAGCGTCTCGCGCACGGCCTTGGCGTCGCCCCGGATGCGGCGCAGGAACCGTTCGCCGGCTTCGTCGCCGGGTCGCGGCGGCGGGCGCGGCGTCATCGCGGCCAGCCGGTCGGCTTCTTCCGCCGTGTCGGCGGCGAGCGCGATCGTGGCGACGGCCGCCATGGGCGTTTCGCGATAGACAGAGGGCCGGAACGTCTCCCGGTAGGCGGCCACCGCCGGCATCCCGTCGGCGCGGGCGATGAACTCGGCGAACACCATGCCGACGCCCGCCATTCCGGCCCAGCGCGCCGAGTCGACCGAGGAGCAGAGCATGAAGATGTCCGGATGCGAGGGGCCGGAGGGGTTCGCTTTCACCTCCGCGAACGGGCTCTCCTTCGGGAACGGCTCCTTGCCGCAGGCGTCGAGGATCCAGGCGCTAAGCAGCGCGAAATATTGCGGGAACACCTCGGACGATCGCGAGCCCAGCGCCCGCCCGGTCATCATGTCGGCGCCGAGCGCGCGGCCGAGCCCAAGGTCGATCCGCCCCGGCGCCAGCGCCTCGAGCTCCATGAAGACCTCCGCCACCTTGAGCGGCGAGTAGTTGGGCAACATGACCCCGCCGGAGCCCAGGCGGATGCGGCTCGTCACCTGCGTCAGCGCGGCGATCAAGATCTCCGGGGCGGGGCTCGACAGGTGCTTGATCGAGTGGTGCTCGGCCACCCAGAACCGCTGGTAGCCCAGGCGCTCGGCGGCTTTGGCGACCTCGACCGTCTCGCGTACGCCCTGCGCCTGCGTCCCGCCGTCCATTGAGACGGGCGACAGGTCGAGGACGTTGAGCCGGGCCATCGGACTAGAGGCGCCGCCGAAGCTTCTTGATGATCGACGAGAAGTTCAGCAGGGGCCGCCCGCCCGCCGTGATCATGCCCCGCACGAACACCAGCGAGGCGCCCGCACGAACGACCTCGCCCCGGCACTCGATCAGCTCGCCCTCGCGCCCGGCGTCGACGAACTCGCAGTTCATCGACGCGGTGACTGAACCGTGCCCGGCCAGCGCCTCCCGGGCGAAGATGAAGATCGCATAGTCGGCGAAGGTCATCAGGCAACCGCCGTGCATGAAGCCGTTGTCGCCGTTCATGTGATGCTTGCCGGCGCGGAAGGCGCACACGGCCTGGCCGGTCTCGTCGAGGCGGCTGTAGAACGGGCCGGCGTGGTCCTCGAACGGCGAGTCGCCATAGGTGCTCCAACCCGCCCACTCGCCGGCCGCGACCGGCCTGAATCCTCCTGTGGTCTCGGTCGTCCCGTCGGCCATGTTTGCTCCCTGCTCGGCGCTCGCCCTAAACTCGCGCGGCCTGCATAGCGTCTAGCCCAGGGAAAAGGCCATGCCCCTCGACGTCGACACCCGCGTCCAGCTGATCGAGGCGGTGCGCCGTTTCGTCTCCGAGCGTCTGCGCCCGCTGGAGGCGAAGGTCGCGGAGGACGACGCCATCCCCGACGACGTGGTCGAGGAGATGCGCCAGCTCGGCCTGTTCGGCCTCTCGATCCCGGAAGAATACGGCGGGCTCGGCCTCTCGATGGAGGACGAGTGCGGCGTGGCGGTCGAGCTCGGCCGCACGTCGCCGGCCTTCCGCTCCACGTTCGGCACCAACGTCGGCATCGGCAGCCAGGGCCTTGTGATGTTCGGGACCGACGAACAGAAGGCCAAGTACCTGCCGCGCATCGCGTCCGGCGAGCTCGTCACATCCTTCGCCCTGACCGAGCCCGAGGCCGGCTCCGACTCGGCCGCCGTGCAGACCAAGGCGCGGCGCGATGGGGACGTCTACGTCCTCGACGGGGGCAAACGCTTCATCACCAATGCGAACAAGGCCGGCCTCTTCACCGTCATGGCGCGGACCGACGCTTCCAAACCGGGGGCGGCGGGCGTCTCCGCCTTCCTCGTCCCACGCGACCTCGCCGGTCTTACGGTCGGAAAACCCGAAAAGAAGATGGGCCAGCAGGGCGCCCACATCTGCGACGTCAACTTCGAGGGCGTGCGCGTGCCCGCCGAGAACCGGCTGGGCGAGGAGGGCGAGGGCTTCAAGGTCGCCATGCAGGTGCTCGACCGGGGCCGGCTGCACATCGGCGCGGTCTGCTGTGGGGTGGCCGAGCGGCTGATCGCCGACTGCGTCGCCTACACCGCCGAGCGCAAGCAGTTCGGCCAGGCGTTGGCGTCGTTCCAGCTGATCCAGGCGATGATCGCCGACTCCAAGACCGAGTCCATGGCGGCGAAGGCGCTGGTGATGGAGACCGCGCGGCGGCGCGACGCCGGCGAAAACGTTACGCTGGAAGCGGCGGCGTCGAAGCTGTTCGCCTCCGAGATGGTGGGCCGCGTCGCCGACCGCGCCGTGCAGATCTTCGGCGGCGCCGGCTACGTCGCCGACCACGGCATCGAGCGCTTCTATCGCGACGTGCGGATCTTCCGCATCTACGAGGGCACCAGCCAGATCCAACAGCTGGTCGTCGCCCGCGAAACGATGAAGCGCGGCGGCTGATTTGCGGCCAGCGCCACATCTCCGCCGCGCCGTCCCGTAGACTGGCGCGCATGGGCCGCTGGATTCTGATCGCGCTCGCAGCGCTCAGCCTGACAAGCTGCGGGCCGGTGATCCAGCAGGCCTGGACGCCGGGCGCGGGCTTCCGCGGGCCGCGGCTCGAACCGCACGCCTTCGTCAGCTTCGACGGCGCGCGGCTGGGCTTGCAGGAGTGGCTGCCGGACGGCGAGCCCTGGGCGGTGATCGTCGGCGTGCACGGCATGGACGACTACGCCAACGCGTTCGATCTCGCCGGGCCCTATTGGGCCAAGGACGGCATCGCCACCATCGCCTACGATCAGCGCGGCTTCGGCCGCTCGCCCGAGCGCGGCGTCTGGGCGGGCGACGCGCTCTACACCGAGGATTTGCGCACCATCACCGCGCTCGTTCGTGCCCGCTATCCGCACGCGATCGTCGCCGTGGCGGGCGAGAGCATGGGCGGGGCGGTGACCATCGAAGCCTTCGCCTCGCCCCGGCCGCCGAACGCGGATCGGGTCGTGCTGCTCTCGCCCTCGGTCTGGGGCTGGTCGACGCAGCCGTTGCTCTACAAGACCACGCTCTGGCTCGCCGCGCACGTGGACGGGCCGCTGATGGTCAACCCGCCCGACTGGCTGACCGCCAGGATCTACGCGTCCGACAACATCGACGAACTGCGCCGGATGGGCCGCGATCCGCTCGAGAGTTGGGGCGCCCGCGCCGACGCGCTCTTCGGCCTCGTCAACACCATGGAGCAGGCCAGCCGCGAAGTCGGCCTGATCCGAACGCCGCTCCTCTACATGGCCGGCGCCCACGACGAGATCATCCCGGTTCCGGCGCACATCCGCGCGGCCAAGGGGCTGACGGCGAGCCAGCGCTCGGCCTTCTACGCCCACGGCTGGCACCTCCTCATTGTCGACCGCCAGCGCGACGTGGTCTTCAAGGATGTCGAGAGCTTCCTCCGCGACCCTGCCGCGCCGCTCCCCTCCGGCGCGCCGCCGATCGATCGTGCGTCGCACGCAGCTGGCGACCCGATCCCGACAGCGGTGGCAGACGCCCGCTAGCGCGGGATTGGCTGGTAAGGACGGACGCCGTCGAGGAAGTCGTCAGTGGCTCGGCAGGGCGACTCGGAGGCGAACCCGCCGTCCCAGTCGGCCACGGGATCGTCGGTGCGGCCGCTGACGGCGAGTGAATAGAAGACCTGGTAGGCCGCTCCGCCATAGCCGCCTCTCTCGAACCAGATGAAGTAGGTGCGGTCACTTTTTCCGAACTTGACCAGGCGGAACCAGGGCTCGTCCGTCTCAACAACAATCGTCCGCACGCCGGACTCGGACGCAGGCGCAGCGTCTTGGGCGCGCGGCGGCCGGCTCAGTGCCACGTGCTCGCGCCGCTCGAGGTCGGCGCGGATAGCCTGCGGCAACTGGTCGACCGAGGTGAAGAACGTCGCCTGGTGTTTCAGCCGGCAGGCGTAGTTCGCCAGCAGAGCCTCGCTGGCGGCGGGTCCGGCTACGGCCGCGGCCACCGCGACGATCGCGAGTGTCCGTTCCATGCCTCTAGGCCGCGACGGCCATTGCTTCGCGATACGGGGTCATGTCCCACCCCGCGTAGCGGGCCTGGGCGCGAGTCAACGTGGTCTCGGTCCAGAAGGGATGCCCAGGCGGCTGCACGCCGAAGCAGGCCAGCTGCTCGGGCGTCGCGTTCTCGAAGATTATCTTCCACGGCATCGTGTGGTGGAAGGCCCAGGCGCGGAAACCGATCGACTCGTCGCCCGCCGCCTTGAAGCAGGTCATCAGCGCATACCGATGCCCGTGCGGAGCGGTCAGGTTCGAGCCGCGGTGATAGATGTCGATGGCGTAGGGAAAGATGGAGCCGGCCGGCGATGCGCTCGAGCGCTCGTATGTCTTCAAACCTTTTTGCAGCGCCTTCTGCACCTTGGGGTCGCGGCTGAACGTGGCCTCGGGCCCAGCCACCTTGGCGGCGTCGGGGCGGGTGACGAAGTGCGCCGGCCCGTGCGCCTCGGTCACGTCAGAGAAGTAGCAAAGGATGGTGATTGAGTTGCGGGCCTCGTCCTCCGACGGGACGGTCAGCGTGTGGTTGGGAAAGTCGCAGTGGAACGGCTGATCGTAGTCCGCGTCGCCGGTGTATTTCGCCCAGCTCTGGCATTGGTAGACATGCACCGCTGACGTCTTCAGCGCCGCCTTGGCGAAGGCGACGATCGCCGGATGCACGCCGATCAGGTTCAGCGCCGGAGAACAGTCGATGGGCACCGACTTGATGCCTTCGAACTGCGCCGGATTGAAGCGGCCGACCTCGCCTTTGTTCTTGCGCTCCATCGCCTCGGCGCCGCCCGCCTCGCGGTCGAAGGCGGCGCGGAAGTCCGCCTGCACAGCCGCGACCTCGTCGGACGTGAAGAAGTTCTGGATGACGAGGCCGCCGTCGCGCCGCCAAGTTTCGATGTCCTCGCGGGTGAAGCGCTCCGCCGCGCCATCCTTTGCCATGCCTTATCGTAGCAAAGGAATTGCTGGCCGCCAGGGGAGGCGACGCTCACCCGCTGGCGTGCTGCTGACAAAAGCGCGCGTGCGTTCCTAATTCTATAGAGTCCCGATCCCGCGAGAAGGAGGTCCTGATCCCATGACCGCTCAGCTCAACCACACCATCGTCCTTTGCCGCGACAAGGCCGCGTCGGCTGGCTTTCTCGCCGAGATTCTCGGCCGTCCGGCCCCGGCGAGCTTCGGACCGTTCGCCGTCGTCGAAATGGACAACGGCGTCTCGCTCGACTTCATGCAAACCGGCGAGGCGATCCGGTCCCAGCACTACGCCTTCCTGATCGACGAAGCGGACTTCGACGCCGTTTTCGGCCGCATCCAGGAAAAGAAGCTCGACTACTGGGCCGACCCGGCCCAGCGCCATCCCGGCGAGATCAATCACCGGGACGGCGGCCGCGGCGTCTACTTCCCCGACCCCGACGGCCACTTCCTGGAAGTGCTCACCCGGCCTTACGGCGGCGGCTAGGCGGGCGCGTCGCGCCGCCGGCGAAGGCTGCGCGCCGCTGGCCGCCCGGCACGGGTCGCCGCGTACTGGCTCAAGCTCCAGAGCACCTCAGGGTGGCGGAGGAGCGCGCCCAGCCAGACCAGGCTCAGGATCACGGCCGAAGGGACCGCCGCGAACTCCTGCCCGGCCGCCAGGTGGGCGACGATGGCGCCGCCGCAGTGGGCGGAGTTGAACAGGAGCGCGAGCGAGCGGAGCGGGCGGTAGACCAGCAGCGCCCCGCTCGTCAGCTCGACGCCGGCGACGAGGTCGAGCTTCCACCCGGTCAGCCGTAGCACGCCCATCTCGGCCATCGCGAACGGCAGGTGCATCAGTTTGGTCACGCCGCTCAGGAAGAAGACGGCGATGGCCAGCCCCATCAGGATATCGCCTGCCCGCTCGCGCGTGCGGCTCGGTGGGGGCGGTCCGGGGCGCGTCGCGGCCTCGGCCAGAACGACGCCGATCCCGGCGAGCAGCATCAGTTCGATGATGGCCGCTATGATCTCGGTGGCGAGCATGGGAGCCTCCCTCAGCCTTGGGCGATGGCTGGCGCGGGCGCCAGCGCCTTTAGCGCCGCCAGCGCCTCGGTCGGCTCGAGACGGACGCGAAAGTCGGCCTCGACACTGGCCAAGGCGATACGTCTGTCGGAGTCGATGACGTACGTCGCCGAGAGCGGCAGATCGCTGCCCGCGACGCCGTTCACCGCATCGATGTCGGCCCCGAACAGCGCGGTCGTGCGCCTGATCGCGTCGGGCGTTGGGTAAGCGACGCCGAACTCGCTGGCGACGCCGTTCCCGTGGTCGCTCAGCACCTCGAAGCCGAGACCGGCCCCGCTCGCCGTGCGCACCGAGTTGTCTGGCGTCTGAGGTGAGATGGCGACGACGTCGCCGCCGGTCGCGCGAATCTCCGGCAAAAGGCGCTGGTAGGCGCGTAGCTCGAGGTTGCAGTACGGGCACCAGACGCCGCGATAGAAGGTGACGATCAAGGGTCCGCGCCGGAGCATCTCCCTGAGCGCCACGGGCCGGCCCTCGGCGTTCGGCAGGACGAAGGGCGGGGCGAGATCACCCACGCCCATTGCACGCTCGACGGCGCCGCTCGCGCGCACCGCTTCGATCGAGCGCTCGATATCAGCGGCCAACTCGGCCGGCAGCCGGCCAACGACCTGCGCTGTGAAGGCGGCGATCTCGTCGTTGAGGGTCATTGCGTCTGCTCCATGCGTTCGGGGGTGAGGGAGAGGGGCCGGCCGGCGCCGACGTCCTCGACGAAGCGCCTCAGCGCTGCGCCGATTGCTGCGGCCGAGTCCTCCTGCAGGAAGTGGCGGCCGCTGACGGTCACCTGCCGCTGGTTCGGCCAGGCGGCGCAGAAGGCGTAGCTGGCGCTGCCCCGGCGGAGGATCGCGCCGGGCTCGCCCGCGACGAACAGCTTGGGAACCGGGCTTGCCGATAGCCAGGCGCCATAGGCCTGGACGATGGCGGCGACTTCAGGCGGCTGGCCGTCGATGGGAATCTGTCTTGGCCAGACCAGCGTGGGCAGCCGCGATTCCCGCGCCAGGAACGGCGCCCGATAGGCGTCCATCTCCGCGTCGCTCAGCTGGCGAAGAATCCCGCTCGGGAGGATCCGCTCGACGAAGGCATTCTCGTCGAAGATCAGACCCTCGCCGGCTGGCGAACGGAGCTCCGCGAAGATGCCGCCGCCCTCGCCGAAATCGGCGCGGCGCATCGGGCTGACGATCGCCTCCATGTAGGCGATGGCCTTGATCTGGCCTCGATGGCGGAATGCGTGGTGAAACCCTAGCGCCGAGCCCCAGTCGTGCACGACCAGCGTGACGTCGCGTGTCAGATCGAGCGCGGCAAACCAGGCGTCGAGATAGCGGGCGTGGTCTGCGAAGCGGTACGAATCGGTGGGTGACCGGCTGGACTGGCCCATGCCGATCAGATCTGGCGCCAGGCAGCGCCCAAGCCCGCTCACGTGCGGGATGATGTTGCGCCAGAGAAAGGACGAGGTGGGATTGCCGTGTAGGAAGACGATCGGGTCGCCTTCGCCCACATCGACGTAGCTCATCTCGCTGTCGAGGACGGCGACGCGCTTGCGGGGATGAGGGTCGAGCATGGATTTCTCCTCCTGGGCGGGACCGCGACGCGTGCGCCACGTTGTGCTACTCTGCGCTATCGTTGATACGATACCGTATCGTGCTATTGCTACGCAACCGTATCGTTACGAGAGCAGGACGTCAATGGCTGAAATCGGCGTGAGCGGGCGCGTCCAGCGTTCGAAGGACGCGGTCCTCAAAACGACCAACGAACTCATGTCGGAAGCCGGCATCGGCGGCGTCAGCATCGACGAGGTGTCCCGCCGATCGGGGGTGGCCAAGACGACCATTTATCGTCATTGGCCGTCGCGCTCGGCGCTCTTGCTCGACGCCTGCTCGCGCCTGGGCGCGCGCCCGGACCTGCCGGACACCGGGAGCCTGGAGGGCGACCTTGCGGCGCTCGTCGGCTATCTCACCGAACAGCTGCGCAGCGCGCGCTGGCCGACGATCCTGCCTTCGATCGTCGACGCCGCCGAGCGCGATCCGGAGATCGCCGCGCTTCACGCGCGGCTTCAGGCCGGTTTCGCGGCGCCTTATCTGGTCGCGATCGAACGCGCGAAGGCGCGCGGCGAAGTCCCGGCCGACCAGGACCCCGGCCAGATCGTGGCGGCCATCTACGGCCCCTTCTTCTATCGCCGCTGGTTTTCCCGCGAGCCGATCGACCGGGCGTTCGCCGCCCGCGTCGTCGCCAACGTCATGGCGGGAATCGGCCGAGCCTAGCCAGGCGCCATGCCTTTCTCGGCGAGCTCCTTGACGGCGCTCTCGGTCTTCTCCAGCGCCAGGCCCATGCCGCGCATCACGTTCGGCGCTTTGGTGAACTGGATGTTGTCGTAGCCGACGATCTCGATGCGGTTGCCCCAGGGATCGCGGAAATCCAAGAACGGCCCCTGGAGCGTCTCGACGCCGGCGTCCTTCAGCGCCCGCCGGGACGCTTCCTTGTCGTCGACCACCAGGCCGAAATGGCGGCCGTCGTCGGCCGGCTGCTTGCGGCCCTTCTGCAGGGCGATGAACTGGTCGCCGAGGTCGATGAACGCCATCGTCGGGCTCTTGCCGCGCAGCGTGAAGTCGAACAGCCGACCGTAGAAGGCCAGCGCCTCCTCGATATCCCCGACCTCCAGGGCGACGTGATTGAAGCCGACGACGCGCGGCTTGTCGGATTGGGCCATAGGAACCTCCTGATCGCTGGTCAGAGGATTCAGGTGGTTTCGCGCGACCGTCCGCGCAACGGGCTCAAGCCCCCTCCATCCCCACGATCGCGACGGCGCTGACGTTCTGGTTGGGCATGCCGCCGAGGTTGTGGGAGAGGCCAAAGATCGGCTGCTCGCTGCGCTGGCGCTCGCCGGCGCGGCCGAGCATCTGCAGGTAGTTCTCGTAAATCATGCGAAGGCCCGAGGCGCCGATCGGGTGGCCGAAGCACTTGAGGCCGCCGTCGATCTGGCAGGGGATCTGGCCATCGGCGTCGAAGAGCCCGTCCAGCACATCCTTCACCGCCCCGCCTTCCGGGCTGACGCCGAGATCCTCCATGGTGACCAGCTCGGTGATCGAGAAGCAATCGTGCACCTCCATCAGCGAGAGCTGGCGGCGCGGATCGGTGATGCCAGCCTCCTGGTAGGCGCGGGCGGCGGCGATGCGGGTGGTGTGGAAGTAGCTGCCGTCCCAGCCGGACCCCTGCAGCTCCCAGCCGTTGGAGACCGACAGCTGCAGCGCCTTGACCGTGACGAGATCGGTCTTGCCGAGGCTTCTGGCGATCTCGGGCGTGGTGACGATGGCGCAGGCCGCGCCGTCGGAGACGCCGCAGCAGTCGAAGAGGCCGAGCGGCGCGGCGATCATCGGGGCGGCCAGCGCCTGCTCCTCGGTGATGGCCTTGCGCAGGTGCGCCTTGGGGTTCTTGGCCCCGTTGGCGTGGCTTTTCACCGAGACGTGCGCCATCGCCCGCTTCAGCTCCTCGGGCGCGACACCGTGCTTGGCGCGGTAGGCGCTGGCGAGTTGGGCGAAGAAACCGGGGGCCGAGCCGGTGACGTTGACCATGTCGTAGCTGGTGCCGCGGGTGCGCACCGGCAGACCGCCGTAGCCGGTGTCCTTCAGCTTCTCGACCCCCATGGCCAGCGCGATGTCGCAGGCGCCGGAGGCCACGGCGTAGACGGCGCCGCGGAAGCTCTCGGTGCCGGAGGCGCAGTAGTTCTCGACCTTGGTCACCGCGATGTTGGGCAGGCGCAGGGCCATGGCCAGCGGGATGCCGCTCGGGCCGACGTTCTGCGCATCGAAGCCGACGCCCAGCCAGGCCGCGCCGATCTCAGAGACCTCGATCCCAGCGTCGGCGATGCACTCCTGGAAGGCCTCGACCATCAGCGTCTCGGCGTCGGCGTCCCAGCGCTCGCCGAACTTGGCGCAGCCCATGCCGAGGATCGCCACCCGGTCCTTGATCCCGCTCGCCATCTCGTTCCTCCCTATTCCGCGGCCAGCTGGGCCGGCGCGGCGGCGTCCAGATAGTCCGGCACCGCCTTCCAGAAATACTTGGTGAAGCCGCGGTTCTCGTCCACGGCCTTGATGCGGAACATCATCCGCATGGGCGCGCCGACGATCACGTCGCCCGCCTCGACGTCGGCGAACTCCACCGTCATCCGCCCGCCCTCCTCGAACTCGATGGCCCCGTAGTAGCACGGCGGATCGGGCGAATAGGTGAGGCTGTCGGCCGTATGGGTCATGATCCGCGCCCGCCGCTCGGCCAGCGGATAATCCTCTTGCGTGCCGATGGCGCGGTCGTTCTGGGCGACGCTGATCTCGGACTTGGGGAACTGCACCACGCCTGTCTTGGCGCACTTGCCGCCCACCAGCGCCATCACCGCCTTGCGGCTGCGGTAGAGGGCGGTGAGCGCCGCCTTCTGGTCGAACTCGGCGCGCATGCCGCGCTCGATGGCCAGGTGGCCGTTGAACGCCAGGTACTTGATGTAATTGCTCTCCGGCTTGCGTCGGGCGAGCCAGCCGGAGACGCCGAGGCCGCGCACCGCCGCGGCGGCCTGGGCGGTGGCGCGGAAGACGAGCACGTCGCAGCCCTGGCCGAAGCCGACCACGGCCAGGATCTCGCCCGCCTTGGCGCTCTCCAGCGCCTGGGCCAGCAGGATCAGCGGCTGCGCCGTCCCGGCCTCGCCGAGCACCGTCGCGAGGGGCTCGCGCACCGCAGTCGGGGCGATCCCGGCGGCCTTGGCCACCGCCTCGTTCACGCCTCGCATCGGCGCGCCCATGATGAACTGGCCGACGTCCGCCGCGGCGATCCCGAGCTTGGCGAGCGCCGCCTTGATCGCCGCCGGGGCGATCTTGGCGTAGCCCTCGTCGCGCACCCAGCGCGATTCCCAGCCGTAGTCGAAGTCCGAGCCCTCGGCGCGGAAGTGGTCGACGAAGTCGATCGAGACGCTGTGCGCGCCCAGGAACTCCGCTCCCACCACATCCGCCTCGCCGACCAGCAAGGCTGCCGCGGCGTCGCCACCCACCAGCTCCAGCTCCGAGGCCGGCTGAGCGCGTCGCTTCTCGGCGGCGACGCACAGCACCTCGCCGGCCCCGCCTTTGGCCGCCTGCAGCGCATCGAGCAGCGCCGAGGTCCCCGCCCGCTGGCTCCCGCCGACGTCGAGCGTGGCGGTGGCGTCGTCGAGGTTCAATGCTTCCTTGACGATGCCGGCGTTCTGGCGGTCGAGATA
>DATGKF010000085.1:0-40944 GCA_035294785.1 Caulobacteraceae bacterium | reverse complement strand
CAGGAACTGAAACTGGTCTGTGTAGGGAAACGGGAGGTCCATCTCGACGACGCGGGTGACGGTGACCTGACCGATCTTCCAGCTGAGCATGGCGTCAGACCTCGAACCGATAGGCGTCGCCGTCGCGGCGCACGCGGCCGGCGGTGGGGGCGGGGAAATGGGTCCCGATGAACAGCGACCGATCGCGCGCGACGTCCTCGACCACGCGGCGACGGGTGGCGCGCGCCTGCTCGGAGTCGGTATCGGAGACCGACGTCCACTCCGGGTGGGTGATCTGGCAGGGGTGATGCAGGAAGTCGCCGCTGATGAAGGCGTGCTCGCCTTCCGATTCGATGACCACGCTCACGTGGCCGGGCGTGTGGCCGTGGGTCGGAATGAGGCGGATCTCGCTGGAGAGCCGGTGATCCGGATCGACCAGCTCGGCCAGCCCGGCGTCGAAGATGGGTTGCACGGAATCGGCGAGAATCGTCTGCAGCTCTTCGCCGTTCTTCGCCCGCCAGTGCTCGTACTCCGCGCGCCCGATGACGTAGCGGGCGTTGGGAAAGGTCGGGACCCACTTGCCGTTCTCGAGCATGGTGTTCCATCCGACGTGATCGACGTGCAGGTGCGTGCAGACGACCGCATCGACCCCCTCGCGCGTCCAGCCGGCCGCTAGAAAGTCGTCGAGAAAGGCGGTCTGCAGCGCTTCGCCGCCCGTGATGCTGCGCGGGCGGTCGTTGCCGATGCAGGTGTCGACGACCAGCTTCAGCCCCGGCGCATCCACCAAGAGCGCATGGACCGAGAGCAGGAGCTGGCCGTCGGGCCCGACGAAGTTCGGGTAGAGCCAGGGCATCGTCTTCAGCGCCTCGGGCGTGGCCTCCTTGAGGAACGAGAACGTCTCCGAGTAAGGGGGCAGCGGCAGGTCCATCTCGACGATGCGGGTGACGGTGACCTTGCCGATCTTCCAACTGAGCATGGGGTTCAGACCTCGAAGCGGAAGGCGTCGCCGTCGCGGCGCACGCGGCCGGCGGTGGGGGCGGCGAAGTGGGTGCCGATGACGAGGATGGGCTCGTCGGCCACTTCGCCCAGCACGCGCTTGCGGGTGGCGATGGCCGCGGCCTTGTCGGAATCGAAGCTGGGCGCCCAGTCCGGATGCGCCATCTGCACCGGGTGGTGCATGATATCGCCGGTGATCATGGCCCGCTCGCCCTCCGAGGTGATCAGCACGCTGACGTGGCCGGGGGTGTGGCCGGTGGTCGGCGTCAGGCGGATTTCCGGCGAGATCACGTGGTCCATCTCGACCAGGTCGGCGAGACCGGCGTCGAGGATCGGACGGATGGAGTCCGAGAGGATCGTCTGCTGCTCGGCGTCGTCCTCGCCGTTCCAGTGGTCGTACTCGCGCTTGCCGATCAGGTAGCGGGCGTTGGGGAAGGTCGGGACCCATTTGCCGCCTTCGAGCATGGTGTTCCAGCCGACGTGATCGACGTGCAGGTGGGTGCAGAGGACGAGGTCGACGCTCTCCCGCGTCCAGCCGGCCGCCTCCAGATGCTCGAGGAACGGCGTCGAGATCGAACGGCCGCCGAGGAAGGCGCGGTTGCGGTCGTTGCCGATGCAGGTGTCGACGACGAGACGAAGGCCCGAAGCCTCGACCAGCAGCGCGTGGATGGAGACGAGCAGCGAACCCTCGTCGTTGACGAAATGCGGGTGGAGCCAGGGCGTCGACTTCAGCGCCTCCGGCGTCGCCTCGACGATGAACGGCCGGTCCGCGCGCCAGCGGGTGGTCAGCTCCATCTCGACGACGCGGGTGACCTTCACCCGCCCGATTTGCCAGGAGAGCATCAGCCGACGCTGGCGCGGTTGTCGACCAGGTCGGAGACCACGGTCGGGTCGGCGAGCGTGGTCGTGTCGCCGAGGTTGGTCACGTCGCCCTCGGCCACCTTGCGGAGGATGCGGCGCATGATCTTGCCGGAGCGGGTCTTGGGCAGGCCCGGCGCCCACTGGATCACGTCCGGCTGGGCGAAGGGGCCGATCTCGCGCCGCACCCACTGCACCAACTCCTTCCTGAGGTCTTCGCTGGGCGTCTGATCGGCCTTCAGCGTGACGTAGGCGTAGATGCCCTGGCCCTTGATCTCGTGCGGGTAGCCGACGACCGCGGCCTCGGCGACGCTGTGGTGGCCGACCAGGGCCGACTCGACCTCGGCCGTGCCCAGCCTGTGGCCCGAGACGTTGATCACGTCGTCGACCCGTCCGGTGATCCAGTAATAGCCGTCCTCGTCGCGGCGGCAGCCGTCGCCGGTGAAGTACTTGCCGGGGTAGGTGGTGAAGTAGGTGGCGATGAAGCGGTCGTGGTCGCCGTAGACCGTGCGCATCTGCCCGGGCCAGGAGTCGGTGAGGCAGAGGTTGCCCTGCGTCGCGCCCTCCAGGACCTTGCCGTCGCCGTCGACGATCTGCAGCTTCACGCCCGGCAACGGCTTGGTGGCCGAGCCAGGCTTGAGCGCCGTCGCGCCGGGCAGCGGCGAGATGAGGCAGGCGCCGGTTTCGGTCTGCCACCAGGTGTCGACGATCGGGCAGCGCCCCTCGCCCACCACGCGGTGGTACCAGAGCCAGGCCTCCGGATTGATCGGCTCGCCCACGGTGCCGAGCAGGCGGAGCGACTTGCGGCTTGTCCTCTGCACCGGCGCGTCGCCGTCGCGCATCAGGGCGCGGAGCGCGGTCGGCGCGGTGTAGAAGATCTCGACCTGGTGCTTGTCGATCACCTCCCAGAAGCGGGAGACGGTCGGATGGTTGGGCACGCCCTCGAAGATCAGCGACGTCGCCCCGTTCGCGAGCGGTCCGTAGACGATGTAGCTGTGACCGGTGACCCAGCCCACGTCGGCGGTGCACCAGAAGACCTCGCCCGGCCGGTAGTCGAAGACGAGTTCGTGCGTCCACGACGCCCAGGTGAGATAGCCGCCGGTGGTGTGCAGCACGCCCTTGGGCTTTCCGGTCGAGCCGGAGGTGTAGAGGATGAACAGCGGGTCCTCCGCCCCCATCGGCTCGGGCGGGCAGTCGGCGCTGACCTTGGTCCTGGCCTCGTCGTAGGCGACGTCGCGGCCGGCCGTCATGCCGACGTTCGCGCCCGTGCGCTTGACCACCAGCACCGTCTCCACGCCGGGGCAGGACTTCAGCGCCTCGTCGACGTTGGCCTTCAGCGGCACGACGCGGCCGCCGCGCAGCCCCTCGTCGGCGGTGATGACGAAGCGGGAGTCGCAGTCCTGGATGCGCCCGGCGATCGAGTCCGGCGAGAAGCCGCCGAAGATCACCGAATGGATGGCCCCGATGCGGGCGCAGGCGAGCATGGCGTAAGCCGCCTCCGGGATCATCGGCAGATAGATGGTCACCCGGTCGCCCTTGGCGACGCCGTAGGCCTTGAGCACGTTGGCCATGCGGCAGGTTTCCGCGTGCGCCTCGGCATAGGTGATCCGCCGCGAGTCCTTCGGATCGTCGCCCTCCCAGATGAAGGCGACGTCGTTCGCTCGGTGCGGCAGGTGGCGGTCGAGGCAGTTGGCGGAGACGTTCAGGACGCCATCGGCGAACCAGCGGATGCGGAAGTCCTCCTTCTTGTAGGAGACGTCCTTGACCACGCTGAAGGGCTTGATCCAGTCGAGCCGGCCGGCCACGTCGCGCCAGAAGCCGGTGGGATCGGCTTCGACCCGCTTCCAGGCCGCCTCGTAGGCCGCGGCGTCCATGTGCGCCCGCTTCGCCCAGGCTTCGGGAACCGGGAAAACCTCGCCCTCGCTCATCGGCGTCCTCCTTCGGGACCGTCTGCCGGCGCCCCTGCCGATCCTTGAAAACCACGGGGCGCGCGAGTGCAAGGCGGGAGACCTCCGCCGAGAGCGTTTGCGAAACCGCCCACGCCTGCGCTAACCCCTCGGCCCGCATGACCGAGCCGCTGGCCGCCCTCTACCGCGCGCGCATCGCCAAGGGCGAGCTGAAGCCCGACCCGGCGCAGGACGCCGCCGTCGCCGCGCTCGGCCGGCTGGAGCGCGACCTGGCCGCCATGCCGGAGCCGGCGCCCATCGTCTCGTTGTTCCGCAAGGCGCCGCCGCCGCGCGGCGTCTATCTGTTCGGCCCGGTCGGGCGCGGCAAGTCGATGCTGATGGACCTCTTTTTCGCCGCCGCGCCGGTGGAGAAGAAGTGGCGCGTCCACTTCCAGGCGTTCATGGCCGAGGTGCATGCGCTGGTCGAGCGCTGGCGAAACGGCGGGCTCGCCGCGCGCCGCGAGGTGTTCGGCCAGGCCCGCGGCGACGATCCAATTCAGCCCGTGGCCGCCCTTCTCGCCGGCCGCGCCCGCCTGCTGTGCTTCGACGAGCTGCAGGTGAACGACATCGCCGATGCGATGATCCTGGGGCGGCTTTTCGAGGCGCTGTTCGCGCGC
Source organism: Caulobacteraceae bacterium (assembly GCA_035294785.1). Taxonomy (GTDB): domain Bacteria; phylum Pseudomonadota; class Alphaproteobacteria; order Caulobacterales; family Caulobacteraceae; genus Poindextera. The sequence goes on along the minus strand of DATGKF010000085.1, from coordinate 36,548 downwards.
GGCGTCGTGGTCGTGGCCACGGCCAACCGCCCGCCGGACCAGCTCTACAGGGACGGCATCAACCGCCAGCTCTTTCTGCCCTTCATCGCCATGCTGACCGAGCGGATGTCGCTGGTGCGCGTGGACGGGTCGATCGACTACCGCCTCGACCGGCTGAGGAGCGCCGGCGTCTACTTCCAGCCGCTGTCGGCGGCGAACGAGGCGCGCTTCGCGGCGCTTTGGCGCGACCTTCTGGACGGGGCCGAGGAGAGCGGGGCGACGCTGGAGGTGCTCGGCCGCCAGCTTCACCTGCCGCACGCGAGCGGCGGCCTTTTGTGCGCCAGCTTCGCCAGCCTTTGCGGCGCGGCGCTCGGCCCGCAGGACTACCTGGCCATCGCCGAGCGCTTCCACACGGTGCTGCTCGAGGACGTTCCGACGCTCACGCCCGACGGCCGCGACCTGGCGCGGCGCTTCATCATGATGATCGACGCCCTCTACGAGGCCCGCGCCCGCCTCGTCATGCTGGCGGCGGCCGAACCGGAGGGTCTGTACCCCGCCGGCGACGGCGCGTTCGACTTCCAGCGCACCGCCTCGCGCCTTGAGGAAATGCGCTCGGCCGCGTGGCTGGAGCAGAGCCAAAGCGGGTCGTCTTAGGGGCGCTCTCCTTCAGAAGCGCCGCACCAGCGCCAGAACCGCGTCGCCATAGCGGTCGAGCTTGGCCTGGCCGACGCCGCCGACGCGGCCGAGGGCCGCCGCGCTCGCCGGGCGGGCGGCGGCGATCTCCGCCAGCGTGCGGTCGTGAAAGATGACGTACGGCGGCACGGCCTGAGCCTTCGCCTCGTCGCGGCGCCAGGCGCGGAGGGCCTCGAACAGGACCGCGTCGCCGGCCGCCACCGCCAGCGGTTCGGCGCCCGCGCGCCGCCGGCGCGGACGGCCGGAGCGGGTGGTCGGATCGTGCGCTTCGGGGAGCTGGCGAAGCTGCACCGGCCGCTCGCCGCGATAGACGGCGCGCACGGCGTCGGCGTCGCCGAGGGCGAGCAGCGGGCGCCCGTCGTTGGGCGCCTCGCGCAACAGCCCCTCGAACAGCAGCTGTTCGATCAGGTCGCGCCAGCCGGCGGGGCTGAACTCCTGGCCGACGCCAAAGGTCGACAGGCCAGTCTCGAAAGCGCTGGGCTCCTTGGTCTTGCCCAGGAGGTGATCGACCACCCGCCCGCGCCCGAAGCGGCCGCCCAGGCGGTGCACGGCCGCGAGCGCTTTCTGCGCGCCTTGCGTTACGTCGACGGCGACCGGCGGGGCAAGGCAGAGATCGCACTGGCCGCAAGGCTCGACGCCCTCTTCGCCGAAGTAGCGACGGACGGCGGCGGCGCGGCAGCCCATCCCCTCGAGCATGCCGTAAAGCTGGCGAGCCTTGCGCGCCTGCACCTGGCGCACCTCTTCGCTCACCTCGCGGCCAGCGATGCGGCGGAGCGCCTTGGCGAGGTCCGCGGAGCCGTAGAGGGTGATCCCTTCCGCCGGCGCGCCGTCGCGGCCGGCGCGGCCGATCTCCTGCCAGTAGGCCTCGATCGAGGCCGGCGGATCGGCGTGGATGACGAAGCGGACGTCGGCCTTGTCGATGCCCATGCCGAACGCGATGGTCGCCACCATCACCGCGTCGTCGGCGGCGAGGAAGGCGATCAGCCGCTGCTTGCGCACGCCCGCGTCGAGGCCGGCATGGTAGGCGAGCGCGTTGACGCCGGCCTCCTTCAGCGCCGCGGCCAGGCTTTCCGAGCCCTCGCGCGTGCCCGTGTAGACGACGCCCGCGCGGCCGGGGCGGGCGCTCACCAGCTCGACCACGCGCTTTTCCGAGCGCGCCGGCCGGCGTTCGGCGGAGAGGATCAGCTCCGGCCGCGCGAAGCTGTCGACGAACTCGCGCGCGGCGGTCAGGCGCAGCTCGGTGCGGATGTCCTCGCGCGTGCGCGCGTCGGCGGTGGCGGTGACCGCCAGGCGCGGCGTCGTCGGGAAGATGTCAGCCAGGCGCCCCAGCATGCGGTATTCGGGGCGAAAGTCGTGACCCCACTGGCTGACGCAGTGGGCTTCGTCGATGGCGATCAGCGCCGGCGAGAGGCGGCCGAGCCGCTCCAGCGTCTGCGGCTGCATCAGCCCCTCGGGCGAGAGATAGAGCAGGTCCAGCGCGCCGGCCTCGATCCGCGCCCAGAGGTCGCGCCGCTCGCCAGGATCGAGGGTCGAGTCCAGGCGCGCCGCCCGGACGCCATACTGCGTCAGCGCCGCCACCTGGTCGGCCATCAACGCGATCAGCGGCGAAACCACCACGCCCACGCCGGGGCGCATGAGGCTGGGGATCTGGTAGCAGAGGCTCTTGCCGCCGCCGGTCGGCAGCACGGCCAGCGCGCTTCGTCCGGCAAGCGCCTCGGCGATCACCGCCCCTTGAAGGCCGCGGAAGTCGGCGTGTCCGAAGGTCGCGCGCAGGCGCTCGCGCGCTTCGTCCAGTGAAGACGCGCCGGCGAGCGGCGCTACTGCGGCTGACGCCATCCCTTGTCGTTCATGCAGGCTTCGTAGGCGGCCTCGCGCACGATGGCGCCGCGGTCGGCCAGCGGATTGTCGCGGGCGACGGCGTCGGCCATGGCGCTGGTAACGCCGTAGCGCGGGTCGGAATAGGTGGAAGGTTGCGTGACATCGAGCCTGGCCGCCTCGTCGCGGCAAACGGCGTCGTCGCTGGCCAGATGATGCGGATCGCCGCCGCTCCAGGCGATCGGCGGCGGCTTGGCGGTGGTCGTGCACGCGGCGGCGAGGACCCCGAGCGCGACGATCGCTACGGTCCGTGTACGGCTCATCGGGCGGGCTCTCCGGCGCGGGCGATCGGTGCGCGGGCGAGCCTAGCGCGCGGCCCTCCTCCTGTCATTGGCGCGTTCGGGCCTGGGCGCTCGCACCGGCGGCCGGCTTTCGCTAAGAGAGCCCCTATCGCGCGGCGCCGGAAGCAGCGGCTGCGCACGGAGAGACACGCGCGATGGCGAACGGTCAGGGTGGGGGGCCAGGCCAGCGCGGACCACGCCCGCGGCCGCGCCGCACCCTCCTGGGCGGGCTCGTCTACTGGGCCTTCGTCGCCTCGGTCTGGGGCGTGATCGCGGTCGTCAGCTTCTTCGCCGTCTTCGCCTTCGACCTGCCGGACACCTCGAAGATCTTCCAGGTGAAGCGCCAGCCTTCGATCGCCTATCTGGACCGCTCCGGCTCGCAGGTCGCGGTGCGCGGCAGCCAGTTCTCCCCGCCCGTCGACATCGACCAGCTGCCGGCCTACGTGCCGGCCGCCTTCGTCGCCATCGAGGACCAGCGGTTCTATTCGCACTGGGGCTTCGACCCGATCGGGATGGCGCGTGCGGTGCTGACCGACCTGCGCGCCGGCCACACCGAGCAGGGCGCCTCGACCATCACCCAGCAGCTCGCGCGCAACCTGTTCCTGACGCCCGACCAGACGCTCAGGCGCAAGGCGCAGGAGATCGTGCTGGCCGTCTGGCTCGAGCACAAGTTCAGCAAGAAGCAGATCCTCGCCCTCTATCTGAATCGCGTCTACTTCGGCGAAGGCGCCTATGGCATCGAGGCCGCCTCGCAGCGCTACTTCAACAAGCAGGCCAAGGACCTGAGCCTGGGCGAGGCGGCGCTGCTGGCCGGGCTGATGAAGGGACCCTCGCGCTATAGCCCGGTGTCGGCCAGCGACCGGGCCGAGCGGCGCGCCACCATCGTGCTGGACAAGATGGTCGAGACCCATGCGATCACCCCGGCCGATCGCGACGCCGCCTTCCGCCAGCCCGTGCGCGTCGCGGTCAGCCTGCCGAACCAGAACGCTCAGTATTTCGTCGACTATGTCGACCAGCAGGTGCGCGCCCTGGTCGGCGAGCCGCAGCAGGACCTGATCGTCGAGACGACGCTCGACCTCGACGCCCAGGCCCGCGCGGAAGCCGCCGTGCACACCGTGCTGGACGGGCCGGCCAAGGCGGCCGGCGTGCAGCAGGCGGCGCTGGTGTCGGTCGACGGCCAGGGCCGCATCCGCGCCTACGTCGGCGGCCTCGACTATGCCCAGAGCCAGTACGACCGCGCGAGCCAGGCCCAGCGCCAGGCGGGTTCGTCGTTCAAGCCCTTCGTCTATCTGACGGCGATGGAGGCCGGCCACACGCCGCAGGAGATGGCCGTCGACGAGCCGGTGACCATCGGCAACTGGACGCCGCACAATTTCGAGCCGCGCTATCTCGGGCCGATCACGCTGGAGACGGCGCTGGCGCAGTCGATCAACACCGTCGCGGCGCGGTTGGGGAACGAGGTCGGCACGACCAACGTGGCCGCGACCGCGCACCGCCTCGGCATCACCACTCCGATCCAGACCGGCCCGTCGATGGCGCTGGGCGCGGTCGAGGTGACGCCGCTGGAGATGGCGCAGGCCTATTCCGCCTTCTCGAACGGCGGGCTCTTGACCCACGCCTACGGCATCGAGCGGATCAGGACGGCCGCCGGCCAGGTGCTCTACGACCACAATCTCAGCCCGCCTCCGCCGGCGCAGGTCATCCACCAGCCGGCGCTGGCCGAGATGATCGAGATGATGCGCCAGGTTGTGGCGTCGGGCACCGGCGCCCGCGCGGCGATTTCCGGCTACGACATCGCCGGCAAGACCGGCACCGCCAGCGATTATCGAGACGCCTGGTTCATCGGCTATTCCGGCGACGTCACCACCGCGGTCTGGACCGGCCGCGACGATGACACGCCGATGCGCGGCGTGACCGGCGGCGGCCCGCCGACCGAGATCTGGCGGACGTTCATGAGCTTCGAGCTGCCGCACGTTTCGGCGCCCGGCATTCCCGGCGGCGGCGCGCCGCCCCCAACGCCACCGACGGGCCCGCAATCGATCGACGACATCCTCTCGACCGCGCCGCCCGGCGGCGAGCCGCCGATCGTGAACGCGCCGCCCGCGACCGCGCCGCCGCCGGACCTGCCGCCGCCGGGCTAGCTAGATCAATCGCGGCCGATAGCGTGCAGGCGGGCGCCGTTGGCGCGCAGCCAGGCGCGGTGCGGGCGGGCATCGCCGATCAGGCCGTGAACGACGGCCCAGAAGCGCGGCGAATGGTTCGCCTCGATCAGGTGGGCGCTTTCGTGAGCGCAGACGTAGTCGAGCACGGTCTCGGGGGCGAAGATCAGGCGCCAGGAATAGCGGATGCGGCCGACCTCGATCCCGGCGCCGAAACCTTTCCGGCGCGGCGGGCTGCACGAGCCCCAGCGGCCGCGCGGATCGGCGATCGCGACCTGCGGCATCGGCCGCTCGAGGGCGGACGCGTGCACCGCGGTCCGCTCCAGCAACCGGCGGCGGGCCTCGGCCTTCATCGCCCGCTCGACGGCCCGGGCAAAGGCCGGACTCTCGCCGGGCGCGGTCAGCACCAGGCCGCCGGGCTCGGAAAACCAGGCCGGGCGGCCCGGCCGCGCGACCAGCCGGCAGGGCGCGCCGGCGACTTCGATCACCGCGCCGGGCGCGAACGGCGCGCGCGGCGGCAAGGCGGCCAATTGCGCGGCGATCCAGCTCCGCCGCTGGTGCGCAAAGGCGGCGGCTTCGGCAAGGCGGCGCGGCGTCGGCGCGGAGGCCACCATCTCGGCGCGCGTGGAGTCGAGCCTGAGGCTGACCCGGCGCGCACGCGGGCTGACCCGCAGGCGAACGGTCAGACCGTCGACTTCGATCCGGTCGCCATCCTGGTAGCGCTGGGTGTTGAAGAGGCCCATGGGCGGTAGCGCCTTTAGGGCCCGAATCAGGCCGCCGGCAACGGCAGGTTTTCGTTCGCGGCGCCGGCATGCGCCTCGCAGCGGGCGATGAAGGCGCGCACGCGCGGATAGATCTCTTCGCGAAAGCGGCGGCCGTTGAAGACGCCATAGTGGCCGACCTTGGGCTGCACATAGTCCTCGTGCAGCGCCGCCGGCACCCTGGGCATGAGCGCGTGCGCCGCCTGGGTCTGGCCGATGCCGGAGATGTCGTCGTTCTCGCCCTCGACCGTCATGATGCCGATGTCGGTGATCGCCGCAGGCCGCACGGGGCGCCCGCGGTGAACGAGTTCGCCCTTGGGCAGCAGGTACTTCTGGAAGACGATCTCGACCGTCTGCAGGTAGAACTCCTCGGTCAGGTCGAGCACGGAGAGGTATTCGTCGTAGAACTCGCGGTGCTTCTCGGCCGAGTCGCCGTCGCCCTTCACCAGGTCCTCGAAGTAGCGCCGGTGGGCCTCCTGGTGACGCTCCAGGTTCAGCTGCATGAAGCTGTAGAGCTGGACGAAGCCCGGATAGACCTGCCGCATCATCCCCGGGTAGGGCGGCGGGACCGTGTAGATCATTTGCCGCTGGAACCAGGTGAACGGGCACTGCTCGGCCAAAAGGTTGGTCGCCGTCGGCGAGAGCCGCGCGTCGATGGGCGAGCCCATGAAGGCGAGGCTTGCGGGACGCGATGGGTCGCCGTCCTCGGCCATCAGGCTCGCCGCCGCCAGCACCGGCGGCCCCGGCTGGCAGACCGCCAGCACGTGCGGGCGCCCGCCGACGGCGCGGATCATCTCGCCGACGTGGTCGATGTAGTCGTGGAAGTCGAACCGGCCGTCGAGCATCGGCACGTCGCGGGCGTTCGACCAGTCGGTCACATAGACCTCGTGATCCTGCAGGAAGGCCTGGACCGTACCGCGCAACAGCGTCGCGTGGTGCCCGGAGAGCGGCGCGACGATGAGGACCGCCGGCTCGAGCCGCGTCCGGCCGGCGCGGCGCAGGTCACGCGGGTCGCGGGCGAAGTGGATCAGCCTCACCCAAGGCGAGCGCCAGACCTCGACCGGGCGCACCGCCACCGGCGTTCCATCGACCAGAACGCTGTCGATCCCCCAGGCCGGGCGGCCATAGCGGCGGGTGATGTTGGCGATGAGATCGGCGCCGGCATAGAGGCTGCGGCCGATGGCGGTGTCGGCGGCCGGATTGAGGGGCGAGCCCCAGAAGTCCCGCGCCGCGCGCACGGCGAAGCGCATCGGCGTCGAGGCGTAGTAGGCCGCCTCGTGCAGGGCGTAGAGCATCAATTCATCCCCCGGCCGCGCGTGAACATTGTGCAGCGCAGCATACAGCATCGAAGATGAACGGAGTCCATCTCGGCGGCAAGCTGGCGTCAGCCGTTGGCTGCGCCGCCGTCCATGGCCTTCAGGATCGCCGCCTTCGCCTGGTCGGGCGAGGCCTGCGGGCTGATCACGCTGTCGAAGCGGCCGTTGGGGTTCATCAGGTAGATGGCGGCCGAATGGTTCACCGCATAGTCGGCCCCCGCCCCCTGCTTCTGATAGTAGACGCCGTAGGCCTGGGCGATGGCGGCGACCTCCTGCGGCGTGCCGGTGAGGCCGATGGCGCCTGGCGGAAAGACGCTGTTCGACAGGTAGTCCTTGAGCTGCTTCGGCGTATCGCGGGCCGGATCGACGCTGACGAAGACCACCTGGAAGTCGTTGGCCTTGCCGCCGAGACCGCGGCTGGCGGCGCCCAGCATCTGCAGCGTGGTCGGGCAGACGTCGGGGCAATAGGTGTAGCCGAAGAAGACCGCGCTCCACTTGCCGTTCAGCAGCGTCTGGTCCACCGGCTTGCCGGTCTGATCGACCATGTGGAAGGGGCCTCCGATCGCCGCCGCCTGGGTCGCGGTCGGCCCCTGGCTCGCGCCCTCATGGCGGATGAGGACAAGCCCGGCGAAGCCGAGCACGGCAACGGCGGCCGCGGTCCACAACCAGCCTCTCAGCGACATGGCTCACCTCGCGCTCTGGCTGCTACAATCGGCCGGTGAAACCCTTCACACGCGCGCCATCGCTGCCGACGGTCCTGGATAGGACGCACTCGGGCGCCGGGCAAGGCGACGGCCTGTTCGATGCGCCGTCGACGCACGGGCGGCTGGGCGGCGGCGTCCTGATCGGCCTGCGCTGGCTGACGCTCGGCGCCGAGCTGACCGCCGTCGCGGCCGCCGCGCTGTGGCTCGGGCTGAGCTGGCCTCTGGCGAGCGCGGTCGGCGTGATCGGCGCCGCGGCGCTGGTCAACCTCGCGCTCGGCTTCACGCCGCTGGGGCGGCGCGCGGCGGGCCCATGGGGTCAGGCGCTGCAGCTCGGCTTCGACGTCGCGCAGATGTCGGCGATCCTGGTGCTCAGCGGCGGCGTGCTCAATCCCTTTTCCCTGTTGCTGATCGCGCCGGCGACGCTGGCCGCGGCCAGCCTGCCGCCACGCCAGATCGTGTTCGTCGCCGGGCTCGCTGCGGCGGCGCTGGTGGCGATGAGCCTCTGGTCGCTGCCGCCGCCCTGGCCGGCGATCGCGCCGGGCGCGACGCCGCTGTTGTTCCGCCTGGCGGTCGGCGCGGCCATCCTCACAGGGATCGCGCTCACGGCCGGCTACGCTTGGCGGGCGGCGGCCGAGGCGGCGCGGATGGAGCTGGCGCTGAACCTCACCCAGCGGGTGCTGGCGCGCGAGCAGCGGCTCTCGGCCCTGGGCGGGCTCGCCGCCGCCGCGGCGCACGAGCTGGGCACGCCGCTGGCGACCATGGCGGTCGTCGCCAAGGAGATGGCCCGCCAGGCCCCGACCGACGCGCTGAAAGAGGACGCCGAGTTGCTCGTGTCCCAGGCCGAGCGCTGTCGCGAAATCCTGACCCGGCTTACCGAGGAGCCCGACACCGACGACGCCGTGCACGCCCGCATGACGCTGTTGCAGTTCGCCAACGAGGCGATCGAGCCGCATCTCACCGCCGGCATCCGGGTCGAGGCGGTGGTCGCCGGCCCGCCCGGCGCACGCCCGCCCGAGATCCGCCGCATGCCCGAGGTGCTGCACGCAATGACCTCGATCGTCGAGAACGCCGTCGACTTCGCCCGCTCGGAGGTGCTGGTCAGCGTCCGCTTCGACGAAGCGAGCGTCGCCGTCGAGGTGCGCGACGACGGTCCGGGCTTTTCGCCGGACATCCTGGCCAAGCTCGGCCAGCCCTACGTGACCAGCCGGCCGGGCGCGGAAGGCTCCCGCTCCGGCCATATCGGCATGGGGCTGGGCTTCTTCATCTCCAAGACGCTCCTGGAGCACACCGGCGCCGTGGTGGACTTCCACAACGCCAAGGGCGGCGGCGCCGTGTTCGCCGCCCGCTGGCCGCGAGAGGCCATCGAAGCGCCCCCAGCGCCCGGTGGATTTGAACTCGGGGTGATCGATCCTCCGCCCGTTGTGGAAGATCGTGCGATTGGGACTTGAAGCGGAGGCCGATACAGCGACATCATGCCGCAGTCTGAACGCGAACACAGGCTGCGCGCTTGAGTGACGCCATGCAGGACCTGAACAACGCCGTCGCCGCCCTGAAGGACAAGAGCCTCCTGCTGCTCGACGACGATGCGCCGTTCCGCACGCGCCTCGGCCGGGCGCTCGAGGCGCGCGGTTTCGAGCCGGTGATGGCGGCCTCGATCGCCGAGGCCACGGCGGCCATCAAGGCCAGCCCGCCGGCCTTCGCCGTGCTGGACATGCGGCTGGAGGACGGCAACGGCCTGCAGCTGGTCGAGGCCATCCAGGCCGCCCGCCCCGATGCGCGGGTGATCATGCTCACCGGCTACGGCGCGATCGCCACCGCCGTCGCGGCGGTGAAAGCCGGCGCGGTCGACTATCTCTCCAAGCCCGCCGACGCCGACGACGTCACCCGCGCGCTGCTCGCCCGCCACCACGAGGCGCCGGCGCCGCCGGAGAACCCGATGTCGGCCGACCGCGTCCGCTGGGAGCACATCCAGCGCGTCTACGAGCTTTGCAACCACAACGTCTCGGAGACGGCGCGGCGGCTTTCGATGCATCGCCGCACGCTGCAGCGCATCCTGGCCAAACGCGCCCCGCGCTGACGGCTCCCGCCACGACCTGTCAGGGGGCCGGGCCTAGGGTGGCCGCGGTTTCGACCCAGAGGACGCCCCGATGATCACGCTCTATCACTGCCCGAACTCGCGCTCGAATTCGGCGATGTTCCTGCTCGAGGAACTGGGCCAGCCCTACGAGATCAAGGTTGTCGACGTGCGCGCGGGCGACGGCCAGACGCCGGAGTACCTGGCGATCAATCCGATGGGAAAGGTGCCCGCGATCAAGGACGGCGACGAGGTGGTGAGCGAGACGGGCGCGATCGGCATCTATCTGGGCGACCGTTATCCGCAAGCCGGGCTCGCGCCGCCGGTGGGCGATCCAAGGCGCGGGGCCTATCTGCGCTGGCACTTCCTGAACACGAGCCTGGACGCGGTGCTGGTCGACAGGATGGCGGGGCGCGAGCCGCTGCCGGCGCAGATGGCGGGCTACGGCGACTACGACCGCGTGCTGAACACGTTGCGCAAGGGCCTGGAGCGCGGGCCGTGGCTGCTGGGGGATCAGTTCACCACCGTCGACGCCTGCCTCGGAGCCGGGTTCCCGTGGGGGTTCGCCAACGGGACGCTGCCCACCGAACCGTCGTTCAGGGCCTACGCCGATCGCATCGAGGCGCGCCAAGCCTACCAGCGCGCCAGCGCCCGCTGGGGGCTGGCGAACCCTTAAGGTCCGGCCAGCGCGCGGGCGGCGGCGAGCCGCGCGAAGCCCAGCGTCAGCGCCTTTCGCCGCGCCGGGACCAGCGGCGTCATCGGCGCCTCGACCAGGACCGCGCCACCGAAGGCGTCGGCGACGATCAGGCCCGGTCCTTCCGGCAGGATCGCGCGCGGAAAGTCGGCGTCGACGGCGAAATAGAAGGCGTCGCAGAACGGCGCGTACTCGGCCCACTTCTTGTCGGTGCGATAGTCGTCCAGCCCGGATTTCACCTCGGCGATGGCGATCTCGCCCTTCGGTCCCAGCGCCATCAGGTCGGCGCGCCGTCCGTTCGGCAAAGTGACTTCCGCCAGCGGCGCGTAGCCCAGCGCGAGGAAGAGGCGCGCGGCGCCGCGCGTGACCGCGCTCGTGGTCTCCGGGCGTGTGACGGCGAGGATGAGATCATCGCTCATGCCCGCGGAGAATGTTCGGTTTTCGTTCCGCTCGCAAGAGGGGCGGCGCGCCTCAGGCGCCCGGGGAGTCGTAGATGAGGCGGCCGGTGTCATAGCCGAGCGTGCGGGCGCGGGCGACCAGACTGGCCCTCAGCGACGGCGACACCGCCGGGCGGCGGGCCATGATCCACAGCCAGCGCGAGGACGGCGTCGACATGAGGCACCAGCTGTAGTCGTCGGCGCGGTCGATGATCCAATAGTCCTGGTGGATCAGGCCGGCGAAAAAGCCGATGCGGATTTTCGAGTTCTTGCCGACATCGAGAATGTGGCCGGCGGCGCGCCAGATCTTGGCCGGGCCGTTGGCCGCTCCCACGTGGCAGGTCTGGACGAGCGCGAAACTCCCGTCGCCCTGCCTCGCCCAATCCGACGTGCCGGACGTGCAGTCTTGCTCGAGCTTGTTCGGCAGCCGTGCGATTTCGTACCAGCGGCCGACGTAGCGGCTCGGATCCACCGGCTTGACCGGCTCGGGCGCGGCGCCCTGCTGGGGCGCCGCGGAGGCGATCTGACCGAGGCTTATGGCGGCCGCCAAACTCGCGGCGGCCCACAGACGTGCAATCTTCATCGCAACCGATCCCGGCTTTCTTCCAGCCGATAACCTTAAACCCACTCCCGGCGGGCGAGGTTGCGGCAAAGTCGGGCGAAGAGTCCAGCCTCGCCTTATTCCGCGGCGATGGCGACGGGGATTTTGCGGTCCTTGAAGTTGATCGCTTGCAGGTACTTGATCCCGTCCTCCGCGATGTCGTCGCCGACCATCCGGTCGCCCTCGGCCTTCAGTTCGTCCATGTCGACGTACATGCCGTAGAAGGCGCGGGTGCGGTCGGTAATGATGCCGGCGTTGAGCAGCGTCTTGATGAGGACGCGGAAGATGTTGGTCGCTTCCTTCATGTCCTCGCGGCGGTTCTCGTCGGTGGCGATCTCCTGGAATTCGGCGATCACCCGCTCCGGATCGAGGCCGAACTCCTCGTAGAGGTCGCGCTGCTCGGTCGGGGCGACGAGGTTGAAGAGCAGCGTCTGGAAGCAGTGCGCCGCCCAGTCCTCGATGATGATGTGCTCTTCGGCGGTCAGCTTGGGGATGGTGCGGTCGGCCCAGATCTTTCCGAACTTGTGGTGGAAGGCCTCGTCGGTCATCACGAGCTGCATGAGCTTGCGGCCGAGCGGGTCGTTGAGCTTTTGGTAGAACGTGGCGAAGGCGCCCATGGCGAGGCCCTCGACCAGCATCTGCATGCCGATGATCTTCTTGTAGACCTCGGGCGAGCCGATGATGTCGACCAGAAGGTTCTTCAGCACCGGGCTGCATTCCACCGGCCGGCCCCAGCGGGCCTTGATGTACTTCGCGAAGGCGGTGACGTGGCGGGCTTCCTCGCGCGTCTGGTTCGCCGCGTACTCCTGCGCCCCCTGGTCGTAGAGGACGTGGCAGAGCGAGGCCGAGAGGTTCAGCGCTCCCTGCTCGCCGTGCAGGATGGACGAGAAGCTGCGCAGCGTGGACTGGTTGATGAAGCGGGTGCGCAGCTTGGGGTCCTGCAAGGCGTCGGAGACATATTTGGTCTGCAGCGGGCCGACCATTTCCTCCGGCAGGATCGGCTCGTTCTCCATGTCGAACGGCTCGTCGAAGTCGATGTAGGCCTTGTCGAGCGGATCCCAGAAGTGGTCGTGGGTGGCGGAGATGATCTTGTCGAACGCCGTCGAGCGGGCGTGGTAGCGATCCAGGTGCAGCATGGATTCAAAGTCGTCGGGGGCGACGGCTTCGTACATGGCGTCCTTGGTGATGTTGGTCATCTGCGGTCTCCGCGGGGCGGCGGCGCGGGACGCATTGCACCCGCGCGGATTGATCTGAGCATTGGCTAGATGCGGTGTCGAAATCCCCTCGTCAAGAAAAATGACGGGGGCGTCACCAATTTATCCGAGATATGGCGGGCGTGGTCCGCGCGCCGGCCGTTCAGCGCTCTTCGATGGCGTGAATCTGTTCGTCCGAGAGGCCGAAGTGGTGGCCGATCTCGTGCACCAGCACGTGCGTGATCAGCTCGCCGAGGCCGACGTCGCCGCGCTCGGCCCACTCGTCCAGGATCGGGCGGCGATAGAGGAAGACGCGGCTCGCCTCGGGCGATGGGTCGAACAGCGAGCGGCGGCCAAGGTCGACCCCCTGGTAGAGGCCCGTGAGTTCGAAGGCGTCCTCGATGCCGAGGTCGTCCAGCACGGCCTCGTCGGCGAAGTCGGCCACCTGGCAGACGACATCGCCGGCGAGCTTGCGGAAGGCGTCGGGCAGAGCGGCGAAGGCGGCGTCGGCCATGGCGGCGAAGTCGTCGAGCGATGGCGCGACGCGGTCGGCCAGCGGATGGCTACTCATCCGGAATGACGATGTGCGGCGCCTCGGGCGGGCGGTATTCGAAGAGGCCGATGTCGAGCGGCTGTTGCGGCTTCACCGGCCGGAGCGGTTCGGCCAGCCGCTCGCGCAGGGCCCTGGCGTCCAGCTCGACCAGCTTGCCGGCGGCGCGGCGCGGCGCGGGTCGGGGTTCGGACGGCGCGAGCAGCGCCTCGGCCGCGGCCACGCGCCAGTAGCGCACCGAGAGCCGCCAGAGCGTCGCCGGCGCGGGTCGCGGCTTCGGCCAGCGACGGCCGCCCGCATAGACGGGCTGCATCGGCGCGCGCGTCTTCTGCGGCCGCGCCGCAAGCTCGACCAGGGCGCAGTAGCGGTCTTGCGGCGGCACCGAGACGGTGTGGCCGGGCCGCTCGTCGTCGAGGCGGCCGGCGAAGGCGGCGAGCGCATCGTCGCGCGTCGAAAACGCAGGTCCGGCCAGCTCGCTGACGAAGGCCACGGCGCCGCCGGCCAGCGCCTCGGCCTCACTGGCGCGCGCGGCGCGGCCGAGCGGGGCGGCCAGCGCCGCCTCGGCCGTCCTCGCCACCGGATAGCGGACCGCGGTCATGCCCCATCCTGCCGCAAGATGGGAAAAGGTTCGAGCGTCACGGGGCGCGGGGCGCCGCTCGCGGCCAAGTCTCCCCTTGCGCGCGGGCGTGGGGTTATGCTCGTCCAGATGATTCTGCCGTCGCCATCCCCTCCGGGACCGCCCGCTTGACGCCCGACCTCGTGCTGGCTGCGGCGATCGGCGCGGTCTGCCTGGCGCTGGCCGCGAGCCTGTGGGCTGTCTCCGTCCGCCGCGGGGCCGAGCGCCGCATGGCCGCCGCCCGCGACCGGCTGGACCGGCTCGAGGGCCTGGCCGACGCCACCCAGGCGTCGGCGGAGGCGTTCGATTCGGCCATGCTGACCATCGAAGACGGGCGCGCCCAACTGGCCTGGGGCGGCGACAGCCTGACCATGGCCGCCGGCGTGCTCGGCCTCGCCGACGGCGATCAGGGCGCCGAGCCCGCTGCGGTGATCGAGGCGCTGATGCAGGCCGACCCCGACCATCGCCGGCGGCTGAAGGCGTTGATCGAGAGCGGCCAACCCTGCGCCTTCCAGGCGCGGGGGCCCGGCGGGGTCGTCGCCGTCGACGGGCGCGCGTCGGGGGCGGTGGTCTGGCTGCGCCTGCAGCCGGAGCTGCCGAACGACGGCGGCCTGCCGCCCGCTTCGCGGCTGGCGGCGCTTCTCGACGCGCTGCCCCAGGCGACCTGGCTCGCGCACGGCGCGGGGCTGATCTGGGGGAACCGGGCCTTCCTGGCCGCCGTCGAGGCCACGTCGGTCGAGGACGCGGTGGCGCGCAGGCTCGCCTTCGACCGCGGGTCCAGCGCGCTCACGGCCGAGGCCAGCCAGACCGGCGAGCGGCGCGAGGCGAGGCGCTGGGCGCCGGTCGGCGGGCAGCGGCGCGCCTTTCGCCTCGCCGCTCAGCCGCTGGACGGCGGCGACGTCGGCGCCTGGGCGCTGGACGCCACCGAGGTCGAGGAGACGCGCGAAGCGCTCAAGCAGCACATCGAGGCGCACGACGAGACGCTGAACCACCTGGCCGACGCTGTCGCCATTTTCACCGCCGACAAGCGGCTCTCCTTCCACAACACCGCCTTCGCCAACCTCTGGAGCCTGGAGCCGGCGTGGTTGGCGGAAGGGCCGACCCACGCCGAGCTGCTCGATCGCCTCCGCCAGCGGCGGCGGCTGCCGGAGACCCCGAACTACGCCGAATGGAAGAGCGGCGAACTCGGCTGGTACGAGTCGCTGACGCCGTCGCCGGACGACCTGTGGACTCTCCCCGACGGGCGCACGCTGCGCGTCGTGCGCCAGCCGCACCCGCTGGGCGGCCTGTTGCTGCTGTTCTCCGACATGACAGACGAGCTGCGCTTGCGGGCGCAGTACAATGCGCTGATCCAGGTGCAGCAGGCGACGCTGGACAAGCTGAACGACGCGGTCGCCGTGTTCGGCTCCGACGGGCGCCTGCGGCTCTCCAACGAGGCCTTCGCCCGCTTCTGGAACACGACCGCGGCGGACCTCGAGAACGCCTTCGATTTCGACGGGGTCGTGCAGATCTGCGTTCCGCGGCTGCACGACCAGCAGTTCTGGCGCGAGCTGAAGGGCCGCGTCACCGACCACGACCCCAGCTCCCGCATCGCCATGTCGGGCGAAACCAAGTCGGCGGACGACCGCATCATCTCGTTCCAGTCCCGGCCGCTGCCGGACGGCGCGACGCTGATCGCCTTCTCGGACATCACGGACACCCGCCAGTTGGAAAAGGCGGTGCAGGAGCGGGAGGCGACGCTGGCCGAGGTCGAGCGGCTGAAGCGCGACTTCGTCGGCAACGTCTCCTATGAACTGCGCACCCCGCTCACCACGATCATCGGCTACTCCGAGCTGCTCGATCGCGGCGGCGACGCCATGCCTGAACGCTCGCGCGGCCACGTCTCGGCGGTGCGCGCGGCGGCGAGCCAGCTCGCCCGCTCCATCGACGATGTGCTCGACATGGCCCAGATCGACGCCGGCGAGATGGCCCTCGATCTCGGCGACACCCACCTGCGCACCCTGCTCGACGAAGCCGCCCAGCGCTGGACGCGGCAGGCGGAGGACGCCGGGGTCGTGGTCGAGGTCGCGTGCGATCCGGAGATCGGGGTCATCCGCGCCGACGCGCCGAGGCTGGCGCAGAGCATCGACCACCTGGTCGAGAACGCGCTTCTGCAGACGCCGCCGGGCGGCAAGGTGACGCTGAGCGCGCGGCGCGCGTCGAGCGAGGTGCAGATTCAGGTGGCCGACACCGGGCGGGGCATTCCCTTCCACGTGCAGGCGCACATCTTCGACCGCTTCGTCGGCCGCGACCGCGGCGGGCCGGGCCTGGGGCTGGCGCTGGTGAAGGCGCTGATCGAGCTGCACGGCGGCTGGGTGGAGCTGGAGAGCGACCCCGGCCAGGGCGCCGCTTTCACCTGCCACCTGCCGGAAACCGCCTACGTCGGCGCCGGCCAGGAGCTGGAGTTCTAGGCGCGACGCGCGGCGGCGGAAGACGGAGGACGGCTTTGCTCGACAAGCTTTGGACGGCGAACCTCGCCCTGCGCCGCCGGTTCCCGGAGGGCGTCGAGCCCTTCAAGATCATCGCGCGCCTGGCTGAGGAGTGCGGAGAGCTCTCGGCCGAGGTGCAGCTGTGGGAGGGCATGGGCGTCAAGCGCGAGAAGCATGGCGCGCCCGACCGCGATCACCTGGCGAAGGAGGTGATGGATGTGCTGCGCGCCGGCCTGGCCGTGGCCGAATACTACGGCGTCGAGGCCGAACTCGAGGCCGCGCTCGACCGGTCGATCGCGGGGGCGGTGACGGGCGGGCTGATCACCCAGGCCGAGGCCGATGAGCGAGGCGGCGGCGCGCCGGCCGCCTAGTGCTGGCTGGCCGGCATGCGCACGATGAGGCCGTCGAGCGCGTCTGTGACCTTGATCTGGCACGAGAGGCGCGAGTTGTCGTGCACCTCCTCGGCGAAGTCGAGCATCGACTCCTCCATCGCCGTCTGGCTGCCGGTCTTGTCCAGCCAGGCCTCGTCCACATAGACGTGGCAGGTGGCGCAGGCGCAGGCGCCCCCGCAGTCGGCGTCGATGCCGGGAATGTTGTTCTTCACCGCGCCTTCCATGACCGAAAGCCCCGGTTTCACGTCGATGACGTGCTCGGTCCCGTCGTGCTCGATGTAGGTGATATTGGCCATGGGTTCCTTGTTCGCCCGCCTTAGGCGGCGACCTCTTTCATGGAAATGGACGGGTCGGCAAGCTTCTCG
Organism: Caulobacteraceae bacterium; assembly: GCA_035294785.1. Lineage (GTDB taxonomy): Bacteria > Pseudomonadota > Alphaproteobacteria > Caulobacterales > Caulobacteraceae > Poindextera. The sequence continues at coordinate 19,390 of DATGKF010000085.1, read as the reverse complement.
CGCGCGACCGGGCGTCGCTGGCCGATCAATTGCCTGCCGGCCATGAACTCGGCCGGCGCGTTCACCGCCTCGACCGCCTGGATGACGTCGCCGTTCATGTGGAAGACCGCGAACTTGGCGGCCTTCGGGTCGCCGCGCACCAGCGTGTCGTCGACGTCGAAGGGCCAGCCGGCCATCTGCAGTTTCAGATCGTACTGGTCCGACCAGTTCCAGGTGACCTCCGCCGGCGGCGCGGGGCGGCCGGCGATCATGCTGGCCGCCTGCTTGGCCTGCTCCAGCGCATTGGCGACGCTTTCGAGCCAATGCATGCGACTGCCATAGTGCGGCATCGGCCGGTGGGTGACGTCGCCGATGGCGAACACGTTCGGATCCGACGCGCGCGCGTGCTCGTCAACGACGATGCCGTTGATGCAGTCGAGCCCGGCCGCCTCGGCCAGCTCGAAATTGCGCTGCAGGCCGACGCCGATCAGCACCACGTCGCAGGCGACGGTGCGTCCATCGCCCAGCTTCACCCCCGTCACCCGGCCGTTCTCGCCCTCGAACGCCTCGACCTGGGCGTTCACCTCGAAGGCGACGCCTTTGGACCTGTGGTAGTCGGCGAAGAAGGAGGCGAGCGGCTCCTTGGCCACCCGCGCCAGGATGTTCGCCTCCCGCTCGATGACCACGACGTCGGATCCGAGCGCGCGGCCGGACGCCGCCGCTTCGAGGCCGATGTAGCCGCCGCCGATGACCGCGAGCCGCCTGCCTGGGCCGAGCGCGGCCTTGAGGCGCTCGGCGTCGGCGGCCGAACGCAGCGAAAGCACGCCGGCCAGGTCCGCGCCGGGGATGTCGAGCCGCCTGGCCCGCGCGCCGGTGGCGATGACGAGGATGTCGTAGGCCAGCGCCTCGCCGCTCTGCAGCGTCACCGTGCGCCTGGCGAGGTCGATCGCCGTCGCGGTCACGCCCAGGCGCAGGTCGATGCCGTGTTCGGGATAGAAGCTCTCCGGCTTGAGTGTGAGCGCGTCGGCGTCCGCTTCGCCCTTCAGCCACGCTTTCGACAACGGCGGTCGCTGGTAGGGCGGGATCGGCTCGTCGCCGACCATCTGGATCGGTCCCTCGAAGCCGTATTGGCGGAGCAGCGCAGCGACCGTCCCGCCGGCGTGGCCGGCGCCGAGGATCAGAACCTTGGGCGCGTTGCTCATGCGGCTCCGATGCAGAAAAATGACGGACCCGTCAACTTACCGCTCCGACATGTTTGCCGAGGGCAGGCCCGCGGCCAGGTCAGACGGTCCGCTCGACCATCATCGTCTTGATCTCGGCGATGGCCTTGGCCGGATTCAGGCCCTTGGGGCACACTTGGGCGCAATTCATGATCGTGTGGCAGCGGTAGAGCTTGAACGGGTCCTCGAGGTCGTCGAGCCGGTCCCCGGTCGCCTCGTCGCGGCTGTCGGCCAGCCAGCGATAGGCCTGCAGCAGCGCGGCCGGGCCGAGGTATTTCTCCCCGTTCCACCAGTAGCTCGGGCACGAAGTCGAGCAGCAGGCGCAGAGGATGCACTCGTAGAGGCCGTCGAGCTTCGCGCGGTCCTGCTCGGACTGTCGCCACTCGGCCTGCGGCTCTGGCGTGGTGGTGTGCAGCCAGGGCTCGATGGAGGCGTACTGGGCGAAGAAGATGGAAAGGTCGGGGATCAGATCCTTGATCACCGGCTGGTGCGGCAGCGGCGCGATCTGCACCGCGGCCCCCGGGACCTCCTCCCAGGCGTGGGTGCAGGCCAGCGTGTTGCGCCCGCCGATGTTCATCGCGCACGAGCCGCAGACGCCCTCGCGGCACGAGCGGCGGAAGGCCAGCGTCGCGTCCATGGTGTTCTTGATGAAGATGAGGACGTCGAGCAGCATCGGCCCGCACTGGTCGACGGCGACGTCGTAGGTGTCCCAGCGCGGATTGCCGCCGGCTTCCGGGTCCCAGCGGTAGATGCGGAACGCCTTGACCTGCTTGGCGTCGGCCGGCGCCGGCCAATGCTTGCCTTTGCCGACCTTGGAGTTCTTCGGCAGCGTCAGCTGGACCATGCGGCGGCCTCGGCCCTGAATCTAACGTTCAATAAACGCGCTCCTTTGGCGGGATCGACGCAATGTCTTTCGTCATCGGCTGCATTTGGACGGGGCGGTCGTCGAGGCGCACTTTGCCGCTGGAGTCGTCCAGCCAGGCGAGCGTGTGCTTCATCCAGTTGGCGTCGTCCCGGTCGGGGAAATCCTCTCGAGCGTGTGCGCCGCGGCTCTCCTGCCGTTGCAGTGCGCCGGCCATGACCACCATGGCGCAACCGAGCAGGTTCTCCAGCTCCAGCGTTTCGACGAGGTCGGTGTTCCAGATCAGGCCCCGGTCGCTCACCTTCAAATCGGCCTTGCTGGCGTGCGCCGCCGACAGGCGCTCGACGCCGCGGGTCATGTCCGGGCCGGTGCGGAAGATCGGCGCGTCCTCCTGCATGGTTCTTTGCATCTCGAGCCGCAGGGCCGCCGTCGGCGTCCCGCCGGACGCGTTTCGCAAGCGATCGAAACGCGCCAGATGAGGTTCGCTGAGCGCATCGCTGGGATCGGGCTGGGACGCGCCGGGTTTGATCAGCTCGGCGGCCCTCAAGGCGACGGCCCGCCCGAACACCACCAGGTCGGTCAACGAGTTGGAGCCCAGGCGGTTGGCGCCGTGCACCGAGACGCAAGCGGCTTCGCCGACCGACATCAGGCCCGGCACGACGACGTCGGCGCCGCCCGCCTTGGTGAGCACCTGGCCGTGGTAGTTCGTCGGGATGCCGCCCATGCTGTAGTGGCAGGTCGGAACGATCGGAATCGGCTCCTTGGTCACGTCCACGTTGGCGAAAACCTTCGCCGTCTCGCTGATGCCAGGCAGGCGCTCGCGGATGATCTTCGGGTCGAGGTGGTCGAGGTGGAGGTTGATGTAGCCCTTGTCCTTGCCACACCCGCGCCCCTCGCGCAGCTCGATGGTCATCGCGCGCGAAACCACGTCGCGGGAGGCCAGGTCCTTGGCATGGGGCGCATAGCGCTCCATGAACCGCTCGCCCTCGCAGTTGGTGAGGTAGCCGCCCTCGCCGCGCACGCCCTCGGTGATCAGCACGCCGGCGCCGTAGACCCCGGTCGGGTGGAACTGGACGAACTCCATGTCCTGCAGCGCCAGGCCCGCGCGCAGTGCGATGCCGGCCCCGTCGCCGGTGCAGGTGTGGGCGTTGGTGGTGTTGAAATAGATGCGGCCATAGCCGCCGGTCGCCAGAACCACCAGCTGGGCGCGGAAGCGATGCAACGTCCCGTCGTCCAACTTCCAGGCGGTCACGCCGCGGCAGACCCCGTCGTCCATCATCAGGTCGAGCGCGAAGAACTCGATGAAGAATTCCGTCCGGTGCGCCAGCGCCTGGCCATACATGGTGTGCAGCATGGCGTGGCCGGTGCGGTCGGCGGCGGCGCAGGTGCGCTGGATGGGCGCCTCGCCGAAGTTGCGCGTCATGCCGCCGAAGGCGCGCTGGTAGATCCGACCATCTTCGGTGCGGGAGAAGGGCAGGCCCCAGTGCTCCAGCTCGTAGACGGCCGCGGGCGCGTTGCGCACGAGGTATTCGATGGCGTCCTGGTCGCCCAGCCAGTCGGAGCCCTTGACCGTGTCGTACATGTGCCAGCGCCAGTCGTCGGGGCTCATGTTGCCGAGGCTGGCGGCGATGCCCCCTTGGGCCGCGACGGTGTGCGAGCGGGTCGGGAAGACCTTGGTGATGCAGGCCGTCCGCAGCCCAGCCTGGGCGCAGCCGAGCGCGGCGCGCAGGCCCGAGCCGCCGGCCCCGACGACCACCACGTCGAAGGCGTGGTCGATGAACTCGTAAGCGGCCACTAGACGGCTCCGAAGGCGACGCGAAGCACCGCGATGGCGCCCAGCGCCGCGCCGCCGGCGCAGACGAACACGTTCAGCGTCAGGAGGCCGGCCTTGGTGATGGGCCTCTCGATGTAGTCGAGGATGATCTCGCGCATGCCGATGTGCATGTGCAGCATGGCGACGGCGATGACGAGGATGACGCCGGTGGTGTTTATCGGCGCGTGCAACCAGCCCACCGCGCCGTCATAGCCCGCACGCGCGACGCCGAGCGCGGCATAGACGCCCCAGAGCAGCAGCAGGACGAGCGCGGCGCCGCTCAGCCGCTGGACGATGAAGTCGCCGACCCCGTGCTTGGCGGCGCCCAGGCCGCGCACACGCCCAAGCGGCGTCCGGTAGGTGGTCATGCGCCGCGCCCGATGAGGAGGTAGCCCCAGACCGCGGCGGTGGCGACGACCGCGACCGCCAGCACCAGCCACGCCGTTGCTGACGCGGTCTTCGGCTGGAAGCCCCGGCCGAAGTCCCAGGCCAGGTGCCTGACGCCGTTGGCCAGATGATAGAAGAGGCAGAGCGTGAGCCCGGCCAAGACGACCTTGCCGAGCGGCGAGCCCAGAAGACCCATGTAGGTCGCGTAAGGCGCGCGTCCCGCCGCCAGCGCGAGCGCCCAGCCGACCAGCAAGAGCGCGCCGCCGTAGAGCGCCGCCCCCGTCACCCGGTGCAGGATGGACGTGAACATCGTCACGTGCCAGCGCCAGAGCATGAACGGCGAGAGGGGCCGGGGCGCCGCGCGCGCGGCGCTGGAGACGGGTTGTTCGCTCATCGCCGGGCCCTCCGGCGACCCGCCCCGCCGCTTTTAAGCGCCGAAGGCGGGGTGTCAACGCAGCCCGGGACGCGCGCCCGGCGCATCGGCCTAGACGTCGACTTCGGCGTCGAGAGCATTGTCCTGAATGAACTCGCGCCTGGGCTCGACGAGGTCGCCCATCAGGCGGGTGAAGATGTCGTCTGCGTCGTCGGCGTGGGTGACCTTCACCTGCAACAGCGTGCGGGCGTTGGAGTCCAGCGTCGTCTCCCAGAGCTGCTCCGGGTTCATTTCGCCGAGGCCCTTGTAGCGCTGGACGGTGAGCCCGCGCCGGCCGGCGTCGAACACCGCCGCGACCAGGTCCAGCGGCCCGCGGATCGTCTGGCTGCGATCGCGGCGGCGGAACACAGCCGCCTTTGCAAAGGTGTCGGCGAGCTTCGCCGCTCGCTCGGCCAGGCGGCGGGCGTCGGCCGAGTGGGTCAACGCCGGCTCGAGCACGATGCGCTCGGTGACGCCCCGCCGGGTGCGCGCGAAGGCGTAGCCGGCCTCCCCGGTCTCGCCCGACCAGGGTCCGTCGCCTTCCTCCGCGTAGAGGTCGAGCCGGCGCGCGCCCTCAGCCACGTCGTCGGAATTGCCCAGAAGGCCAGCCAGCGCCGCCTGTTCGATGGCGAACGCCGGCGCGCGGGCGGCGAGCCGCTCGATCGAGGCCTTGGCCGCGCGGCAGGTCTCCACCAGCGCGCCCAGATCGCGGCCGGTCATCCGCTCCCCGTTCGCCAGATCGAGCTCGGCCCCCTCGAGGCCCTCTTCGACCAGGAAGGCCTCCATCTCCACGTCGTTCTTCAGGTAGCGCGATGACTTGCCCTTGGTCGCCTTGTAGAGCGGCGGCTGCGCCACATAGAGGTAGCCGCGCTCCAGCACCTCCGGCATCTGCCGGTAGAAGAAGGTGAGCAGCAGCGTGCGGATGTGGGCCCCGTCGACGTCGGCGTCGGTCATCACCACGATCCGGTGGTAGCGGATCTTCTCGATGTCGAAGTCGTCGCGGCCGATTCCAGCGCCGAGCGCGGTGATCAGCGTGCCGATCTGTTCGGAGCTCAGCATCTTGTCGAAGCGGGCCCGCTCGACGTTCAGAATCTTGCCGCGCAACGGCAGCACCGCCTGGTTCTCGCGGTTGCGCGCCTGCTTGGCCGAGCCGCCGGCGGAATCGCCTTCCACCAGGAAGATCTCGGACTTGGCCGGGTCGCGCTCCTGGCAGTCGGCGAGCTTGCCGGGCAGCGAGGAGATGTCGAGCGCCGACTTGCGGCGCGTGAGTTCGCGCGCCTTCCTGGCCGCCTCGCGGGCGGCGGCGGCCTCGACGATCTTCTGCACGATCGTGCGCGCCTCGGCCGGATGCTCTTCGAACCAGGTGGCGATGCCGTCGCCGACCAGGCCCTCGACCGCCGGCCTGACCTCGGACGAGACCAGCTTGTCCTTCGTCTGCGACGAGAACTTGGGATCCGGCACCTTGACCGAGAGCACGCAGGTCAGCCCCTCGCGGGCGTCCTCGCCGGTCAAGTCCACCTTCTCCCGCTTCGCCGCGCCGGAGCTCTCGGCGTAGCTGGTCACCACCCGGGTCAGGGCGGCGCGGAAGGCGGACAGGTGCGTGCCTCCATCCCGCTGCGGGATGTTGTTGGTGAAGCACAGCATGGTCTCGTGGTAGCCGTCGTTCCACCACATCGCCAAGTCGATGTGGACCTTTTCGCGCTGGCCGCGCACGACGATCGGCGTCGGGATCAGGCCGGTCTTGGCCTTGTCCAGGTGGCGCACGAACGCCTCGACCCCGCCGTCGTAGTGCAGCACCTCCTCGAACGGCTCGGCGTCGCGCAGATCGCGCAGCACGATGGAGACGCCGGAGTTGAGAAACGCCAGCTCGCGGAGCCGGTGCTCGAGCGTCTTGCGGTCGAAGTCGATGGTCGCGAAGGTCGAGAGGGACGGCAGGAAGGTGATCTCGGTGCCGGTCAGGAATTCGCCGTTCTCGCGCCGCGGCGCCTCGCCGGTGACGACCAGCGGCGAGACGGCGTCGCCGCCCTCGAAGCGCATCTCGTGGGTCTTGCCGTCCTGCCAGATCTTCAGGAGCAGATAGTCGGAGAGCGCGTTCACCACCGACACGCCAACCCCGTGCAGGCCGCCGGAGACCTTGTAGGAGTTCTGGTCGAATTTCCCGCCGGCGTGCAGCTGGGTCATGACCACCTCGGCGGCCGACACCCCCTCTTCATGCATGTCGGTCGGGATGCCGCGGCCGTCGTCGATGACCGTCGCCGAGCCGTCGGCGTTCAGGATCACCTGCACCAGGGTGGCGTGTCCCTCCAGCGCCTCGTCGATGGAGTTGTCGACCACCTCGTAGACCATGTGGTGCAGGCCGGAGCCGTCGTCGGTGTCGCCGATGTACATGCCCGGCCGCTTGCGCACGGCGTCCAGGCCCTTCAGCACCTTGATGGAATCGGCGCCGTAGTCGTCGCCGTTGGGCGCCGCCGGCTCTTCGGTTTGTTCGTCGCTCATCTGTCTTCCGCTGTGAGACGCCCCGCCTCGACGCCGAACGCCTGCGCGCGGCCTTGAAGGGCGGCGAAGAGGGCGGCGTCGGTTCCGGTCAGGAAGGCCTGCAAGCCCAGCGCCTCGATTTCGTCGAAAAGCGCGGCGCGCCGGGATGAGTCCAGGTGCGCCGCGACTTCGTCCAACAACAATATAGGATTCGGTTGCGATTCCGCACGCGAAAGTCGCGCCGCCTGGGCCAAAATCAGGTTCAGAATCAGCGCTTTTTGCTCGCCCGTCGAGGATTGCGCCGCCAAGCGTCCTTTTTGCGCGTATTCGACCTCGACATCGCCCCTGTGCGGCCCGACCAGCGCCCTGCCGGCGGCGGCGTCGCGCGGCCTCGCCGCCGCCAGTGCGGCGGCGAGCCTGGCCTCGATTTCGCCGGCCGCCGCGCCAGCTTCGGCCATCTGCGCCCACTCGCCGGTCAGGCTGAGCGAGGCCTGCGGGAAGGGGCGATCGGCGCGGGCGGCGATCTCGGCCGAAAGCGCCGCGCGCGTGAGGGCGCGGGCCCGCGCGGCGGCCGCGCCGGCCGCGGCCATGCGCGCTTCGATCGCGTTCAGCCACGCCTGATCGGCCGGCGGCTCGGCAAGGACGCGCGTTCGCTCGCGCATCGCCCGCTCGTACTCGCCAACCACGAGCGCGTGCGCCGGCTCCGCAGCGAACACCAGGCGGTCGAAGAAGCGCCGCCGCTCGGCCGCCCCTTCGAGGAACAGCCGGTCCTCCCGCGGGGTGAGCCAGACGAGGCGCAGGTGTTCGGCAAGCCGGCCGGGCTGGGCCGCCGCGCCGTCGATGCGCACCGATCGCCTGGCCGCGCCAGCCGTCTCCGGCCCCGTGCCGATCGCGATCGTCTGGTCGCCGGCGGCGACCTCGGCGGCGACCGCCCAGGCGCGCCCCTCGCCCTCGCCCGGCTCGCGGCGGCCGATCTCGCTGATCGCCGCGTTGCGCAGGCCCCGGCCCGGGATCAGCAAGCTGATCGCCTCGAGGAGATTGGTCTTGCCCGCCCCGTTCGGACCGGACAGCACCACGGGCCGCCCGTCGAGGTCGATGCGGACGTGCTCGTAGGAGCGGAAGTCGGTGAGCGTTATGCGGCGCAGCGCCGTCCGCGGCATGCCCGGCGCGTCAGACCCGCAGCGGCATCAGCACGTACTGGACGCCGGCGTCGGCCGGATCGAGCACCAGCGTGGCGATCTGCGGCTCGGCGAAGCGATACTCGGTCGCCTCGCCCTGAATCTGGTCGGAGACGTCGAGCAGGAAGCGGGCGTTGAAGCCGATCTCGAACGGATCGCCGTCGTAGTCGGCCTCGATCTCCTCGACCGCCTGGCCGGCGGCCATGTTGCGCACGGTCAGCACCACCTTGCCGCGCTCGACCCCCACCTTGATCGAGCGGCTCTTTTCCTCTGAAATCGTGGCGACCCGGTCGACCGCCTTGGCGAAAACGCTGTTGTCGACGATCAGCACACGGTTGTTGGCCTTCAGCGGCTCGATGACCCGCGGATAGTCGGGGAAGGCGCCGTCGATCACCTTGGAGGTCAGCGAGGCGCGGCCGAAGTCGAAGCGCACCTTCTGCGGCGAGATCTGCACCTCGACGCTCTCGCCGGCGTCGTCGAGCAGGCGGCGGATCTCGGCCACCGTCTTGCGCGGCACGATCACGCCCGGCGCGCCGGCCGCGCCTTCCGGCGCCGGCATCTCGGCCAGCGCCAGCCGGTGGCCGTCCGTGGCGACGGCGCGCAGCTTGGTCGAACCATCCTCGACCACCGAGTGCAGATAGAGGCCGCACAGATAGTATCGCGTCTCCTCGCTCGACATGGCGAAGCGGGTGTTGTCGACCAGCCGGATCAGGTCCTTCGCGCCGATGACGAAGCGCGCGCCCATGCTGTCCGCCGACATGACCGGAAAGTCGCCGGCCGGCAGCACCGGCAGGTTGAAACGCGAGCGGCCGGCCACGACCAGCAGCCGCTGGTCCTCGGCGGAATAGCTGAGCTCGACCTCCGCGCCTTCTGGCAGCTTGCGCACGATCTCATAGAGGGTGTGGGCCGGCGCGGTGATCTGGCCGGGGCGCTCGACCCGCGCCTCCGCCTCGTCGACGATCTCCATGTCGAGGTCGGTCGCCGAGAGCGTCATCCGCCCGTCCGCGGCGGCCAGCAGCACATTGGAGAGGATCGGGATCGTGTTGCGTCGCTCGACCACGTTCTGCACATGCCCCAGCGCCTTGAGCAAAGCCGCGCGTTCGATCGAAAGCTGCATGTGGACGTCCGAATCCCGACCGCGCCGCCCCTTCGCCCCCGCCCCGCGGCCCTCTGTTCGGGGGGTTGCGGAGACTAGCCGAAAACCACGCGGGGGGAAGCCCCTCAGCCTCGCAGTTTGCGGGTCAGAACCTCGAGGTCCCTGGTGAGCTGGGCATCGCCCTGGCGGAGCGATTCGATGCGCCGCACGGCGTGCAAAACCGTCGTGTGATCGCGCCCGCCCGTCCGGCGGCCGATGTCGGGCAACGAGCGGGTGGTCAGCTGCTTGGCCAGCCACATCGAGACCTGGCGGGGCCGCGCGACGGCGCGGTTGCGCCGCTGCGAGATCAGGTCGGCCTGGCTGAGGCCGTAGTGCTCGGCGACCGACTTCTGGATCTCGTCGACGGTGATGCGCTTTTCGGCGCCGCGCAGGTGCGGGCCGAGAATCGTCTGCGCCTCGTCGAGGCCGATCTGGACGACGGCCGGGCCGGCGCGTGCGACGAGCGTGTTCAGCGCGCCTTCCAGCTCGCGCACGCTGTCGGTGAAGCGGTCGGCGAGAAACTCCAGCACCTCGCCGCGCGCGGTGAGGCCGCCGGCGCCTGACTGGCGGCCCAAAAGGTCGAGCTTGCGCTCCAGGATGCCCAGCCGCAGCGTCCGGTCCGCCGGCTCGATCCCGCAGACCAGGCCGGCCTGCAGGTGCGAGCGCAGCCGTGCGTCCATCTCGGCGAGCGCGGTCGGCGGCCGGTCGGTGGTCAGCACCACGCGGCGCCCGTCCTGGGTGAGCGCGGCGATGGTGTGGAAGAGTTCTTCCTGCGAGTTCTGCTTGCCGGCGACGAAGTGAGCGTCGTCGATCAGCAGCAGGTCCGCCCCGCGCAGCTCCTCCTTGAAGGCCGGGCCGCTGCGATCCATCATCGCTTTGACGAAGCCGGCGAGGAAGCGCTCGGCGGTCATGTAGATGACCTTCTTGTCCGGCGCGTTGCGCGCCGCCTCCCACGCGATGGCGTTCAGGAGGTGCGTCTTTCCGTAGCCGAACGGACCGTGAAAAATGATCGGGTTGAAATGCTCGTCGCTCCACGCGGCCACGCGGCGCGCGACCTCGTAGGCGAAGTCGTTGGCCGGCCCGACCACGAAGGTCTCGAAGGTGAAGCGCTCCTGCAGCGGCGCGCCCCGGCCAGGCTGGCGCGGTCCGCCCCCCGCCGCGCCGCCGCCGCCGCGGCCGCCGCCGTCGCCGCTCGGGCGCGGCGCGACCGGCGGCGCCTCGACTTCGACGACGGCCCCGGTGTCGGCGTCGAACTCCGCCCGCGACTTCAGCGCCAGCGGTCGGTGCAGCGGGTCGTTGCGCGCCCAGAGGTCGCCGATCCGCCGCCAGGCGTTGCGCCGCACCCAGTCGCGCGCGGTGGTCGTCGGCGTGACCAGAACGACCGCGTGATCGGCCGCTTCGCGCACGGCGGCCTGCCCCAGCCAGGAGCCGTACGCCGCATCGCCCAGTTCGGTCTTCAGCGCCTGGGCCGCCCGCGCCCAGACCACCTCCGGGGCGCCGGCCGCGGCCGTCGACCCCCATCCGCCGCCGCTCGATCCCCCATAGCTCATCGTCATCAGAGAAGCCCCCGACCCCGTCCATGCCTGATACGAAGCGCCGCTCGCCCCCCGGCGCGCGGCTTAGAATCTACGCGCAAACACCCCTGGCCCGCGGCCGTCTTCAAGCGGCCGTCCGGCGATCATCAGTACTGGGATTAACCTTGATCTGACGCCACCGTATCGCCCCATTTTGGGCGCGCGCAATCCGGAAAGTTTTCGCCGCATACAGATTTTTTTGTTGACACTGAAATCGCTCAAATTCGTCAACGGGCTTGTGAGCGAAGGCGTCTGTTCACTGAACAATATGTCGCATGCCACAACTTAGAGGCATTCCTATAGTGCGAGTAAAATCAATAAATTAACCGGTAGAACAGCCGGTTCAGCCGGCTGGCATGGCCTTCAGCCGCGCGGCCAGACGCGACACTTTGCGCGCGCCCGTGTTCCGATGCACGACGCCCTTCCCGACCGCTCGCATCAGCTCGGACTCGGCGCGGATGAACGCCGCCCCGGCGGCCGATGCATCCCCCGACGAGACCGCCTCTTCGAACTTGCGCAGGTAGGTGCGCACGCGCGAGCGACGGGCCTTGTTGACCTCCGTCCTGCGGGCGATCTTGCGGATCGATTTCTTTGCGCCGGGCGTGTTGGCCATGCAGGGAAGCTCTTACCTTGCCGTCGGGCGGGCAGTCGTGCGCCGCGAATTTCGAGGAGGCGGCGATATAGGCGAAGGCGGCGAAGGGGTCAATCGATCGGCGGCCGCGGTCAGCGCCCCTTGAACGCCGGTTTGCGCTTCTCGAGGAAGGCGGCCATCCCCTCCTTCTGATCCTCGAACGCGAACAGCGAGTGGAACAGTCGGCGCTCGAAGCGCACGCCCTCGGTCAATGGGGTCTCGAAGGCGGCGTTCACCATCTCCTTGATCAGCATCACCGTGTTCGGGGACATGGCGGCGATGGTCCTGGCGGCGGCCAGCGCCTCCTCCATCAGCTTGTCGGCCGGAACCACGCGGCTGACGAGGCCGCAGCGCTCGGCCTCGGCGGCGTCCATCATCCGCCCGGTCAGCACCATGTCCATGGCCTTGGCCTTGCCGACGAAGCGCGGCAGCCGCTGGGTGCCGCCGGCGCCCGGCGAGACGCCGAGCGTGATCTCCGGCTGGCCGAAGCGGGCCGTTTCGGCGGCGATGACGAAGTCGCACATCATCGCCAGTTCGCAACCGCCCCCGAGCGCGTAGCCGGCGACCGCGGCGATCACCGGCTTGCGGCAGCGGGTCACCTCCTCCCAGTTGCGGGTGATGAAGTCCTCGGCGAGCACCTCCGCGTAGGACTTCGCGGCCATCTGGCGGATGTCTGCGCCGGCGGCGAAGGCGCGCTCGGAGCCGGTGATGACGATGGCGCGCACCCCGTCGTCGGCCTCGGCCGCGCGCAACGCGTCGGTGAGTTCGTCGGCGAGGGCGTCGTTCAGCGCGTTCAGCGCCTCCGGGCGGTTCAGGCGGATCAGGCGGACGGCGTCGTCGGTCTCGACGATGAGGGTGGTGTAGGTCATGGGCTCCCTTCGGGGCGACGACGGGGCGCGGGGGCGCGCGCCGGATCTTCACGGTCCTTCGACCGAAATCCCTCGCGCGCGCAAGAGGGCCGGCACGCTGTCGGGCCCGACCAGGTGGCCGACGCCGACGACCATCACCGCCTCGCCCTTGCCATCCAGCCGCTTGAGGATCTGGCCGAGCCAGCGGCGATTGCGGGCGACGACCAGAAGGCGATACTCGCCCGGCGCCTGCTTCATCATCGGCGTCAGCGCCTCGTCGGTGATCGCGGTCGCATCGCCCGCCATCCAGGCGGACACCACGCGCTGATAGCTGCCCGGGCCCTCGTCCAGCTCGCTCAACGTCTCGACCAGCGAAGCGACCTGGTCGGCCACCGGCGCGCCGGCGAGGTAGCCGATCTGCTGGGCGGCGGTCTCGAAGGCGCGGCGCGGCGTGGCGGCCGGCGCCTCGCGATCGACGCGGCTTTCGACGCCGGCGTCCTTGATGGCGCCGACCTTGGAATAGACGGCGAGCGACAGGGTGATCTCGGCCAGCCAGGGCCTCAGCCGGTCGAGCTCCGCCAGGCTGACGCCGCAGCGGGCGGCGACCCGGGCGAGCTTGGCCCGCGAGGCCGGCGAGAGCTCGCGGCTCAGGCTGCGGCCGCGCGGCTGCAGGCCGCTCTGGGCGGCGAGGCGGCTGGCGGCCTGGAGGGACGCATCGTCGAGCGGAATCTCGAACCAGACGTCGTCGGCCTTGGCGATCGCGGCCCTGAGCGCGTCGGGCTCCCAGTCCACGTCCGGCGGCAGCACGTGCACCGAGCCGAACAGGACCACGGTGGCGTCACCCTTGTGCGCGACCCAGATGGGCGGCCGCGCCCAGGCCGCGCCGGCGGCGAAGACGGCGAGCGCGACGGCGAGACAGAAGGCGACGGGGCGGCGCATCGGCCGCGGAGTCTACGTCCGCGCCGGGGTCCGCGGCTAGCGCTGGCAGGCGCGGCAAAAGAAGGTCGAGCGCCCCGACTGGACGATGCGCGCCACGACGCCGCCGCAGCGGGGCCTCAGGCACGGCTCGCCCTCGCGGCCGTAGACGGCGAACCGGTGCTGGAAGTAGCCGAGCGCGCCGTCCGCCGCCGCGTAGTCGCGCAACGTCGACCCGCCGGCGTCGATCGCCTCGGCGAGCACGCCCTTCACCGCCGCCGCCAGGTCGACGAGCGCCTTGCGCTTCAGCGCGCCGGCCGGCCGCTGCGGGTCGATGCCGGCGCGGAAGAGCGCCTCGCAGACGTAGATGTTGCCGAGCCCGGCGACGACGCGCTGATCGGCGATGGCGCTTTTCACCCCCTGCCGGCGGCCGGCGAAGACGCGCGCCAGGTGGCCGGCGTCGAACGCCTCGCCTAGCGGCTCGGGTCCCAGGCCGCGGAACCAGGGGTGGGCGGCAATCGCCTCCGCCGCGATCAGGCTCATGTAGCCGAACCGGCGCGGGTCGAAATAGGTGATGGTCCAGCCGCCCTCCGTCTGGAACAGGACGTGCGCATGCTTGGGATCGGGCGGGGCGGCGTAGACGAACTCGCCGGGCCGGCGGGCCGCCGCGTCTGGGCCGCTCACCTCGAAGCGGCCGCTCATGCCGAGGTGCATGACGAGCACATCGCCGCGATCGAGGGGAGCGAGGATGTACTTGGCCCGCCGCTCCAGCCGCTCGATGCGCGCGCCGGTCAGCCGCTGAACGAAGCCGTCCGGCAGCGGGAAGCGCAGGTCCGGCCGCCGGGCTTCGACGCGGGCGAGCCGCGCCCCCGCCAGGGCCGGTTCGAGCCCGCGGCGGACCGTTTCGACTTCGGGAAGCTCGGGCATCGGGCCACAGCCTAGCCCGGTTCGGTCCGCCGGCGCGAGATGACGAGAGCGGGCGGGAAGGCTAAGACCCCGCGCGATGAGCGAGCCCCTGGCCCCCTTCGGCTTTGCCGACGTCGCGCGCGAAGACAAGCCGCGCCTGGTCGCCGGCGTCTTCTCCTCCGTCGCCCGCCGCTACGACCTGATGAACGACCTGATGAGCGGCGGCGTGCACCGGATCTGGAAAGACATCGCCGCGCGGCGGCTGAATCCGCAGCCGGGCGAAGTGATCGTCGACTGCGCCGGCGGCACCGGCGACATGGCGCGGCGGCTGGTGCGCCTGGCCGAAGCGGCGCGGGCGAGGCGCGGGGGCGCGCCGGCGAGCGTCGCCGTCATCGACTACAACGCCGACATGATCCGCGTCGGTCGCGAGCGGGCGCGCGCGGCGGGGATCGGATGGGTGGTGGGCGATGCGCTGGCGCTGCCGCTGCCGGACGCCGCGGCCGACGCCTATCTGATCGCCTTCGGCATCCGCAACACCGCCGATCTGGCCAAGGCGCTGGCCGAGGCGCGCCGCGTCTTGAAGCCCGGCGGCCGCTTCCTCTGCCTGGAGTTCTCCAAGCCCGCGAGCGCGGCGCTGGCGCGCGCCTACGACGCCTTTTCCTTCAATGTCATTCCGGCCATCGGCGCCCGCGTGGCCGGCGACGGCGAGTCCTACCGCTATCTGGTGGAGAGCATCCGCCGCTTTCCCGACCAGGCGGCGTTCGCCGGCCTGATGCGCGCGGCCGGCTTCGCGCGCGTGGAGTGGACCAACCTGACCGGCGGCGTCGCCGCGCTGCACCAGGGCTGGGCGGTCGGGGGCGCATGAGCGGACCCACGAGCTTCGCCCGGCTGGCCGCCGCCTGCTTCGTGCTGGCGCGCGAGGATGCGCTGATCCCGCGCGAGCTGAACCCGCTCCTGCCGCCCGGCGTGCGCTTCGCGGCCGGCGCGATCCGCCTCGCCGCCGGCGGCGGGTCGCGGCGCGGGCGCCCGGGCGAGCGGCTGGCGCGGGCGTTCCAGCGCTTGGGGCCGGTGACGATCAAGCTTGGCCAGATCCTCTCGACCCGCGCCGACATCTTCGGCCTGGCCTTCGCCAACGACCTGGCCAAGCTGAAGGACCAGCTGCCGCCGTTCCCGACCGCCGTGGCCAAGGCCGCCGCCGCCGAGACGCTCGGGGTCCCGCTCGAGAGCCTCTATTCGAGCTTCGGCGAACCGATCGCGGCCGCCTCGGTCGCCCAGGCGCACCCGGCGACGCTGCTCGACGGCCGGCGCGTGGCGGTGAAGGTGCTGCGTCCCGGGATCGAGGGGCGCATCGGCCGCGATGTCGAGGTGCTGCGCCTCGCCGCGCGGCTGGTCGAGCGGCATGCGCCGCCGGCCAGGCGCCTGGAGCCGGTCGCGCTGGCCGAGACCGCCGCGCGGGTGCTCGAGCTCGAGCTCGACCTGCGTTTCGAGGCCGCCGGCGCGAGCGAACTGGCCGAGGTGATGGCCAAGGACGGCTACATGCGCGCCCCGCCGATCGTCTGGGCCGGCGTCGGCAAGCGGGCGCTCACGATCGAATGGGCGGACGGCGTTGCCCTGTCCGATCCCGCAGCGCTGGACCAGCCGGGCATCGACCGCCACGCCCTGGCTGACGGGCTGGTGCGCGCGTTCCTGGCGCAGGCCATGGATCACGGCGTCTTCCACGCCGATCTGCACGAGGGGAACCTGTTCGTCTCCGCCCCGGCCACGCTGACCGCCGTCGACTTCGGCATCATCGGCCGGCTGAGCGCGCTCGAGCGCAGGCACCTGGCCGAGATCCTCTGGGGCTTTCTGAACCGCGACTACATGCGCGTCGCCAAGGCGCACTTCGACATCGGCTACGTGCCGGCGCACCACTCGGTCGAAGCCTTCGCCCAGGCGCTGCGCGCGGTGGGGGAGCCGAACGTCGGCCAGCCGGCCGGCGCGGTCTCGATGGGCCGCATCCTCGGCCTCCTCTTCGAGATCACCGCCCTGTTCGACATGCGGCTCCGGCCGGAGCTCGTGCTCCTGCAAAAGACCATGGTCACCGTCGAGGGCGTCGCCAGGCGCATCGACCCCGGCCACAATCTCTGGGCCGCCGCCCAGCCGGTGGTCGCCCGCTGGATCGCACGTGACCTCTCACCCGCCGCCCGGGTGCGCGCCTTCGCCGGCGAGGCCGAGCGGGCGCTGAAGGCGATCGCGACGATGGCGACCGCGCCGCCCGCGCCGCCGCCGGAGCCGGAACCGGCGCCGCGCGGACGGTTCACGCCGCTCCTGTGGTTCCTGCTCGGGGCGGCGACGGCGGCGAGCGCCGCCTTCGCCGCCCTCTGGCTGTTCGGCTAGCCCTGATCGTCGGACGAGCGGTCGCTGGAGCGGCGGCTGTAGCGCCGGTCCGAACCGTTGCTCTGATCCTCCGACTGCCGCGCCACCTGCTGGTCCCAGTAGGCCTTGCCGGCGTCGGGCTTGAACATCGTCCGCGGCGCGCCGTCCTTGGTCACCACCGCGAAGATGTTGCGCTTGGCGTCGTAGAGCAGCTTGTCGCCGTTCGACCGCGTCAGCGTCAGGACGCCCTTCGGGGGATGGTTCACGAAGGCGTGCGCCTGGGCGACGAAGTCGTCGAGGTTCTTCGCCCCGAAGTCGGCGCCGTCGCGCTTGAACTGATAGTCGGCGTTTTCCTCCGCCGTGTGCCGGCGGTTGGCCGCCCACATGGGCGTGCCGTCGACGAGCCTGACCGGCGCGTGCGTATCGACCGCTTCGCGCGTGTCGTTCTCCTGCGCGTCGTTGGAGACGCTGCGGCTGGCGTCGCTGGCCAGGCTCGCGTCCTGCGTCGCGCCGTGGTCGCGCGCGGCGATCGAAGCCGAACCGCCGTTGCAGGCGCTCAGCGAAAGCGCCGCGCCGGCCAGAAGGGCCGCAACGCCTGCGCAACTCAAGGTCTTCAGCATGATTCAACTCCCCTCCAGATCGGGCCCTGACGGCCTGGAACAAACTAAGAACGAAAATCGACCCTTTGTCCAGCGCCTCGTGAAACGGTAATGAGCGGGGCTTTTCGCGAAGGGCCTTGAAGCCTTATGGACCAACGGCGCGTGCTTCTGATCGTGGGCGGCGGGATCGCGGCTTACAAGGCGCTGGAGCTGACGCGCCTGTTGCGCAAGGCCGACATCGCCGTGCGCCCCATCCTGACCCGCGCGGGCGCGGCGTTCGTGACGCCGCTGTCGCTCTCGGCGCTGGCCGAGGACAAGGTCTACGACGACCTCTTCTCCCTGACCGACGAGGCGGAGATGGGCCATATCGAGCTCTCCCGCTCGGCCGACCTGGTCGTCGTGGCGCCGGCGACCGCTGACCTCATGGCGCGCGCCGCGGCCGGGATCGCGGACGACCTGGCCGCCACGACGCTGCTCGCCACCGACAAGCCGGTGCTGATGGCGCCGGCGATGAACGTGCGCATGTGGACCCACGCCGCCACCCAACGGAACCTCGTACGGCTGAAGGCGGACGGCGTCACCATTGTCGGGCCCGACGACGGGGCCATGGCCTGCGGCGAGTTCGGCCCCGGCCGCATGGCCGAGCCGGAGGCCATTTTCGCCGCGATCTTGGCCGCCCTCGGCGGAGCGGCGGCGGGGCCGTTGGCCGGCAGGCGGGCGCTGGTCACCGCCGGCCCGACCGCCGAACCGATCGACCCGGTGCGCCTGCTCACCAACCGCTCGAGCGGCAAGCAGGGCTATGCGATCGCCGCCGCGCTGGCCGCTCTGGGCGCCGAGGTGACGTTGGTCTCCGGCCCGACCGCGCTGGCCGCGCCGGCCGGCGTGCACCGCGTCGAGGTGGAAACGGCGCGCGAGATGCTGGCCGCATGCGAGGCGGCGCTCCCGGCTGATGTCGCCGTCTGCGTGGCCGCGGTGGCCGATTGGCGGGCGGACGAGGCGTTCGCCGTGAAGCTGAAGAAGGGCAAGGACGGGCCGCCGACCATCCGCCTGGTCGAGAACCCTGACATCCTCGCGACGCTGGCCGCCGGCGGGCCGAAGCGGCCGAGGCTGGTGGTCGGCTTCGCCGCGGAGACGAACGAAGTCGAGGCGCACGCGCGCGCCAAGCTCAAGCGCAAGGGCTGCGACTGGATCGTCGCCAACGACGTCGGCGGCGGCGCCATCATGGGCGAGGACGAGAACCAGGTGCTGATCGTCGACAGCCAGGGCGTGGACGCCTGGCCGCGGGCGCCCAAAGGCGAGGTGGCCCGGCGGCTCGCGCAACGGATCGCCGAGTCGCTGGCGTGAGTCTCACCGTCGAGATCAAGCGGCTGGCGCACGCCGAGGGCTTGCCGCTGCCCGCCTACGAGACCGCCCACGCCGCCGGCATGGATCTGCGCGCCGCCGTGCCCGAGGACGCGCCGCTCATGCTCCGCCCCGGCGACCGGATCGCGGTTCCCACCGGCCTTGTCCTGGCCATCCCGCCGGGCTTCGAGGGCCAGGTGCGCCCGCGCTCGGGCCTGGCGCTCCGAAGCGGCGTCACCTGCCTGAACACGCCCGGCACGATCGATGCGGACTATCGCGGGGAGGTGATGGTCATCCTGGTCAACCTGGGCGAAGAGGCGGTCCCGATCCGCCGCGGCGACCGCATCGCCCAGCTCCTGATCGCGCCGGTCAGCCAGGCGACGTGGCGCGAGGTGGACGCCCTGGACGCGACCGCGCGCGGCGAAGGCGGCTTCGGCTCGACCGGCCAGAGCTGAAGTCGCTGGCCGGCGTCCTGACGATTGTGTCAGCTAAGTGACTGAAATCGCGTTCCTTCCGTAAAAGTTCCGATTTTGTTCTTGATCTGGTCTCCAGCTCGTGCTGGAGATGTGGATAAGTCGGGGGTTTTCAGATGGTTGCGCGGGTCGTGACGGTGGCGTTCGAAGGCGTCGAAGCCCGGCGCGTCGACGTCGAGGCGCAGATGACCTCGGGCGAGTTCCGCTTCACCGTCGTCGGCCTAGGCGACAAGGCGGTGGCCGAGAGCCGCGAGCGCGTGCGCGCCGCGTTCGCCGGTCTCGGGCTC
>DATGKF010000084.1:0-9356 GCA_035294785.1 Caulobacteraceae bacterium | reverse complement strand
TGCGGCCAGGTGGCGAGATAGCTCCAACCGTCCTTGCCCACCCAGGCGGCGCCGCCATCCTCGAACGTCGCCAGCGGTTCGAGCGCCGTCTCCAGCGTCTCGCGCCAGAGGCGGCCCGGCAGCGTCTCCTCGCCCAGCACGACCGACGGCTCCGCGCCCGGACGCAGGCTCGAAACCCGCGTCACCTTGAACGGCAGCCGGGCCTGCAGCGGGCCGGGCGGCAGGTCGTCGGGCGTGCGGCCATCTCGCGTCCGCGAACCCGTGCGCGGGCCGAACAGCACCGTCGCGCCCGACGCCGCCAGCCGCTCGATCACCGCCTCGTCGATCATCGGCAGGCTCGGGCAGACGATGACCTTGTATCCCGTGAAGTCGGCGTCCTTGGGCAGGACGTCGATGTCGAGGCCCATCCGCCGCAGCGCCGCGTACATCTCGTGCGCCAGCACGATCCAGGCGAAGCCCGCGCCCTGCGGCTGGATGCGCAGGTGCCACATCGCCTCGTAGTCGAACACCAGCGCCACGGGGGCCTTGCGGCAGGGCCCGAGCGGCCCCAGCACCGCCAGCTCGCTGGCGACAATCCGCGCCTCGCGCCCGCCGATGTCGACCTCGCGGTCCGAGCGGGTAAGGCCGGTGTGCATTTGCTCCTGGGCGAAGGTCGCCTGCCGCCAGCGGAAGTAGGAGACCGTCTCGGCCCCGTGCGCAAACGCCTCCCACGTCCAGGCGCGCACCATGCCGGGCAGCGGCGAGGGATTGTAGCGCGCCCAGTTCACCGGCCCCGGCTGCTGCTCCATCACCCACCAGCGCCCGCGGCCCGCGGCCCGATAGAGGTCGTGGTTGAACGCCTGCACGTCCGGGTGGCCTTGGCGCAGGTAGCGCAGCGTTTCGGCGTCGGAGAACCAGGAGGATTCCAGGTTGCCCAGCGGGTAGGAGTCCCAGCTGACGAAGTCCAAATCCGCGCCCACCGCGAAATGGTCGAAGCTGGGGTGGAAGGCCATGAAATTGTGGGTGATGTCCCGCCCCGGCGAGAGGCGGCGGATGATCTCCGTCTGCACCCGGTTGAAGCTCGCCACCTCGTCCGAGGCGAAGCGCTGGTAGTCCAGCCGGTGGGTCGGGTTGGCTTCGGTGACGGTCAGGTTCGGCGGGTCGATCTCGTCGAAGTCGCGGAACTCTTCCGACCAGAACACCGTCCCCCAGGCGCGGTTGAGCGCGTCGATCGACTGGTAGCGCTGGCCGAGCCAGGTGCGGAAGCGCTTGGCCGCGTTCGGCGAATAGCTGAGCGTCGTGTCATGGCAGCCGAACTCGTTGTCGGTCTGCCAGGCGCCGACGGCGGGGTTCTGCCCGTAGCGGCTCGCCAGCGCCTCGACGATGCGGGCGCATTCGGCCCGGTAGGTCTCGCTCGAGAAGCAATAGTGGCGGCGGGAGCCGAAGCGGCGCGGCCGGCCCTCGCGGTCCCAGCCGAGGATGTCCGGATGCGCGTCAACCAGCCACTTCGGCGGCGTCGCGGTCGGCGTGCCCATGACGATGGAAAGGCCGGCGTCGCCCAGCGTCTTCACCGCCTCGTCCAGCCAGGCCCAATCGAAACGCCCCGGCTCCGGCTCGATGCGGCTCCAGGCGAACTCGCCGATGCGCACCCAGCTCAGGCCCATCTCGGCCATGCCCCGCGCGTCGTCGGCCCACCACTCTTGCGGCCAATGTTCCGGGTAGTAGCAGACGCCGAGCTTCATCCCTGGCTCCGTTCGAGGGCTTGGCGTAAGCGCGCCGCCGCCGCCTCCGGCGTCAAGTCCCGCTGCGGCATGGCGAGCAGCTCGAAGCCGACCATAAACTTTCGGATGGCGGCCGAGCGCAGCAGCGGCGGATAGACGTGCCCGTGCAGGACGAAATGGGCCGCATCGGCGCCCGTCGCCGGCGCCTGATGGAACCCCATCGAATAGGGGAACGGCGCGTTGAACAGGGCGTCGTAGGCGCGCGTCAGGACGGCGAGGGCTTCGGCGAGCGCGTCGCGTTCGTCGCCCGACATCTCCGGCAGTCGCGAGACCGGGCGGCGCGGCAGGACGAGCGTCTCGAACGGCCAGATCGCCCAATAGGGGACCAGGACGACGAAGCCGTCGTTGGCGAACACGAGGCGGGTCTCGGCGGCGCGTTCGCGCTCCAGATAGGCGGCCAGCAGCGGCCGTCCGTGCTCGACGGCATAGGCTCGTTGGCGCTCGTCCTCCCGCGCCAGTTCGTTCGGCACGCTGGAGGTCGCCCAGATCTGCCCGTGCGGGTGCGGGCTGGAGGCGCCCATCATCTCGCCCTTGTTTTCGAACACGGTGACGGCGGCGATGTCCGGCCGCGCGGCGAGTTCGTCCGTCTGACCGGCCCAGGCGTCGACCACGTCGCGGATGGCGGCGACGGGCATGGTCGCCAGGCTCTCGCCGTGATCGGGCGAATAGCAAACCACTCGGCAGACGCCGGTCTCCGGCGCCGCGGTCAGCAACGGATCGTCGGACGGCTCGCCGGCCTCGCTGTTCAGCGCCGGGAAGTCGTTGTCGAAGACGTAGACGCCCGCGTAGCGCGGATTCACCGCGCCGCTCGCCCGCGCGTTTCCGGGGCAAAGGTGACAGGCCGGATCGTGGGCGGGCGGCCGCGCCGGCGCGCGTGCTGCGACCTCGCCTTGCCAGGGACGGACCGCACGGTCGGGCGAGACAAGCACCCAGTCGCCGGACAAGAGGTTCAGCCGCCGCTCCGCCCCACTCATGCGACGATCTCGCCCGCGCCGTCGACCATCCGGCAAACGAAGCCGTCCGGAGCGTCGGGATAGCCGCGCCGGATCGCCGCCAGCGCTGGTTCGGCCTCGGCGGCGGTGGCCAGCGCGAGCACCGCGCCGCCGAAGCCGCCGCCCATCATCCGCGCGCCGAGCACGCCTGGCGCCGCTTGTGCGACCTCGACCAGCCGGTCGACAGCCGGGAGGCTGACCTCGAAGTCGCCGCGCAGGCTGGCGTGGCTCTCGTTCATCAGGGCGCCGAGCGCGGCGAGGTCGCCGGCCGCCAGCGCGCCCACGGCCTGGCGCACGCGGGCGATCTCGCTCACCACGTGCCGGCAGCGCCGATCGAGGGGCGCACCCAGGCGCGCCAGCGCCGCGGGGAGGGCGCATTCGGCCACCTCGCCCAGCATGCCGACGGCCAGCGCCCGCGCTGCGGCCTCGCACTCTTCTCGCCGGGCGCGGTATTCGCCGGCGGCGTGGCCATGGCGGACGCCGGAGTCGACCAGGATGAAACGCGCTTCTGCGGGCAGCGCCACCGGCTCGGCGACCAGCGTGACGCAATCGAGCAACAGCGCCCGGTCCGCCTGCCCACAGGCCGACGCATACTGGTCCATGATCCCGCAGGGCGCGCCGGCGAAATCGTTCTCCGCCGCTTGGCACCAGCGGGCGACCTGCACGCCGTCCGCTTCGCGGCCCGCCAGGGCGAGCAGCGCGCGGCAGACCGCGACCTCGAGCGCCGCCGAGGCGCTGACGCCGGCGCCGATCGGCACATCGCTCTCGATCCAGAGGTCGGCGCCAGGGACGTCGACTCCGGCGGCGATCAGCACCGCCGCGACGCCGGCCACATAGTCCATCCAGTCGCGGCGCGGCTGCAGCGCATCGAGATCGGCCTCCGCCTCGTCGTCGACGGCGCCGGCGACCACGCGCAACGCCCGCGTCCCGTTCGCCGCCGCCGCCACCAGGGTCCGACGGTCGATCGCCGCCGGCAGCACCAGGCCGCCGTTGTAGTCGACGTGCTCGCCGATGATGTTGATCCGCCCTGGCGCCTGGAAGAGCCGGGGCTGGGCGCCGTAGCGGGCGCGGAAGCGCTCGGCGATCCCGCCCGTCACACGCTGACCGAGGTGAGGTCGTCGCCCAGCACGATCTGGCCGGCGAACAGCGGCTCGGCCAGCGCGCGCCACTCGCCCTCCTGCCCGGGCATAAGCGCCGGCACGTAGTGGGTCAGCATCAGCGTCTTCACGCCGGCGCGGGCCGCCGTCTCCGCCGCCTGCTCGACGGTCGAGTGATAGTCGAGGATGTCCTGCAGCCGCTGGCTCGGCACGCGGCGCACGAGGTCGGCGCGGATCACCGTCTGCACATAGACGTCCGCGCCCTTGCAGAGCGCGTCGAGCCCTTCGCAGGGGACGGTGTCGCCGGCCAGCGCCGCCACCTTGCCGTCGTGCTCGATGCGGAAGCCCAGCGTCGGCGCGACCGGCGCGTGGTCGGTCGCGAAGGCGGTGACGTGCACGTCGCCGAGATCGAAGGCCTCGCCGGGTTCGAGCTCGGTCACGTCCACCTTCGGCGGCTCGTTCAGGTCGGCGTGGTGGTCGATGCGGTACTTCACGTCCAGCGCCAGCATCGCGAGCACGGCGTCGACGGTCGCCTGCAACCCTTTCGGTCCAAAGACGCGCAGCGGCGCCGGCTGCGCCGGCATCACCCAATGGGTGGTGATCACGTCGTTCAGGTCGCTGATGTGGTCGGAGTGCATGTGCGTGATCAACACCGCCGTTAGCGCCGGGGGCGGAACCCCGGCGCCCGTGAGCCGCATGACGACGCCGCGCCCGCAGTCGATCAGGATGTTCGCGTTCCCGGCTCGCACCAGGCTCGCCGGGCCGGCGCGCGTGGCGCTCGGGATCGGAGAGCCGGTGCCGAGCAGGATGACGTCCACGTCAGGCGCTGACCGGACGCGGCTGCGAGGCGGCGCGGATTTCCCGCATTGGCATGTCCTCGGCGCGGAGCGCTCCGATCACCGCCTGCGCCTCGTAGGGCGCTTCCAGCGCCGCGACCTCGTCGGCGCCGAGGGGGGCATCGACGGCCTTCAGCGGCTCGTCCAGCTGCTCGGCCCGCGTCGCCCCGACGATCGGCGCGGTGACGGCGGGCTTGGAGAGCAGCCAGGCGATGGCCACCTGAGCCGGCGCCTCGCCGCGCTTGGCCGCGACCGCCTTGACTGCGTCCAGCACCGCCTGGTCCGCCGGCCTATTGTAGCGGCCGCCGCCCATGTTCGACTTCGAGCGGGTGGTGCCCGCCTCGCGGTTCCCGGCCAGGACGCCGCCGGCCAGCGGGCTCCAGGGGATCAGGCCGACGCCTTCCTCGAGGCACAGCGGGTTCATCTCCCGCTCTTCCTCGCGATAGAGCAGGTTGTAGTGGTTCTGCATCATGGCGAAGCGCGTGCGCCCCGTCTCGTCGGCGCGATGCAGGTACTTGGAGAACTGGTAGGCGAACATCGAGCTCGCGCCGATGTGCAGCGCCTTGCCCTGCTTCACCACGTCGTCCAGCGCCTCGATCGTCTCTTCGATGGGCGTGTGAAAGTCGAACCGGTGGATCTGGTAGAGGTCCACGTAGTCCATCCCCAGCCGCACCAGGCTGTCGTCGATCGACTGCAGGATGTGCTTGCGCGAAAGGCCGCCGCGGTTCGGCCCGCGGCCCATGGGGTTGAACACCTTGGTGGCGACGACGGTCTCGTCGCGCCGCACCTTCAGCTCCTTCAGGCAGCGGCCGAGGATCTCCTCGCTCTGGCCGCGCGAATAGATGTCAGCGGTGTCGAAGAAATTGATCCCGGCTTCGACCGCCTTCTGCACGATCGGCAGGCTCTCGTCCTCGTTCAGCGTCCAGTCGGCCATGCCGCCGAAGCTCATGCAGCCGAGGCAGAGCCTCGACACCTGCGTTCCCGTCGATCCCATGCGCACGAACTGCATCCGCGTTCCGTCCCTTCGCCGGCGTTTTGTTTTTCCGCTGTTGTTGCAGCTTAGCATCGCCGGCTCGCGCGCGGCGAGCGCAGATCGCTTGCTCGCATTGACTTTCCGCCCACCCGGCGCGAGGCAGAAGGCCATGTCGCGCGAGCGCCGGAACGGCCACGCGCCCGATCTTCTGGGAGGTTTCCGAGCCTTGTCTCACACCATCGACCGCCGCGCTCTGCTGGCGTCGTCGGCCGCGCTCGCCGGCCTGACCGCCGCGCCCGGCGCCGTCTTCGCGCAAACGCCGACGTCGGCCGCGGGCGGCCCGCCGGTCGCGCCGGTCCGGCCTGTCGTCGACCACCTCTGGGGTCAGGACGTCGTCGACCCCTACCGCTGGATGGAGGCGGAAGGGCCGGAATGGAAGGACTACGCGCTGGCCGAGAACGCTTGTGCGCGCAAGCTCCTCGGCGCGATCCCGAACCGCGACAAGCTGTTCGACGCCATCAACCACAACAGCGGCGTCAACGTCGTCCTCGGCGGCGCGCAACTCGCCGGCGAGCACGTCTTCACCGAGCTCCGCCCGGCGGGCGCCGACACCTTCAAGCTCTATGTGCGCAACGGCCTTACCGGCGCCGACAGGTTGCTGCTCGATCCGGACCGGTTCGCCCCCGCCGGCAGCCACGCGTCGCTGGACTGGTGGGCCGCCTCGCCGGACGGCCGGCACGTCGTCCTCGGCATTTCGCCCGGCGGGTCGGAGGCGTCGGTCGCCCACGTCATGGTCACCGAGACCGGCGAATTCCTGCCGGAGACCATCGACCGCACCGAGGACGGCTCGCCCAGCTGGACCGACGACGGGACCGGCTTCTTCTACAACCGCCTGCAGCAGACGCCGCCCGACAGCCTCGACAAGTTCAAGCTCAGCGGCGCCTGGTTCCACAGGCTGCACACCGATCCGGCGAGCGACGTGAGGGTGTTCGCCAAGGACGTGAGCCAGGGCCTCGAGATCAGCGACATCGACTTCCCGATCGTCGGCCTGACGCCCGGGTCGGACATCGCGGTCGGCCTGCTCATCTCAGGCGTCCAGAACGAGATCACCGCCTACGCCGCCAGCGCGGCGGCGACGATCGCCGGAAAGCCGACCTGGCGCCAGGTCTGCGCGCCAGCCGACAAGGTGACCGGCCTTGCCGTGCATCGCGACCACATCTTCCTCATGAGCCACGATGGCGCCTCGCGCTACAAGGTGCTGAAAACGACGGCGGCAAGGCCCAACGTCGCCGACGCCACGCTTGTCGTCCCGGAGTCGGCCTCGGTCATCCGCGGCATCGCCGCGGCGCGCGACGCCATCTACATTACCGACTTGAACGCCGGTCTCGGCGGCATCCGCCGGCTGGGCCTGGACGGGACGGTGACAACGATCGCCATGCCCTTCGCCGGCGCCATCGGCGGGGTCTTCGCCGACACGCTGCACGACGGCTGCTGGTTCGAGCTCGAGGGCTGGGTGACGCCAGCGACGGTGTTCCGCGTCGATCCTGACGGGCGCGTGACGCCGACCGACCTCGCCCCCAAGCCGCCCGTCGACGTTTCGCCCTACACTTCGGAAGAGACGTTCTGCACCGCCGCCGACGGCGTGAAGGTCCCGCTCTCCATCGTCTACCGAAAGGGGCTGGCGCGCGACGGCTCGGCGCCGCTGCTGCTCGACGCCTACGGCGCCTACGGCATCACCGAGGACCCGGCCTTCCTCGTCCGTTACCTGCCGTTCCTCGACCTCGGCGGCGTCTACGCGACCGCCCACGTGCGCGGCGGCGGCGAGCTCGGCGAGGACTGGCACTTGGCCGGCAAGAAGGCGACCAAGCCCAACACCTGGCGCGACATGATCGCGGCCGCCGAACACCTGATCGCCGAGCGCTACACCTCCAAGCCCAAGCTCGCCATCATCGGCGGCTCGGCCGGCGGCATCACGGTCGGGCGGTTCATGACCGAGCGGCCGGATCTTGCGGCGGTGGTTATCGACGCGGTCGGCTCCTCGAACGCCCTGCGCGCCGAGTTCTCGCCCAACGGGCCGCCGAACATCCCCGAGTTCGGCACCGTGACCGTGGAATCCGACTTCAAGGCGCTGTTCGAAATGGACGCCTACCAGCACGTCAAGGACGGCGTCGCCTATCCTTCGGTGCTGCTGACCACAGGCCTGAACGACCCGCGCGTCTCGTCATGGGAGCCCACCAAGATGACTGCCCGCCTGCAGGCGGCGAATTCGTCTAAGAATCCGATCATCCTGCGCGTCGAGACCGACGCCGGCCATGGCATCGGCTCGACCCGCGGCCAGCGCGACCACGAACTGGCCGACGAGTTCGCCTTCATCCTTTGGCGGACCGGCGACCCGAAGTTCCAGCCCGGCTAGCGCGTCCGCCGTCATGGGGTGACGCGGCCGCCCATCGGCATCGTTAACCGAGCATTTGCCAGACTGGCCTATTCCACACCGTCTCGAGACCAGCGCGCGGCGGTACCGGACTTGCTCGACCATCGACACGCCGCGTCCATCCTCGCGACAGGCAGGCCACAGGCGCTGACCGGGGCCGCCCGGTGAGCAGCATCTCCCTCTCGACCGAGACCGGCGCCGGCGAACGCTATCCGCGCGGCTTGCAGCTTCTGCACTGGGGCCTGGCTCTGGCGGTCGGCCTGCAGCTGACGCTCGTCGCCGTGCTCAGCCAGCTGCAATCGGTGCAGTTCTCCCAGTTCGTCCTGGACGCGCACAGATCCGTGGGCGTCCTGATCTGGCTCCTGGTGCTGACGCGGGTGGCTGCGGGCGCATGGCTCCGCCGGCCGCCGTTCGCCGAGGGCTGGCCGCGTTGGCAGCGCTTTGGCTCGGCCGCCGTTCACGGCGCGCTGATGCTGCTCTTGCTCGCTCAGCCGGTGGTGGGGGTTGCCTCCACCTGGGCCAGGGGCGACGCCGTCTCCCTGTTTGGACTGGCCACCCTGCCGCAGATCGTCGCCGTCCCCGCCGAGGCCTGGCCGGCGCTCAAGCTGGCGCACGGAGTGACCGGCCTCGCCCTCATCGCCCTGATCGGCGTGCATGTCGGCGCGGTGATCTTCAACCGCCTCGTGCGCAAGTCGCCGGTGATCGAGCGCATGCTGCCGGCGCCGCGCGCCCATCGCATGGTCAACCGCATTCCGATCACGGCTCAGCTGCTCTTCAGCTGCGCCGCGATCCTTTCGCTCAGTCTGGCGGCGGGTCTGTATGGGGCAAATCAGTACCGGGCGTACGCCGACCACCGCGACCGGTTCGACGAGCGCCAGGTGTCGGCGCTCGACGATATGCGCACGGCCCAGCTCGAGCTGAAAACGCTGGCCCCGCCCGGGTCGGGCGCGCCGGCGGCGGCGCGCGAAGCCTATTCCGAGCGCGCCGCGCGGCTGAGCGACGACGTCGAGGGCGTCTGGGAAGAGGTGATCGACCCGAAGGCCCGCGCCGCGGTCGGACAGGCGCACGCCGCGTTGGCGGCGCTGCCGCCGATGCCGACAGCCGCCCAGGTCGCCGCGGTGGATCGGCCGTTCGGCGACGCGGTGGACGAGCAGTCCGGCGTCGTCCTCGACGGGCGGATGAAGATGCGCGAGTTCGCCGCCCGCGGTCACGACCTGATCATCCTTGTGTTGGCGCCCACGGTCCTCTTTGGCGCGATGCTGGCGCT
>DATGKF010000083.1:0-27379 GCA_035294785.1 Caulobacteraceae bacterium | reverse complement strand
GGCCGTCCTCGCGCGCCTTCCCGGCCGCTACGCCTTCGCGCCCGGCGTCGAGTGCCTGATCGAGGTGGACGATGCGGGCCTCATCTGCCGCCCGCCCGACGCCCCGCGCCTTCGCCTCCTCGCCTGCGGGCCGGCCGAGTTCTTCAACCCCTCCTTCGACGCCCGCTTCACCTTCGACCTCCCCGCCGCCGGCCCCGCGACCTCCCTCACCGTCGCCGGCCCCATGGGCGGCACGGCGACCCGGGTCAGCTAGCTGCACTGACACCAAGCCCGCCGTGCAACCGGCGGCTGAACACGCCTTGACTCGCGGGGCGCTCACGGCTCGATTGTTCCCGATTTGTCTCGGGGGTGAGCCATGCGGTGGGTGGTTGGGGCGGTCGCGGCCGCGACTCTGGCGGCGGCCATGCCGGCATTTGCACAAAGCTGGACGCCGCTCGGCGTGGACGGAAACGGTTCGCCGGTACCGATCGATTCCTCCAACGTCACGCGCGACGGCGCCCGCGTAACCAGCTGGGTCCGCGTGAGTTACGCGATCGACCAGACCGACGCGCAGACCGGCAAGACCTATCGCTTCGCGATCTACCAGCAGGTCACGGACTGCACTCGGAACGCGATGACGGTCGCGGCGCTCGGGTTCATCGACGATCACGGCGTGACCGTCTCGAGCCAGTCGTTCAACCCGGCGGTTTGGCGCTTTGGGCCCATCGCAGCGGGTAGTGACGCCGAACTCGTGCGCAACCGGGTCTGCACCGGGGCGGCCACGCCTCGCTCGCTGCCGCCGACAGAGCCCCCCGCCGCGCCGACGGTTCCGATCGGCCCGTCGACGCCCGGGCAGTGGCGGCTCATCGGCACATCGGCCGCAGGGAACGCCAGCAACTACATCGACATGAACTCGCTGCGATACGCCGCCGACCCGAAGGTCGTGACGTTCATCGCGAAGACCACCGCAGCGGCGCCGATGCCGGTGAATGCAGCCGTGACCTACTCCACCAGCTACTCGGCGATTTCGATCGACTGCACCCGCGGCCTGTTCGTGATTCTGGCGACGGACTACTACGATGCGTGGCACACGCTGGTCAGCACCTGGCGTTCGCCGGAGCAGCCTAACGTTCAGCCCATCGCCTCCGGCAGCGTGGCCGATGGGGAGCGGGCCGCCGTATGCTCGGCCGCGCCATCGCGCCAAGCGCCAGCGTCCGAGCCGCAGGTCTATAGCGGCACCGCCTGGCTCGGGCCGAAGGGCTACCTCATCACGGCGGCGCACGTCGTCGAGGGCGCGGAGAAGATCGCCTTGGCGCAGAACGGCCAGTCGGTCGGGACGGCCGAGGTGATCGTCAGCGATCCTGCCAACGACGTCGCGATTCTGAAGCCGATCTTCGACCCGGGCGTGCATCCGGCGGGCATCTCGCTCCGCGACGGGCCGGCCGTGCTCGGCGAGCGGGTGTTCACGCTCGGATATCCGGCGCCGGACGAACTCGGCTACAGCGTCAAGATGACCTCGGGCGAGGTTAGCGCGCTTGCCGGACTCGACGTCGCCAGCGACCGCGAAGACGACGCCCGGCTCTTGCAAGTGTCGATCCCGCTCCAGTCAGGCAACAGCGGCGGGCCGGTGATGGACGGCGCCGGGCGCGCCGTCGGCATCGTGATTTCAAAGTTCGGAGCCGTGCACGACAACGAAGTGGCGCAGAACGTGAACTTCGCGCTCAAGGCTGGTTACGTGCGCAACCTGCTGGCCGACCTTCCGGACCTGGGCGGGCGGCCCGTGGAGCGCCGCGAGGCTTCGATCACAGGCATCGTTCGCGCGGTCGAACCCAGCGTGTTCCTCATCATCGTGGAGGGCCATCCGGCGGACAAGGACGCCGACCAGCGCTGACAACTTGCGGAACGGGCGCGTTTCACCGCAGATTGGGGCGGCAGCCAGGCCAGAGTCCCACCGATGATTTCCTGATCGCCCGATACGCCGCTCGGCCGCGCTGACGCGGACGGGTTCCCCGCGCGCCGGCACGCTCCGGGCGCGCGTCCGATCAGGACTCAGCTCCCATGACCGCCGCTTCGCCCGCGCCCAAGCGTGCGCCGCTCTATCGCAATCTCGACTACGTCTTCCTCGTCGCCGCCCAGGGGGTTTCGATCACCGGGCGGGAGATCGAGGGCATCGTTCTGCCGCTGCTCGTGCTGGCGCTGACCGGCTCGCCGGCGCAGGTCGGGCTGGTCGCCGCCGCGCAAGGGCTGCCCTACCTCATCCTCGGCCTGCCGGCCGGTGCGCTGGTCGACCGCTGGGACGCGCGGCGGGTGATGATGGCCTGCGACGCCGTCCGCACGCTGGCCTTCGCATCGCTGCCGGCCGCCTGGGCGCTCGGCGTGCTCTCGATGGCGCAGCTGTATGGCGTGGCGCTGATCACTGGCGCGGCGTTCGTCTTCTACAACATCGCCGAGATCAGCGGGATCACCCGCCTGGTCGGGCAGGAAGACCTGCCGCGCGCCCTTTCGGTGAATGGCGTCGTCGAGTGGGTGGGCGCCAACGGCGGTCCGGTTCTGGGCGGCGTGCTGACCGGGCTCGGCCGCACCACCATCATCGGCGCCATGATGGCGTACGCCGTGCAGGCTGCGATGCTCGGCGTCTCGGTCGTCCTGCTCGGCGGCATCCGCACGCCGATCCGCGCCGAGCGCAGCGCGCCCAAGCATCTGGCGGCCGAGATCCGCGACGGGCTCGGCTGGCTCCTCCGCCATCGGTTGGTGCGGGGCATGGCCGGACGGGCGATGGCGCTCAACATCTTCTTCTCGCCGGTGGTGCTGGCGATGATCGTCCTGGCGCGGCAGAGCTTCCACGCCGCGCCGGCGGCGATCGGGGTGATGTTCTCGGCCGCCGGCCTCGGCGGGCTCGCCGCCACCATCGCCGCACCGTGGCTTCGCCCGCGCATCCCGGTCGGCTGGATCATGACGGGCGCCGTGGTCATCTGGGGCTTTGCCATGATGGCGATGGCCGCCGCGCCGAACCTGATCGTGCTTGGCCTCACCTGGGCGGTCATGCCGGCCATCTCCGGCATCGCCGACGTGACGACGGTCAGCTATCGCCTCTCGCTCATCCCGGCCGAGATGCAGGGGCGCGTGAACAGCGTCTTTCGCCTGCTGGCCTGGGGCCTGAACCCGGTCTCGCTGGCGGTCGGCGGCGTCCTGGTGGCCTCGCTCGGCGCGCGCCCGACCTTGTGGATCCTCGCTGCAGGCGTCGCCGCGACAGCGGTTGTGACGCTGTTCGGTCCGCTCAGGAGCGCCCGCTGACGGGGCGTTTGACCCCGAGCGCCGACGCGCCTACGCTCCGCGCTCCCTCGAACGCTCATTCGGAAAGGAGGGTTTCGCCATGGCTGATCTTGATCGCGCCGCCCTCCAAGGCGTCGCCGGCTAGGGACCTGGGCGGCCCCTTCGAAGTCGGCGGCGAAAGCTGAACCGAACTCTCGAAGGACCATTTCGTTGATCGAAGACTATGGCTGGAGCGATGCGCTCCGGGACGCATTCGCGCCGCACGCGGCGCACGGCCTCATCGCCGGGCGGGTGACCGTTCAGCAGCGGGGCCTCTGTACGGCCGTGACCGACATGGGCGAGCTCTCCGCGCGCCTGTCCGGCCGGCTGGAGCACGAGGCGGACGAAGGCGGCCATCCGGTCGTCGGCGACTGGGTCGCGCTCTCGGCGCGTCCTGAGGAGGGCGCTGCGACCATCCACGCGCTGATGCCGCGCCGCACCGCCTTCCTGCGCAAGGCGGCGAACACGGTGCAGACCACCCAGGTCGTCGCCGCCAACGCCGACGTGGCCTTCCTGGTCGCCTCGCTGAACGCCGACTTCAACGCCCGGCGGCTCGAGCGCTATCTGGCCAGCGCCTGGCAGAGCGGCGCGCAGCCGGTCGTGGTGCTGACCAAGGCCGACCTCTGCCCCGATCCCGAGCCCCTCATCGAGGAGGCCGAAGCGGTCGCCATCGGCGCGGCGGTGATCCCCGTCTCGGCGGTAACCGGCCAGGGGATGGAGGCGCTCGCCGCCGCCCTGCCGGCGCGCCAGACCGGCGTCCTGGTCGGCTCGTCCGGCGTCGGCAAGTCGACGCTGGTCAACGCGCTGGCCGGCGAGGACCTGATGGACACCGGCGCCATCCGCGAGGACGACGCGCGTGGGCGCCACACGACCTCCCACCGCGAACTGATCCGGCTGCCGTCCGGCGCGCTCATCCTCGACACGCCGGGCATGCGCGAGCTTGGCCTGCTCGACGCCGAGGCTGGGCTCGACGCGACCTTCGCCGACATCGAGGCGCTCGCTGGCCAGTGCCGCTTCAACGACTGCGCCCACGAGCGCGAGCCGGGCTGCGCGGTGCGCGCGGCGCTCGAGACCGGCGTCCTCGATCCCGGCCGTTGGAAGAGCTTCGTCAAGCTCGGCCGCGAGCTCGCCATGCAGGAGCGGCGCGAGGACCATCTGGCCCGCGAGGCGCACCGGCGGCATTGGATCAACGTCAACAAGGGCAACCGGGCGCGGCGCAAGCTGGAGGGTCGATGGTAGGGGCGCATCGACGCCCCGCGTGTGATCGGTATGCTGGCGCCGACCGCGAACCGCATGAAAGCCGCCCATGGCCGCATCTCTCCCGCTCGCTCATGCCGCCGCCGCCCTGGCCGTGGTGGCCGCCGCTGGTCCCGCCGTCGCGGCCCAGCCGTCCGACCCCGCCGCGGCCCAGATCGCGCGCTTCGACACCGCGCTCACGCACGCGGCGACGCTGCCGTCGGCCGCCGCGCGGGCGAAGGCGCTGACGCCAGCGGTTGGGGCGGCCTTCGACATCCCGGCGATGACCGGTTTCGCGGTCGGTCCGGCGTGGAGCGGCGTGCACGCGACCGACCGGACGATGCTGGCCGCCGCATTCAAGCGGCTGGTCGCCGCCAACTATGCGAAGAATTTCTCCGGGCCTGGAACCCAGTTCGTCATCGCGCCCGAAGTCGCCATGCGCGGGGCCGACAAGCTGGTGCAGGTCCACATCGGCGCCGCGCCGTCCTCCGGCGCGCTGGTGATCTACCGCATGCACCGCGCGGGCGTGGCGTGGAGGGTGGTCGACGTGCTGTTCAACGGATCGGTCAGTGAGCTGACGACCGAGCGGACGGAGTTCGCGCCGGTGTGGGCCGCGGGCGGCGCGCATGCGCTGGCCGCGCACATGGACGCCGAGACGGAGAAGCTGCTCCGCTAGCTCGGCGGCGGCGCCAGGTCGCGCGGCGGCGGACCCATCAGCGCCGGCTGGAACAGCAGGGCGGACGCCAGTGTCCAGATCAGCGAGATCATCAGA
The DNA here is from genome assembly GCA_035294785.1 of Caulobacteraceae bacterium. GTDB lineage: Bacteria > Pseudomonadota > Alphaproteobacteria > Caulobacterales > Caulobacteraceae > Poindextera. Next base: position 22,080 of record DATGKF010000083.1, on the reverse strand, counting down.
AGCTTGCCCATGCTGGCCGTGCCAGGATGGCTCGACGCCCAGAGGCTGCCAAAGCCGGTCGCCGTCGTCAGTGCACTGAAGAAGACGGCGCGCGTCAGGCTCGATTCCAGGAGGTGCTCGCCGCCTGACCGCCAGGCCATGACGAAGTAGATGTGGAAGGCGACGCCGATCCCGAATAGGAGCGGCAGCGCGATGATATTGGCGAAGTTGAGCGGCTGGCCGATGAGGACGCAGCTGGCCAGCGTCAAGAGACCGGTGAGCACGATCGGGGCCATGGTGATCGCGACGTCGCGGACGCGCCGCAGGATGGCGAAAAGCAGGAGCGTGATCGCCGCGAACGAGAGCACGCCGGCCTCGACGAACGCGCCGACCACGGTCGATCCGCCGGCGTAGATGGCGATCGGGGCGCCGGTCACGTTCGGCTGCACCGCTCTGACCGCTAGGATGAACTCCGCCAGCACCGCGTTCTGGTTGGTGTCGCCCTTCGGCACGATAGACAGCCGCGCGCGGCCGTCCGGCGCGAGCCACTGAACGCGAACCTCGGGCGGCAGGCTCTCGAGCGTGACCGGCTGGGGCTTGAGGGAGTCTCGCGTCTGGGCGAGCAGCGTCTGCAGGCCGGGCACCAGCATCGCGGTCGCCCGGGCGCGCAGCGCCGGCGGGCCGAGCGCGAGCCGGTCGAGCGAAGCGGCCAGCGCGCGCACGTGATCGGCCGCTGGCGAGATCGTTGCGCCGGCGGCCGCGCGCAGATCCGCCGAGGCCTTTGCGAGACTCGCCTTCACCTCATCGTCGCTGGGGGGCGGCGCCGTCGCCACCGGATCGAGGGCGAGGCCGACGAGGTTCGACGCATCGCCGATCGCCGCCAGCTTGGCCGGCTGGTCGGCGGGTACGAAAGTGGTCAGCGTGCGGACGCTGTCGACCTCCGGGATGCGGGCGACGCGCGCGCCCACCGCGTCGGCCTGCGCCAGCGACGGCTCGATCAGCTCCAGCGTGTTGGGCGAGTTGGCCGGCTCGCGCATCAGGTCGAACAGGGTCGACACCGACTCGACGCGCGGGCTCCGCAAGTGGATCGGGTTGAAGTCGAAGTGCAGCAGCGGGATGAGGCAGGCCGAGGCGATGGCGGCGGCGACGCCGGTCCCCACCACCAGCCGCCGGCGCCCGAGCATGAAGCGGTCGAGGCGGTGGATCGACATCGGGGTCGGGCTCGCCGTCGGCGGCGCCGGCTTGAACAGCCGCAACAGCGCCGGCAGCAGCGAGAGGTTCAGGAGCAGCGCGAAGATCAGCCCGAAGCCGGCGATGGCGCCCAGCTGCGAGACGCCGATGTAGGCGGTCGGCAGGAAGGCGAGAAAGCCGGCCGAGATGGCTGCGGCGGCCAGCATCAGCGATTGGCCCATGCCGCGGCCGGCGTTGACGAGCGCGTCGGGGACTTCGCGCCCCTGCCGCTGCTCGGTGCGGAAGCGCACGCTGAACTGGATGCCGAAGTCGATGCCCAGGCCGACGAACAGCGGAATGAAGGCGACCGAGATCACGTTGAAGCGGTGAAAGACGAAGAGGCCAAAGCCCATCGCCCAGGCGAGGCCGACGCAGGTGGTCAAAAGGATCGCCGCCATCGTCTTCGGCGATCGGACGGCGAACCAGAGCATGGTCAGGATAGCGAGGAACGCCAGCGTGGCGATCAGCGCCACGCGCTCGGTCAGGGTGGCGAATTCCTCGTCCTCGAGCGGAACGGGGCCGGTCAGGCGCACGCGCACCCCGTGCGCGGCGTCCAGATTGAGCTCGGCCGCCGTCGCGCGAATGGCGGCCGAGGCCTCGGCGCCCGGCTCCAGCTTGCCGAAGTCGAGCCTCGGGTTGACCAGGATCAGCTTGCGGAGCTCGCGCGGGTCCGCCCGGCCGCCGCTGACCAGCGCACGCCAGGAGAAGAAGGCCGGCCGGTCGCTCTCGAGGCCGCCGAGCGCCTGGCCGAGCCCGCTCGCCGGTGCGTCGAGCTGCTCGAGCCGCGCCTGCCCGGCGCTGACGCCCGCCGCGATGTTCGACAGCGTCGCCCCGACGCCGCGGAGGCTCGGGTCCGCAGCGAGCCCGCCCAGCACCGGCTCGGCCGCGATCAGCTGCGACATGTCGGTCTTCACCGTCTCGGCCGGCAGATAGAGCAGGCCCTCTCTGCGCCAGAAGTCGCCGCCGTCCGGGCGCATCACCTGAGGGAACACACCGGGCTGGCCTTTCAGGCGCTGGCTGAGCGCCTCGGCGCTCGACTCGGCCAGCTCCGGCGTCGCCGCGTCGATGACCACGACGGTCTGGCCCTGCGTCGGGAAGACCTTATCGAACGCCGCCTGTCGTTCGCGGAACGGCAGGTCGTCCGCCACCAGTTTGTTGGTGTCGGTGCTCATGGCGAAGTGCGTCGCTGCGTAGCCCGCGGCGGCCACACCAAGCACGAGCGCGACCACGACGACCGGCCACGGACGCAGCGCGCTGAACCCCGCCAGACGCCCGCCCAGCGACCAGAAGCCGCCCAGCCGCCGCGAAAGCGGCGCGAGCCCTGCGCGTCGATCGGCGTCCTGACCTGTCGCCATCCTCAGCTTTGCCCGCCCCGCTCGATGCCGCAGCTATCGCAGATCGCGCCGGGTCGGGCGAGCCCGCGCGCCGATCCGCGAATGGGAACACGAACCGGCCGAGTGGCCTTATCCCTTTGATGGCTGGGCCTCTTTCACGCTGTGGTTTTGAGTGGGCGCGGCGCGCCGCTGCCGGCCTCGCCGCGGTCGCCGCGCTTGGCGCTGCCGGGGCCGCCGGCGCGTTCGACGCGGCCCTCGTCGCCCGCGCCAAGGCGATCAACGCCGCCGGTCCGCCGGCCGAGGCGGCCGTCGCGCGGCCGACCGCGCACGCCCAGCCGGATGCTTCGCTGATCAAGGCCGAGGTGCTGCTGGCGCGGGCGCATGCGTCGCCTGGGCCGGTCGACGGCGTCGCCGGCTCCAACCTCAGACGCGCGATCAAGGCGTTCGAGCAGATGCAGAACCTGCCGGAGGACGGGCGTCTGACGGCGCCGGTCTGGCGCGCTCTGAACGGTCAGGCGGCGCATCCGATCGCCGCCATTTACACGACCACCGCGCAGGACGCCGCCGGCCCCTATTATCGGGACGTCGGCGAGGACTTCGTCGCGCTTTCGAAGCTGCCAACGCCAGGCTACGTCCGTCCCAGCGAGATGCTGGCCGAGCGCTTCCAGATGTCTGAGGCGCTGCTCCTGGCGTTGAACCCGGGCGCCGACTTCGGCAAGGCGGGGACCCAGCTCGTCGTGATGCAGCCGTGGGTTCCGCCGCTCGCTGCGGTCGATCACATCGAGGTCGACAAGGCCGACGCCACCGTCCGCGCCTATGACGCCGACGACGCACTCATCGCCAGCTTCCCCGCCACCGTCGGCTCCCGTGAGCGGCCGTCGCCCTCCGGCGTCCACAAGGTCGTCTGGCCGACGTTCAACCCGCGCTACACCTACGACCCGCGCAAGCTCAGCTGGGGGCCGCGCTCGCACGGCGTCCTCGTCATCCAGCCTGGGCCGAACAACCCGGTCGGCCTGGTGTGGATCAAGCTCAACGCGCCCGGCTACGGCATCCACGGCACGCCGGATCCGGATCACATCGGCAAGACCGCCAGCCACGGCTGCGTGCGGCTGACGAACTGGGACGCGATCCTCCTCGCGCATGCGGTCAAGCCGGGCGTGGTTGTGACGTTCGTGCATGACCGCGGCGATCCCACCGGCTGACAACCGACCGTCTACGGATCGTTTTGGTGACGCGGCGGCGCATCCCGGCGTAGTCTGGCGGCGCGGGGAGGAGGGCGCATGCCAGGGATGCTCCGGCCGGATTGGCCGCTGTTTCGTTCGCTCGCGGGCTATGCGCCGGCCTCGCTGCCGCGCGATCTCCTTGCTGGGCTGACGCTGGCCGCAATCGTCATCCCCGAACAGATGGCGACGGCCCGGCTGGCCGGCCTGCCGCCCCAGGCGGGCTTCTTCGCCTTCATCGCTGCGGCCTGCGCCTTCTTCGTCTTCGGCGTGAACCGCTTCATGTCGGTGGGCGCCGACTCGACCATCGCCCCGATCTTCGCCGCCACCCTGGCGGTGGCCGCAGTCGCCGGCTCGCCGGCCTACGTCGCGCTCGCAACCCTGCTGGCGATCATGGTCGGGGTGATCGTGGCCGCGGCCGGCTTCGCGCGCATGGGCTGGATCGCCGACCTGCTGTCGACGCCGGTGACGACCGGCTTCCTCGCCGGTGTGGCGCTGCATATCATCGCCTCGCAGGCGCCCGGCGCGCTCGGCGTCGCCGGCGTCGAAGGCCCGTTGCCACGCCAGCTTCTCGCGCTGGTCCAGGCGGCGCCGCACGTCAATCTCTACGCGCTGGCGATCGCCGTCGGCGTCGGCGGGGCGACGGCGGTCGGCCATCTGCTGAGCCCGCGCCTGCCCGCCGCGCTCATCGGCATGGTGGTGGCGACTCTGGCCGTCTCCGGCCTCGGTCTGGAGGCGCATGGCGTCGCGGTGCTGGGGGCGATCCGCGGCGGCTTTCCGGCTGTCGCCCTCCCTGCGGCGACGCTGGCCCAGGGGCTCGGGCTCGCGCCGCTGGCGCTGCTGGTGGCGTTGGTGGCGATGGTGCAGACCGGAGCGGTCAGCCGCGCCTTCCCCTCGGACGCCGACCAGCCGCCCGACGTCAGCGGCGACTACGTCGGTCTCGGGTTCGCCAACCTCGCGGCGGGCCTTTTCGGCGGCTTTCCGGTCAACGCCAGCCCGCCGCGCACGGGCGTCGTCGCCGAGAGCGGCGGCCGCTCGCAGATCGCCAGCCTGGTCGCCGTCGCGGTGGTCGGCGTCCTGCTCGTTTTCGCCGCCGGGCTCTTGACGCATGTCCCGCGCGCGGCGCTGGCCGGGGTCTTACTGTTTGTCGCCGCCCGCCTCGTGCGGCTGAGGACGATGCGCGACGTGCTTCGCGCCAGCCCGGCCGAGTTCCTGCTCATCCTGGCCACAACGGCCGCGATCGTGGTGCTGCCCATCCAGATCGGTGCGGGCGCTGGGATCGTGCTCTCGCTGTTGAACGGGATGTGGTCCAGCGTCCACCCGCGCAGCTACCGGCTGCATCGCGTGCCCGGCACGACCGTCTGGTGGCCGACCACGCCGCACCACACCGGCGAGACCTTGAAGGACGTCGAGGTCGTCGGATTCGCCGCGCCGCTCACCTTCTTCAACGCCGCCGCCTTCTCGGCGGTGATCGTCCAGGCGCTCGACAAGACCACCAAGCTCATCGTGCTCGAAGCGACGGGCGTCATCGACGTCGACTACACCGCCGCGCAGGCGGTGAAGACGGTCGTGCGACGCTGCCACGAGGCAGGCTGCGCCTTCGCCATCGCCCGCCTCGAGGCGGCCGAGGCGCGGCATGCGCTGCGGCGGCTGGGCGTGATCGATTTGGTCGGCGAGGACCACCTCTTCGAGACCGTGGACGCCGCCGTGACCGCCCTCGCGCCGGACGCCAAGCCCGCCTAGGGTGGACCGCCGTCAGCGGAGGAACGCCATGCAAGAGGTCGTCAGCGGCTATGGCCTGATCGAGGGGCCGGTCTGGGACCCGGCCCAGGGGCTCTACTTCAGCGATGTGGCCAACGGCGGGGTGAACCTGCTGGGCCGCGACGACCAGGTGACGAACGTGGTGCCGCGCCGGCGCGGCGTCGGCGGCATGGCGCTGCACGCCGCCGGCGGTCTCGTGGTCAGTGGGCGCGACATCTCCTACGCCCCGCTCGGCGAGGGCGAGGGCAAGGTGCTGCTCACGCCGGCCGATGCGTCGGAGGGGGCCATCGGCTTCAACGACCTCACGACCGACCAGGAGGGCCGGATCTACCTCGGCTCGCTGGCGTTCCGCGTTTTCGGCGGCGATGCGCCGAAGCCCGGCCATCTGCACCGGATCAATCTGGACGGCTCGACGGAAACCCTTTCCGACGGCGTGATGCTGACCAATGGGCTGGGGTTCTCGCCGGACGGGGCCCGGCTCTACCATTCGGATTCGCGCGCCGGCGTGCGCGTCTATGACGTCGCGGCCGACGGGACGGTCGGCCCGTGGCGCCTCTTTGCATCGCTGGGCGAGGGCTCGACGCCCGACGGGCTGAAGGTCGCCGCCGACGGCTCGGTCTGGGTCGCCGACGCGCGCGGCGGACGGGTCGCGGTGTTCAGCGCTGACGGGTCGCACCGCCGAGACATCGCCGTTCCGCTGCCGATGGTGACCAGCCTCTGTTTCGGCGGAGAGGACTTGCGCGATCTCTATGTGGTCACCGGTTCCGACGGCGGTCCGAAGCCGGACTGCGGGACCATCTTCCGCCTGCGCGCCGAGACGCCCGGACTGCCGCTCGCGCCGGCCCGGGTTGCAATCTCCTAAGCGCCCGTAAAGCCCTGGGTTCAGGCCCCGTTCAGGCTGGGCCGCGTAGGCCCGCCGGACCCGGGGGCGGGCGAGGTGGAGATCATCGTCATGGTTCGCAGTGGAATTCTCAAGACGGCGCTCGCCTTTGGCGTCGCGGCGGTGACGGCGACAGCCGTCGCGCCGGCCCTCGCCCAGGGCTATCCGCCCCCGCCGCCGTACGACCGCGGCCCCGACGGGGGTCCCTATCGGGGTCCCGACAGCGTGCAGCCGCCGCCCGGCTACGAGGCCAGAGACGCGTCGGAAGACAACTCCCCGCAGGCCCGCGAGGAAGACCAGCGCTACAGCTACGCCGCCGAACGCTGGGCGGCCGAGAACTGCATCGCCGCGCACCAGAACGGCACGGCCGCCGGCGCGGTGATCGGCGGCATCTTCGGCGCCGTCATCGGCGCCGGCATCGCCGGTCCGCATGACCGCGGCGCGGGCGCCGTGATCGGCGCCGGCGTGGGCGGCCTCACCGGGGCGGCCATCGGCGCCTCAGCCGCCAACGACAACCCGAACTGCCCGCCAGGCTACGCCTTGCGCGAGGGCGCGCCGGCCTTCTACCCCGGCCCGGTCTACGGCCCGATCGTCTATGAGGCGCCCGACGGGTACGACCCCTGGTTCTGGGACGACGGCCACTGGATCTATCGACCGTATCCCTATCACCGCTTCTGGTACGAGCAGCATGAGGGCCGCGGCTTCGATCACGATCGCGACCATGATCGCGGCTGGGACCGCGACCGCGGCGACCACGATCGGGGCGACCATGATCGGGGCGACCGGGGAGACCACGACCGCGGCGACCGGGACGACCACTAACTGAGCGGTCCGGCGCGGTGCGGTCAGCCCGCCCGCGCCGCCTCCAGGGCGGCGATGTCGAGCTTGGCCATGCCCATCATTGCCTTCATCGCGCGCGCGGCCGCCTCGGCGTCCGGTCCGCCGATCAGCTCCGGCATCCTGGCGGGCGTGACCTGCCAGGAGACACCGAACCGGTCCTTCAGCCACCCGCAAGGACCGGGCTCGCCGCCAGCGGTCAGCGCGTCCCAGTAGCGGTCGACTTCCGCCTGGTCGGCGCACTGGATCTGGAACGAGATCGCCTCGGTGAAGTGGAACTGCGGTCCGCCGTTCAGAGCGACGAAGCTCTGGCCGAACGCCTCGAAAGCGGCCGTCATCACCGTCCCCGCCCGACCGGGGCCGGCCTCGCCATAGCGGCTGACCGCCCCCTTGGTCGCGCCTTCGAGCACTGAGCAATAGAAGTCGACCGCCTGTTCGGCTTGGCCGTCGAACCAAAGGAAGGTGACGAGCGTCTTGGTCATTGAGACCTCCGGGGTTGCGTCCTACCCAGGACGCCGCTGCTGACAGCTTTCCGACACGGGCATGCGAACAATCGCCCGCCCGATCCGTTCCTCCGTCGGCCGCCCGGTTGACGCGCCGGTGGGCGAGATCCTTGGTAGACTGACGCGGCGAACGGAGGAGTCCGATGGACGCCAAGACCGAGACCTTGATCCCCGCTGCCGAGCTCGCGCGCGACAGCATCGTGCGCATCCCGAACGAGAGCGCCGAATACCGCGCGGCGCGGCGGACGCTTCTGGCGGAAGAATACGAGCTTCGCCGCCACATCGCCCGCGTGGCCGAGATGCGCCGGGCGCTCCCGCCGGGCGGCCCGGTCGAGGGCGATTACCGGTTCGAGACCGAGGAAGGGCCGAGCGATTTCGCCGGGCTTTTCAAGGACAAGCAGACGCTTGTTGTCTACAGCTACATGTTCGGCCCCGAGCGCAAGGCGGCGTGCCCGATGTGCACCAACCTGCTCGATGCCTGGGACGGCAACGCCGACGACATCGAGCGCAACGTGTCGATGGTCGTGGTCGCCCGCTCGCCGATCGAGCGGCTGAAGGCCTGGAAGCAGGAACGCGGCTGGAAGAACCTGCGCCTCGTGTCCGATGTGAACTGGAACTTCACCCGCGACTACGTCGGCGAGCCCGGTGAGAAGGAGGGCGCGGGCATGAACGTGTTTACGCGCCGTGACGGGGCGATCCGCCATTTCTGGGCGGAGGAGATGCAGGCCGCGGACCCAGGCCAGGACCCGCGCGGCGCGCCGGACCCAGCGCCGCTCTGGACCGTGCTCGACATGACGCCGGAAGGCCGGCCGCCGGACTGGTATCCGTCGCTGACCTACTAGCGCTTCGCCCGCACGCGGTTGCCTCGCGGATTGTGCTCCAGCTCCGCCAGGCCGAGGTGCTCCAACACCGGCGGGACGTAGTTGGCGAAGCGGCCGCGATAACCCTTGCGCAGGCCGTAATAGCCGCCGACCGGATTGTCGTCGGCGCGCGCCCAGGCCTCGACGGAGCCGTCCTTGACCGGCTTGCCCTCGTCGGCGTTCCCCAGCTCAACCCAGTCGCCGCGCGCCTTCAGCATCGCGACCAGGTCCTCGATACAACGAAGCTGGTAGGAGAGCCGCGTCGCGCCCACCTGCACGACCAGCGCCGGCGGCGAGGCGGTCTCGTCGCGCCAGGCCTCGTATTCCGAGGAGAGCGGCGGCGTCTGCAGCCGCCACGGATCGTCCTTGGTCCCCGAGCCCGCCATCGTCACGTCCCTCCGGACCGCAAGGCCGCAACCCTATCGCACACCTGCTGACGCCAGTTGGCAACAGCCGTCAGCAAATGCAGGTCGCACCTGCGGAGGGCGTGCGTGAGCGATTTCCGTGGGGGCGCCAGAATCTCGCGCGTCAGCCGTAGTGTCGGAGCGCCGCGCCGAGCAGGAACGCGCCGCCGAACAGCGACACGATCACACCCGCATATCGCAGGCCGCCGACGATCCCGTTCCGAAGGTAGCCGAGAGCGGCGATGCCGACGGCGATCCAGCCGAAAAAGCCAAACGTCCGCCAGGTCCAATGGATGGGGTGGCCGAACAGCCTGAAGTAGACGCCCCAGGCAAAGAACAGGGGGATGGTCGCCATCATCACCACGACGGCCCCCAACCGCGCATGCGTCCGACGGGCCATTCCCGCTCGCCTCCAGCACAACCCGGCGGACTCCTATTCGGCAAAGGCCAACAGGGCTTTGCCGGCGGCGAACATTGACTTTCGGCGGCCGCGTCGTCATACACCCGCCCTTTCCCGCGGGCCTTTGCGCGCGCGGGCATGACGGGTGATGCGTGCGCCGCCGTTGAGATCGCAGGGCCGTGATGGCCAGGCCGGACCGCATCGAGTTTGAAAGACGATACGCGATGTCGAAGCGCCAATCGGCGAAGTACAAGATCGACCGCCGGATGGGCGAGAACATCTGGGGTCGTCCGAAATCCCCGGTCAACCAGCGCTCCTACGGCCCCGGCCAGCACGGCCAGCGCCGCCGCCAGAAGATCTCGGATTTCGGCCTGCAGCTGCGCGCCAAGCAGAAGCTCAAGGGCTACTACGGCAACCTGACCGAAAAGCAGTTCTCCGGCACCTACAAGGCCGCGGCGAAGAAGCGCGGCAACACCGCCGAGGCGCTGATCGCCCTCCTGGAGAGCCGCCTGGACGCGGTCGTCTACCGGTCCAAGTTCGTGCCGACGGTGTTCGCCGCCCGCCAGTTCGTCAACCACGGCCACGTGCTGGTGAACGGCAAGCGGGTGAACATCCCGTCCTACCGGGTGAAGCCGAACGACGTCGTCTCGGTGCGCGAACGTTCGCGCAACATGGCGCTGGTGCTGGAAGCCATCCAGTCGGGCGAGCGGGACATTCCCGACTACCTCGAGGTCGACGGCAAGGGGCTGTCCGCCCGCTTCATCCGCGCGCCGGAGCTGGCCGAAGTGCCCTACCCGGTGAAGATGGAGCCGAACCTGATCGTCGAGTTCTACGCGTCGTAAGGCGTTACAGGCTCGGCTTGGCGACCATCAGCCAGACGGTCGCGATCACGGCGGCGAAGGCCGGAAATCCAAAGGCGAACCAGAGGCGGTAGAGCCGCTCGTAGGCGGCCGGCAACGGCTGGCCGGCGTCGGCGGCCGCACGCGCCAGGTCGCGCATCCTGCCCTGCATCCAGACGACCGGGATCCAGAAGGCGCCGGCGACCAGATAGAGCGCCAGGCTGGCGGCGATCCAACCCCTGAACAACGGATAGCCGGCCATCGCCGCCAGCGCCGCCCCCGTGAGCGGCTGCAGCACGACCGCGCCGGCGGTGAACAGCCAGTCCGCGATCACCACCACTTTGGCGGTCTGGGCGACGAAACGGGCGTCGCCGGTCCGATGCGCCATCACCATGAAGAAGGCGATGCCCGCCCCGGTCCCGAGCAGCACCGTCGCGCCGATCACGTGCAGGACCTTGAGCAGCGTGTAGGCGTCCATCAGCGCTCGTCCAGCAGCGCCAGCGCGGCCAGCGCCAGCAGCATGGTCGGGACGACCTTCACGAGCGGCCCGAGCGGGTCGGACCAGAGCGCCGGCGCAAGCACGCTCGCGCCGATGAGATAGACGGCGGAGACGCCGACCATGCCCTTCAGCGCCAGCCCGGCCAGCGCGCGGACGCCTGCGGATAGGCCGAGCGCGATGTCGACGACCGCGCCGCCGTCGACCAGCGCCTCCGCGGCGCCGGCGGGCAGGGCGGCTTTGGCGGTCGCAAGCGCGGCCGCGTGGCCGACGGTGAGGGCGATCAGGCCCGAGGCGGTCCAGAATCCGGCCAGCACGACCAGCATCGCCGGCTTCAGGACGTAGGCCCTGGCGAACCAGCGCTCCTGCACGCCCGCGGGCCAGGCGGCCAGCATCTCGGCCAGCGTCGCGAGCCCGGACGGCGGGTCGGCCGTGACGCCGGCCTTCAGCTGCGCAATGGCGGTCGAACGCATCGGGCTTCGCCAGCCAAGGAGGGCGATGGCGTCGCTGGCCCAGCCGGCCAGCCGCGCCAGCACGGGCGGGATCGCGAGCACCGGCGCCGGCGCGAGGCCCAGCCACGCGCGCAGGGCGGTGAGGATATCGCGCAGCCTCGTCGGCGCTGGATCGGCCAGGTCGAGGACGATGCGCGCCGGCGCGCCCGGTTCGAGGGCGCGGGCGACGGCTTCCGCCACGTCGAGGACGGAGACGACCTGCACGATCGCGTCCGGATAGAGCGCCGGGATGAAGCCGGGGAACGCCGCGAGGCCACGCAAGAGGGCGCTCGCCCCGTAGGCCGTCGGCGCAAGCACGAACGCCGGGCGAAGGATCGTCCAGTCGAGGTCGAGGCCCTTCAGGTCCGCCTCGGCGTCCGCCTTCGTCTGGAAGAAGCGCGTCGGGGCGCCCGGCGCCACGCCGGCCGCGGAGATGTGCACGAGACGCACTTGGGCGGCGGCGCAGGCTTCAAACAGCGCCGTCGCAGCCCGCGCCTGCACGGCGGCGACGTCGTCGCGCGGGCTGTCCTGCAGCGCGCCGGCGCAGTTCACCACCGCCTCGGACCCGTTCAGCAGCGGCGTCCAGTCCGCTGGCGTGCGCAGATCGCGCAGATCGGCGCGCACCCAAGCCGCCTGCGGAAAGCGCCGCCCGGCCATCGCGATGGCGCGGCCGAGCCCGGTGACGTCGTGCCCGCCCGCGGCCAGCCGCGTCACCACATAGCCGCCGATCAGGCCGTAGCCGCCAACCACAAGTACGCGCATCGGCCCCCGCCCGCCGCTTCGCCGGCAGCATGGCGGCCTAGGCGGCTGCGGCCAAGGCGTCCTTTTCCCAGGTCTTGAACTCCGGCGTCTCCAGCAGCGCCTCGCAGTAGGCGCCGGCCGCGCCGCGGTCGCCATAGTCGCTCAACTGGACGCCGTAGCTGCGGAAGCGGGTCGCCACCGGGGTGAGGAAGGCGTCGGCGATCGACCAGCCGCCGACGAGGAAGTCGCCGGCGCTCGCGTGGCGCGCGCGCAGATCGCTCACCAACGCCACGATGCGGCGGATGTCGGCGTGGGTGGCCTCGGAGAGTTCGGCGTTCGTCATCAGGCCCAGCTCCATCGGGCACTCGCCGCGCAGGGACGGAAAGCCCGCGTGCATCTCGCTCGCCGCCGCGCGGCCGTGCGCACGGGCGACCGCATCGTCCGGCCAGAGCTTCGCCGCCGGAAATCGTTCGGCCAGGTACTCGCAAATGGCCAGCGACTCCCAGACGGTGACCTCGCCGTCCTTCAGCACCGGTACGAGCCCGTTCGGCGAGCCGGCGGCGCGGGCCTCGTCGCGGGTCTCCACCCGCCGCTGCCGGACCAGCGTCTCCGTGAACGCCTCGCCGGTGTGCTTGAGCGCCAGCCACGACCGCATCGACCAGGTCGACCAGCGTTTGTCGCCGATCAGAATCTCCATCCGCGCCTCCGAAGGTGCGCCGCCCCTTGGCGGCGCGGCGAAAGCGGGGTCTAGTCCCCGGCAAAGACGATGAAAAGCTCGCAGGCCTTGTCGCGGCCCACGCGGGGGGAACATTCGAATGGCCGACACCGCTGCATTGGCCGCCGCGGCCGATCCGCACCCGCCGTCGCTCGTCGGCGCTGGCCGCCGCCGCTATGTGCTGGTCCTCTTGATGATCGCCTACACGTTGAGCTTCCTCGACCGGCAGATGCTGTCGATCCTCGTCGAGCCCATCGAGAAGGACCTGCACATCAGCGACTCCGCCATGGGGCTGCTGACCGGGCCGATCTTCGTGATCTTCTACACCTTCCTCGGCGTCCCGATCGCCTGGATCGCGGACCGTTGGAGCCGGCCGCTGATCATCGCGTTTGCACTGACGGTCTGGAGCGGTTTCACCGCGCTCTGCGGCGCCGCGACGAGCTTCCCGATACTGGGGTTCGCCCGGCTCGGCGTCGGCTTCGGCGAGGCCGGCTGCAACCCTTCGTCCCACTCCTTCATCGCCGACATGAGCACGCCGGCCCAACGCGCTTCGGGACTTTCCTTCTACTCGCTCGGCGTGCCCATCGGGACGCTGCTCGGCCTTGGCGTCGGCGGGGTGATCGCCGACCTCGGTCCGCACGGCTGGCGCATGGCCTTCCTGGTCGCGGCGGCGCCGGGCGTCGCGCTAGCCGCCATCATCGCTCTCAGCGTGCGGGACGTCCGGCCCAACGCGCCGGCGCTGCGCATTGTGCAGGCGTTCATCGAGCCGTTCCGCGACCTGGTCGAGACGATGAAGGCGCTGTCCGGCAAGCCGAGCTTCTGGCTGGTCGCGGTGGGGTCGGGCTTTTCCGCCTTCGTCGGCTACGCCCAGCTCTTCTTCAACGCCTCCTTCTTCCTGCGCTGCCATCCGGCCGAGGTGGCGGCCATCGCGGCGACGCTCGGGCTGAAGTCCAAGACCTTCCTCGGTCCCGCGCTCGGGCTGATGACCGGCGTCGGCGGACTCTCGGGCACGCTGATCGGCGGTTGGGTGGCCGACCGCGCCGTCAGCCGCGACCGCCGGATGTTCGCGACCGTACCGGCCCTCGCCGCGCTCGGCGTGATGCCGCTCATGTATGCGACCTACCTCGTCCCTCAGGCCTTGCCGGGCATCTTGCTCGTGCTGATTCCCAGCGTCGGCTCGACCATCTGGTACGGCGCGGTCTATTCCACCGCCCAGAGCGTGGTCGAACCGCGCCGGCGCGCGACGGCCGCGGCGCTGCTGCTTCTCATCCTGAACCTCATCGGCCTCGGCGGCGGTCCCACGTTCCTCGGCTTCGCCAGCGACTACTTCGCCAAGGTCCAGCACCTCGGCCCCGCGGAAGGCCTGCGCAGGGCTCTGATCGTGACGAGCACCTTCAGCCTGTTGACCGGTCTCTTCTTCTGGCTGGCCCGCGCCCGCGTGCGCGAAGACGTTGTGAGTTGACCCGATGACCCAAGCCGCCCCCATCGAGATTGTAAGCGCTCCGCCCAAGCCGCTGTTTTCCGACGCTTATTCCAACTGGGTCGTCGTGGCGCTGATGCTCGTCTACACCTCGAACTTCATCGACCGCACGATCGTCGCGACCATCAGTCAGGCGATCAAGATCGACATGAAGATCAGCGACTTCCAGGTCGGTCTTCTGGGCGGGCTCTCGTTCGCCATCCTCTACACGATCCTCGGCGTGCCGATCGCGCGGCTGGCCGACCGGCACAATCGGGTGACGATCATCTCGGTGTCGCTGGCGGTCTGGTCCGGCATGACCGCGCTCTGCGGTCTGGCGGCGAACTTCACGCTGCTGTTGCTCTGCCGCGTCGGGGTCGGCATTGGTGAGGCCGGCTGCTCGCCCTCGGCCCAGTCCCTGATCGCCGACTACTACACGCCGGCCAAGCGGGCGACGGCGCTCTCGGTCTACTCCTTCGGCATCCCGCTCGGCGCGATGATCGGCGCGATCAGCGGCGGGCTGCTCACCCAGGCGTTCGGCTGGCGCGTGGCCTTCATCGTGGTCGGCCTTCCCGGCGTTTTGCTCGCCCTCCTCGTCAGGGCGACGGTCAAGGAGCCGCCGCGCGGCTATTCCGAGCCGAGCGGGACGGTGGATACGACGCCCGCACCGACGCTCTGGCAGGTGGCCAAGCGCCTGTTCGGCCGCCCCTCGTTTCGCCACATGACAGCCGGCGTCACGCTCGTCTCCTTCGCCGGCTATGGCATCGGCGCGTTCGGCAACCTGTACTTCCAGCGCAGGTTCGGCCTGAACTATGCGCAGATCGGCGTGATCTTCGGCCTGATCGGCGGCGTTTCCACCGGCGCCGGCACGCTCCTCGGCGGCTGGCTCGCCGACCGGCTCGGCAAGGCCGACTGGCGCTGGTACGCCTGGACACCGGCCATCGGCGTCGCCATCGCCACCCCCATTTCGCTGGCCGTCTACCTCGCCCCCAGCTGGACCGCGGCCGCGGCCATCGCGGTTCTGCCGGGCGTCTTCGGCTACTGCTACCTCGGCCCGACCTGGGGGGTGATGCACAACCTGATCGAACCCCGCGCCCGCGCCACGGCGACGGCGCTCCTCTTCTTCGTGCTCAACTTCATTGCGCTGGGCGGCGGACCGCCGATCACCGGCGCGTTGATCGACGTCCTGGGCAAGCGCCTCTTCGCGGCGCGCGGCGTTGGCGACTTCCTCGTCCAGTGCCCCGGGGGCGTGGCGCTGCATCCCGCGATGGCCGGCGCCTGCCACGCAACGTTGGCGACCGCGACGCAGTACGGCATCATCCTGACGATGATCACCTACGTCTGGGGCTCGCTGCACTATGTGCTCGCCGCCCGCACCATCCGCGCCGACATGGCGGCCGCGGCGGCGACGCCAGGATGACCGGCCCTTCGGTGCGCGTTGCAGAGGCGTCCGATGCGGACGCCGTCTTCGGCGTGCTCACGCTCGCGTTCGCGACCGATCCTTGCACCCGCTACATGCTCTCGCGTCCGGGCGCGTTCGTCGCCGGATTCCCACGGTTCGTCCGCGTCACGGGCGAGCCCGCGGTCGCGGCGGGCTCGGCCTATCTCGCCGATGACGGGGCTGCGGCGGCGATCTGGCTGCCGCCCGGGGCCCGCGCGGACGGGGCGGCGATCGGCGCCGTCGTCGGTGAATTCGGCTTGCCCGCGCGCCTGCCGGTGCTATCCGAGGTTGGCGACGGGCTGCGCGCCTATCACCCGGAAACGCCCCACTGGTATCTCTCGTTCGTCGGCGTCGACCCGATGCGGCAGGGCAGGGGGCTCGGCTCGGCGCTGCTCGAGGCGGGCCTCGCGCGATGCGACGCCGACGGCGCCGACGCCTACCTCGAAAGCTCGAACCCGAAGAACACGCCGCTCTACGAGCGCTACGGCTTCGAGGTCATGGGCGTGATCCAGCCGGCGGACTTCCCGCCGCTCGTCCCCATGCTCCGCCCGGCAAGGCGCTAGGCGGCCGGCGCCGGGCTCTCGGCGCGCACCTGCGCCATGATCGCCAGCGGGCGGCCGTCGGGGTCGTCGAAGAAGGCCATCCATTCCTCCATCCCGTCCGCGTGCTTGAAGATCATGTGCGGCGCGCTGGTGAAGGTCAGGCCGCGGGCGGCCAGTTCCTCGTGCGCGGCGCGGATGTCGGCGACGCGGAAGTAGAGCACCGACTGGGGTTTGGCTTCCCCCTCGCCCTCTTCCAGAAAAAGCCGCACGCCGCCGCAGTCGAAGAAGGCGAGGTTGCCGTAGGTGTAGAGGTGCGGCAGGCCCAGGAGTTCGCCGTAGAAGCGCTTCGCTTCGGCGATGTCCCTGACGTTGCGGCTGACCTGGCCGATGGGGCCGAGAGTGATGCCCATGGTTCGCTCCTGTGCATAGAGGTTGCTGTCGCGTCGCACGCCATCCCACCGCTTGAGTTCGACGCGGCTGGAGAAGCCAAGCTTCTGCAAGGCGTTGGCGACGTGGAACTTGATCGCGTCCGCGCTCACGCCCTGCCGCTCGGCGATCAGCCGGTTGGGCATGCCGTGGCGAACGGCGTCCACGACCCGCCACTCGGCGGGCGTCAGCTGGTCGTCGTGCGGCGGGCGGCCGCGCTCGCGTCGCGATCCCATGTCGGCCAGCCTAGCGGCCGCCGCGGCGAATTTCCCTCCCCCTCGGCGGCGGCGCCGGCCCGAGGGTTGACTCGCCGCCGGGCGGGCTCCAATTCCCGCGCATGATCTCCCGCTACGCACGGGCCGAGGCCGCCGCGATCTGGTCGCCCCAGACCCGGTTCAAGATCATGTTCGAGATCGAGGCGCACGCCGCCGACGCGATGGCCAAGCTGGGCGTCATCCCAAAGCGCGCCGCCGAGGTCATCTGGGAAAAGGGCCGCGACGCCGTCTGGAACCCCGAACGCATCGACGAGATCGAGCGCGAGGTGAAGCACGACGTCATCGCGTTCACGACGCATGTGACTGAAATCGTTGGCCCCGAGGCGCGCTTCCTGCACCAGGGGCTGACGTCGTCTGACGTCAACGACACCGCTCTGGCGGTGCAGCTCAGCCGCGCCACCGACCTCCTGCTCGAGGACGTCGACCTGGTGCTGGCGGCGCTGAAAAAGCGCGCGTTCGAGTATCGCCACACGCCCTGCGTCGGCCGCAGCCACGCCGTGCACGCCGAACCGACCACGTTCGGGCTGAAGCTCGCCGGCCACTACGCCGAGTTCGTCCGCGACCGCAGGCGGCTCGAGACCGCCCGCGCCGAGATCGCCACCTGCGCCATCTCGGGCTCCGTCGGCACCTTCGCCAACGTCGATCCGCGCGTCGAAGCGCACGTGGCCAAGAAGCTCGGCCTCGCCATCGAGCCGATCTCGACCCAGGTGATCCCGCGCGACCGGCACGCCGCGTATTTCGCCGCGCTGGCGGTGGTCGCGGCCTCGATCGAGCGGCTGGCGATCGAAATCCGCCACCTGCAGCGCACCGAGGTGCTGGAGGCGGAGGAGCCGTTCGACCAGGGCCAGAAGGGCTCGTCGTCCATGCCGCACAAGCGCAACCCGATCCTGACCGAGAACCTCACCGGGCTGGCGCGCCTCGTCCGCGCGGCGGTCGTCCCGGCGCTGGAGGACGTGGCGCTCTGGCACGAGCGCGACATCAGCCACTCCTCGGTCGAACGCGCCATCGCGCCGGACACCTGCGTGCACCTGGACTTCGCGCTCCGCCGCCTCGCCGGCGTGATCGACCGGCTGGTGGTCTACCCCGAGAACATGCTGCGCAACCTCGACCGGCTGGGCGGGCTGGTGAACTCCCAGCGCGTGCTCCTGGCGCTGACCCAGAAGGGCGTCAGCCGCGAGGCGGCCTACGCGGCCGTGCAGCGCAGCGCGATGAAGGTCTGGCGCGGCGAGGGGATGTTCGCCGAACTGCTCATGGCCGACCCCGACGTGCGCCCGCACCTGACCGACGCCGAACTGGCCGAGCTGTTCGATCTATCCTATCATTTCAAGCACTTGGACACGATCTTCGAACGCGTGTTCGCCTAGGCGCTAGAACTTCCAGCTGGCGTGGAGCGTCATGGCGTTGTCGCTGAAGTGGTCTCCCGCTTCGCCGTGGTAGGAGAGATCGAGCGTCGTCCTCGGGTTGAGCTTGCCCGAGAGGCCGGCGGTGATCTCCGCGGCGTTGGCGGCGATCGGCAGGCCGTGCACGGTGAAGCTCTGGCCGGTGCCCTCGAACGTCAGCGTCGCCGCGCCGACCAGGTCGCCCTCGGCGTGCCGCCAGGCGAGCGAGCCGCTGAGGGTTAGGCCCGGCAGGCCGAACAACGTCGTCTCGCCTTGCACCCCGAAGCGCTCGGCGACGACGGTGCGGGTGTCTGTCGCGACGTTGAGCGCCGACACACCGCCAAACTCCGTGGCCGCGAACCCGCCGACGCTGTCGACCGACACCCCGGCGAACGGCTCGACCCACCCGTGCTTGCTTTTCCAGGTCCAGCCCAGCTCCGCGAACGCCTGCCCGCTCGAGACGTGACTCAGGGACCGGTCGGCGTCGCCAAAGCCCGGGAACTCGACATTGCGGTTCGAGCTCAGCCGGTGCCAGCCGTAGGTCGCCCCAAAGCGGGCGTCGAACGCGCCATTGTCGTAGGCGGCGTAGGCCGACGTCGTCCAATAGGCATCGAGCGTCGAGGTCGCCCGCGCCGAGATGCTGAGGCTGTCGTAGCCGTAGCTGGTGGCGAGGCCCACGCGCCAGCCGCTGAACGTCAGGTCGACGCCGCTCGCCGCAGCGCCGAGAGCCGTGCGGGCATGCGCAAAGTTCGCCCCGGCGTCGGCGGCGCTGGAACTGTTGTAGGACGCGACCCAGAGGCCGTCGGTATGCGCCGGCTGCTCCATCCGGTCGACCAGCGAGCGGCGCGTCTCGTCCGACTGCTCCAGCATCATACTTGGAACGTCGGCGTAGCCTTCGCCCGAGAGGGCGCTGTAGCCCGCCCGCAAGCCGTCGGCGCTCTGCGCGACAAGGGCCGTATAGAGCGGACTGTCCGGCCCGCCTGCCTCCGCGGCGGCCGCCGCAGCGGCCTGATTGGGCGTCCAGGCCTGACTGGCGAAGCTCTTGCCGTTGCGGACCAGCAGTAGCAGCACGTCGTGCCTGGAGTAGAACAGGAAGGGATCGAGCAGCGGCATGGTGCTCGTCACCTTGCTGAAAGTTCCGGAGATCGAGCCCGTGGCCGAGATCACCTCATAACCGCTGAGCAGGTGGTAGTTGGCCAAGGGGCCCAGGGGTTCGACCTCGAAGGTCGCCCCGTTTTTGATGGTCACGTTGCCCTTGACCGCGATGAGGTCGCTGGCGCCCCCGGCGGTGACCTGCGCAACGTAGGTCGAACCCTTGGCGAACAGGACGTTGCCGTTGACATGCGTCGTGACCGGGTCGCCTGGCGAGAAGGTCCCGCCGCTCGCCACGGTCACGGACCCCGTGATGGTTCCGTTACCGCCCAGCGAGGCGCCGGAATCGACCGCCAGTTGGGGGGCCGAGAGGTTGCCGGTGACATTGACGGTCCCGGCGCCGACGGTGACGTTGCCGCCGAGGCTGTCATTGCCGGCCAGCGTCAGGGTGCCGTTGCCGGTCTTGTCCAGCGAGCCGCCGCCGGAGAGGTTGCCCGTGTAGTCGCCTGTCCCGATGGTCACCGTCTGACCCGTCGAGACCACGACCGCGCTGCCGCCGCTGAGGTCGCCCACCGTCGCGTTGCCGGTGATGTCGACCGTCCCGCCCGTGCCGGTGATGTCTGCGATTGTGGCGTTGCCGCTGATGTTCAGCGTGCCGCCGGTCACGTCCAGCGTGGCGTTGGCGGCGAGGTTGGCGATGTCGATCGAACCGGCGTTGATCTGCGTCACGCCGGTGAAGTCGTAGGTCCCGGAGAACGTGAGGACACCGGGGCCGTCCTTGACGAGCTCGCCATCGCCGCCGAACGTTCCGCCGAAGGTGAGGTCGCCTGGCGTGTTGAACACCACCTCGCCGTTGTCGGTGAGATTGCCGGAAAGGCTGGTGTCGATCTCGAGCGCCCCGGCCGCATCGACGGTCGTGTTGGCGTAGCCGGCGGCGGACGGCAGCGTCCAATAGCCGGTCTTGACCTCAAGGCTCGAAAAGTCGGTGAACGAGGGCGCATCCTGGCTCGCCGTCGGCGTCGCGACCCCGCCGGCAAGGATCAGGCTGTTGTTAGTCCCGCCGACGACCTGCCCATTGATCGCCCAGCCGGTGCCCAGCGTCAGCGAGTTGGCGCCCGGGTTGAACTGGATCGCCGTCCCGCCCGTCCCGGTGATCGTCCCGTCGTCGATAACGTTGAGGCCGCCGAGCACACCGGACGTGGCGCCGTCCGCGAAACCCGTCCCGGCGCCGCTGGCGTCGATGCCGATGGTCGCCGAAATGACCGCGCCAGACGCCACCGTCACTGTCGAGGCGCCGCCCGAGGCGAGGGCGACGCCCTGGTCCTGCGCGGTCACAGCGCCGGTCACTGTGATCGTGTTGGTTCCCGCGGCGTTGGCGACGATGCCGTCCGCGTCGGCTCCGGGCGCGCTGATGTTGCCGGCCGTGATCGTGATGTTGCCGCTCGACGACAGCGCGAAGATGCCGTCCGAGGCGTAGTTGCCGGCCGGATAGGTGGCCGGCGCGACCCCGCCGGGGCCCGCGGTGCCGCCCGGATCGGCGAACAATCCGCCGTTGGTGGTGACGTTGCCGGAGGTAATGTTGATGTCGCGCCCTGCGACGGCGAAGATACCGTCGGAAGCTGGTCCGGTGGCGGAAGCGCTTCCGCTCACGACCGTGACGGCGCCGTTCAGGGCCTGGGCGTAGATCGCCTCCGCAGACCCGACACTCGTCGACACCGATGCCGCTCCGCTGACGATGCGCACATCGCCCTGGCCGCTCTCGCCCACGATCGCGTCGGAGCCGCTGATTGAATGAGCCGTGAGATTCGCAACGAAGCCGCCGGTCGCGGACGCTGTCCCGCTCGTGATGCTGACATTGCCGGCGCTGGTCGCGAGGATCGCCCAGGTCGGCGCGGTGCTGTTGCCGCTCGAGACGCCGCTCGTGACCGAGACGGCGCCGCTGTTGGCCTCAGCGATAATGCCCGCACCCGAGGCGCCGGTCGTGTTGCCGGCGTTGATGGTGATCGGCCCACTGTCGCCGAACGCGAGGATGCCGAACTGGCCGCCGTTGAACGTGCCGCCGCCGTTGATGACCAGCGGGGCGCCCGTCACAGTCACGTCGATGGCGGAGAAGCCGCCGCTGATCGTTCCGCTGTTGGTGATCGTCAGCGGGCTTGTGAAGACGGGCGTGAACGTGGGCGAAAGGCCGTTGATCGCGATCCCGAAGGCGCCGGCGCCGATTGTTCCGGTGTTGACGATCGTGGTGGGGCCGTTGTTCGGCCCGAGCAACACTCCAAAGCCGCTCGCTCCACCGATCGTCCCGTTGTTGGTGACGGTGATGGTTCCGAGGTCGTTGCTCAGCGGGCTGCGCGCCGGCCCGGCGTTGCTGCCGGAGAGGTCGACGCCGACAAAGCCGGCTAACACGCGCCCGCCCGGCTGGACCGTAACCGTCGTCTGGCCGCCGGCCGCGCTCGTGCTCAGCTCGATGCCCACGTCATTGGCCGAAACGGCGCCGGTGACGGTGACGCCGATGTTCAGCTTGGCGTCGGCGACGATGCCGTCCGCGCCCGGGCCGGGGGCGCTGATGTTGCCGGCGGTGATGGTGATGTTGCCGTTCTGCGACTCGGCGAAGATGCCGTCGGCGGCGTAGCTGCCAGCCGGATAGATCGCCGGCGCCAAAGCGCCGCCGGCGTTGCCGCCAGGGTCGCTGAACAGCCCGCCGTTCGTGGTGACGTTGCCGGATGTGATCGTGACGTCGTTGCCGGCGTTCACGAAGATGCCCGACGAGCCCGGCCCC
>DATGKF010000082.1:0-15768 GCA_035294785.1 Caulobacteraceae bacterium | reverse complement strand
CCTAGCGACTGTCCGGAAGACAACTGCGGTCGCGCGCCCGCCCCGCAGCGATCTCTCACGACCAGGGACCCACCGCGCTACGACCAATGCGATCTGACATCAGCCAGATCACTTCGCCAACATACAGGGACCCATGAACACTCACATTCGACGGTGATCATGGGTCGCCCGAACAAAGTCGGGCGATGACGAACGAGGGCGGCCGCCCTACCCCACGCTTTCCAGCCGCTCGAGGGCGCTTTCGAGTTTGGCCTTTGCCGATTCCGCATCGGCGAGGCGATCGCGGTTTTCCTCGACCACCTCCTCCGGCGCGCGGGCGACGAAGTCGGCGTTGGCGAGCTTCTTGGCGGTGCGTTCGGCCTCGGCGGCCAGCGTTGCGATTTCCTTGGCGAGCCGCGCCCGTTCGGCGCCGATGTCGATCAGCTGGGCGATGGCGAGCGCGCCGGTGGCCTCGCCGATCACGAACGGAACCGCCCCCGCCGGGGCCGCGTCGGCGAGTTCGATCCCGGAAAGCCGCGCCAGCCGTTCGATCAGCGCGCGGTGCCGGGCCAGGCGGTCGCGCGTGGCCGCGGATGCGCCGACCAGCACCAGCGGCGCGCGCGCCTTGGGCGGGACATTGGTCTCGGCGCGGATGGAGCGGACCTGATCGACGAGCGCGATCAGCCAGGCCATCTCGGCGTCGGCCTCGACGTCGATCCAGCCGTCGGCGGACTTGGGCCAGGCGGCGGTGATCAAGAGGCCAGCGTCGGCGCCGCCGAACTCGCCCCACAGCTGCTCGGTGATGAAGGGGCTGATCGGGTGCAGCAGCTTGAGGCACATCTGCAGTGTCCAGGCCATCGTCGCGCGGGTCTCGGCCTTGGCGGCCGCGTCGTCGCCCGTCAGGATCGGCTTGGCCAGCTCCACATACCAGTCGCAGACCACGTTCCAGATGAAGCGGTAGAGGGCCGTGGCCGCCTCGGCGAACGCGCAGCGGTCGAGGGCGTCGGTGACCGCCGCGATCGTCCGCGCCGTCTCGCCGCGGATCCAGCGGTTCAGGGTCTGGCGGGCGTCTGCCGGATCGAACCCAGCGACCGGGCGGCACTCGTTGACCTCGCAGAAACGCGCCGCGTTCCAGAGCTTGGTTCCGAAATTCCGATAACCTTCAATGCGCTGTCGCGAGAGCCGGATGTCGCGCGCCTGGCCGGACATGGCGGTCATCGTGAAGCGGAGCGCGTCGCAGCCGTAGTCGTCGATCAGCTCCAGGGGATCGAGCACGTTGCCCTTGGTCTTCGACATCTTCGCGCCCTGCGCATCGCGGATGAGGGCGTTGAAGACGACCCGCCGGAAGGGCGCCTTGCCGGTGAAGTGCAGCCCCATCATCATCATCCGGGCGACCCAGTAGAAGATGATGTCGAACCCAGTGACCAGCGTGTCGGTGGGATAAAACCGTTGCAGATCCGGCGTTTGCTCCGGCCAGCCGAGGGTCGAGAACGGCCAGAGCCCGGACGAGAACCAGGTGTCGAGCACGTCCTCGTCCTGCCTTAGCGGCTCGGTGCGTCCGTAGTGCTCCAGCGCTGCAGCCCGCGCGGCCTCCTCGCTCTCCTCGACGAAGATGCGCCCGTCGGGCCCGAACCAGGCGGGGATGCGGTGGCCCCACCAGAGCTGGCGCGAAATGCACCAGGGCTCGATGTTGCGCATCCACTCGAAGTAGGTGCTCTCCCAGGTGCGCGGCAGCAGCGCCGTGCGCCCATCCTCCACCGCCGCAATCGCCGGCCCGGCCAACGCCTTGGCGTCGACGTACCACTGGTCGGTCAGGTAAGGCTCGACGACGGCGCCCGATCGCTCGCCGTGCGGGACCGCGTGCCGCGTCCGCTCCACGCCGCGCAACAATCCCAACGATTCAATCTCTTCGACCACCTTCTTGCGGGCCTCGAAGCGATCGAGGCCGCGGTAGGCGGGCGGAACCTCGTCGTTCAGGCGCGCGGTCGGATCGAAGATGTTGATCATCGGCAGCCGGTGCCGCTGGCCGACGCGGAAGTCGTTGAAATCGTGAGCCGGGGTGATCTTCACGGCGCCCGAGCCCTTCTCCGGATCGGGGTACTCGTCGGCGATGATCGGGATCGGCCGGCCGACGATCGGCAGACGCACGCTGCGGCCGATCAGATGCTTGTAGCGCTCGTCCGAGGGGTGCACGGCGACGGCGGTGTCGCCCAGCATCGTCTCCGGTCGGGTGGTCGCGACGACGATCTCGGCCGTGCCATCGTCCAGCGGGTAGGCGAAGTGCCAGAAGTGCCCATCGACCTCGCGCTGCTCGACCTCGAGGTCGGAGATCGCGGTCTGCATGACCGGATCCCAGTTCACCAGCCGCTTGTCTCGATAGATGAGCTTCTGCTTGTGAAGTGTCACAAATACCTTGCGAACGGCGTTCGAGAGGCCCTCGTCGAGGGTGAACCGCTCGCGGCTCCAGTCGCAGGAGGCGCCGAGACGGCGCAGCTGCTGCACGATTGCGCCGCCGGACTCGGCCTTCCATTCCCAAACCCGCTCGACGAAGGCCTCGCGGCCCATGTCGCGGCGGCCCATGTTGCCCGCGGCGGCCAGCTGGCGCTCGACCATCATCTGGGTGGCGATGCCCGCGTGGTCGGTGCCCGGCAGCCAGAGGGCCGCTTTGCCCCGCATGCGCTCGAAGCGGATGAGGACGTCCTGCAGCGTGTTGTTGAGCGCGTGGCCGATGTGCAGCGCGCCGGTGACGTTCGGCGGCGGGATGACGATGGAGAACGGCTCGGCGTCCGGCGCCGCCCGGTCGGGCGAAAAGGCGCCTGAGGCCTCCCAGCGTTTGTAGAGGTCCGTCTCGGCGGCGTGAAAATCGAAGGTCTTGTCGAGCATGGTCCGGCTTGGGCTTGGGGCCCAAGGACATAGCCGCTGAATTCGGTCTAGGTCAGGTTTTTCTTGGGCGCGCGAAGGTCGCCGCCGCCGCGGGGCGCGGACGGCGCGAAGTAAGAAATTCTAGCGTACTCGGCGCCGTGCGATGCGCTCGACTTCCTCGTCGACCTTGGCCTGCACGATGGTCGGCAAGTTCTCGTCCAGCCAGGCCTTCAGGAGCGGATTGAGCAGCTCGCGGACGACGTCCTCGAGCGAGCGGCCCTCGCGGGGCATGGAGATCGAGCGCGCCAAATGGCCGAAGGCGGAGGCGGTTTCGGCCGCCGTCGGATCGCTGACCAGCGGCTCATCGTCCGGCAGCGGCGCGGCGGCGACGGGCTCGGGAAACGGCTCCGGTTCCGGCTCGATCACCGGCGGCGCCGGTTCGGGCTCCGGCTCGGTCAGCGCCACCGGCTCGGGCGTCGGCTCCGGCAGCGGCTCGTTGAGCTCCAGCACCTCTTCGGCTTCCGGCTCGGGCGCCGGGGCGGGAGCGGCTTCGGCGACCGGCTCCGGCGCCGCTTCGGCCGGCGCGGACTCTCCCTGGGGTTCGTCCTCCGAGATGATCCGCCGGATGGAGGCCAGGATCTCCTCCATGGTGGGTTCCTGGACGTTCGGTTCAGACATGCTCGCGGCCTAGGGAGGGTGAGGCGTCGATTCGGAAGGGTAGGCGGACTGGGCTTTTCCTGCAAATCGCAGTTGGTCGCGGGCGCAGGGCGTCAGAAAACGAAGCCGGCCTTCGCCTCGAAGCCCCGCATCACCGGCGGACCGGCGTCGAACACCGCGCGCGACCCCACCCCGTCGTGCGTCCTCTGGAAGAGCCAGGCGCGCCCGACGCGGCCGTCGCGGACAACGACGCCGAGCCGCCCGCCGGGCGCCAGGGCGTCGATCCAGGCCGGCGGCGGCGCCGTGCTCACGGCCCCCTCGCAGACGATGACGTCGAACGCGCCGGCCGGCGCGGAGTCCGGATCGCAACGAATGACCGAAAGCCCCATCGCCTCGAGCACCGCCGCTGCATACGGCGCGGCGATGGCCAGCGCCCGCTCCCCCGCCGCGGGCCGCGTCGCGTAGATCAGCTTGGCGACGTCCCGCGGCCGCATCATGAAGCGGCCGGGCGCATATTCGACCTCGGCGTCGGCGTAGGCCAGATAGGCTTTGTCCGGCGGGCAGAACGCCTCGCGCGGCACGCTCCGCATCGCCTTCTGGATCGCCAGGGTCGGCACGTCGTTCGGCCGCACTTGGCTGTCGACCATGATCTGGCGCTGGGCGGCGAAATCGGGCGGCATGACGACTCGAAATGGCGGGATCGCCGGCGCTTATAGGGCGGCTCTTAACGCCAAAGCAATCGAGGCCCGTCAATGGATTGTGAGCGGGGCGCCCATCTGTTAGCCATCCCCGCCCGGCCTGGTGGCGGAGTGGTCACGCAACGGACTGCAAATCCGGTTACCCGAGTTCGATTCTCGGCCAGGCCTCCAACGTTTTGAGCCTTTGACGACGCGCGATCACGTCACGTTCCGGGCCGCCGGCGCTTCGCCGGCGACGCCGCTCGAGGCCGCCGAGGACCTCGTCCGCTACGTGCGCGCCGAGGCGAAAGCGCGCGGACACAAGACAAAGGCGCGCACGCACGTCTCGTACACCGGCGCGGTGACCGTTCGCGTATCGTGGAGCGGCGATCGCTTTCACACCGTCGGCGTGAGGCCGCTGGCCGATGGGCGCCTCCTCGCCCGCCACAACGTCGCCGACGGGCGCACGCTCTCCCTCCTGCTGCACGAGTGGCTGACCGCCTCCGGTCGTTTTGAGGACATAAGCTGGCGCACGCGCGACCAGTTTCGCGCCGGTGAACCGGGGCAGCCCAAGCCGTAGCGGCCATCTTTGCCCCGCCCTGCGTCCGGTGTAGTCAAATCTGACTACAAGAGCCCGCGAGGAGGAACCGTATGAGCGCCGTGACCGCAGTGACCGAAGCCTGGACCGACCACACGTTCACCGTCTCGGACGGGACCAAGCTCCACTATGTCGAGATGGGTCGGGGAACGCCGGTCATTCTCATCCACGGCGCGGGCGGCAGCGCGGTTGGCAACTGGTTTGCCAACGGCATTGCGCCCAGGCTGGCGAAGACCAACCGTGTCATCGGCATCGACATGCGCGCCCACGGTCTCTCCGAAGACGGTCCGCCGGGCGGACGCGGCAAGATGGCCGATGACGTGATCGAGTTCATGGACGCCCAGGGGATCAAGACGGCGCACATCGGTGGTTATTCGATGGGCGGCGGCGTCACGCTGACGCTCCTCGTCCAGCATCCGGAGCGCTTCATCACCGCCAGCTTCCACGGGTCCGGCGTCGGCGAGACGGCCGAATGGCGCGACCGCGTGCCCGCGGACAAGGAAGGCGGCGACCCCGAAGCCAAGGCCGCCCGCGACGCCTACCAGGCCTCCCGCGCCGCCCGCGGCGAGGCGGTGGGCAACGGGGCCAGCGTCATCCGCGGCGAACCGGAGGCCAGCGAAGCCGAGCAGCGGGCGCGCATGGAGGCGATGGCCAAGCGCCGCGAAGCCCTGCTCGAAAGCCTCGATCTGACCAAGATCAAGTTCCCGATCATGACCATCAATGGCGAGTTCGACCGTCCGCTGGCCAAGTCGCACCGGCTGTGGCGCGAGTGCGACGACTTCACCAACCTGGTGTTACCCGGCAAGGGCCACCTGTCGGCGGTGATGAAGGGTTTCATCCCCGACGCCTACATCGACGGCATGGCCGCCTTTATTACCCGCAACAACCCGCGCTAGCCGGCGGCGAGCATCTTCTGCGCCCCGTCGCGGAAGGCGAGCAGCGCTGTGCGATCCCAGGGGCCGCGGGCGGGGACCGGTTCTGACGCCGCCGGCTTTGCTTGCCGCTCGCGTTCAACGACAATGGGGCCGGGTCGCTGAACGCGGAGTCGCTGAATAGCTCGGACATCTGAGGCTGGGCGGCCTCGGCCGGCAGAGCGCGAGACCCCCTCGCCGCTCTCTTCGGCGCTGTTTGCCGCCAAGATAGGCGTCTTTCGGCTGCAGCGCGGCCTGGCGGAACTCGGCCGCGCGCCGCCCAAGCTGGCGCGCGATCCGCATGCCGCGGGCTTCGACGTGCGGGTCGGCGAATCGACGACGGCGCTGTGGGTCGAGGAGGCGCCCGGCGAAAAGGGGCTGGAACTCGGCAAGACGCACAATCTTCGCCGCGCCGCGATGGCCCTGGACGGGACGCTGATCCCGGCCGGCGCGGTGTTCAGCTTTTGGCGACAACTCGGGCGGGCGACGCGCGGGCGCGGGTTCGTCGAAGGACGCATGCTGCAGGAAGGCTGCCTGATGCCGGCGGTGGGCGGCGGGCTCTGCCAGCTGTCGAACGCCCTCTACGACGTGGCGTTGGACGCCGGCTGCCGCATCGTTGAGCGGCACGGCCACTCGCGAATCGTGCCGAATTCGGCGGCGGCGTACGGGCGGGACGCAACGGTCGCGTGGAACTACGTCGACTTTCGTTTCGCCGCCGACCGCGACCTGAAGCTGAGCGCGTGGCTCGACCGTGACAGCCTGATCGTGGAGCTTCACGCACGGTCGGCTGACGGGCCCACGACGCCGCACATCCCCCTGACCGAGGTTGGCGAGACGCGCGAGGCGCGCAGCTGCGCCTCCTGCGGCGAGACGCACTGCCATATGCACGCGCGGGTGAATGAGGCGCCGGTGTCGACCGGACGCGTCGCGTTCCTGGTCGACGAGGACTGGCCCGAGTTTCGCAGCCACGTGGCCAGCGCGCAGGCGGCCGGCGACCTGATCGGTCTGCCGCTGGACGGCGCGCGGCTCGGATTGAAGCGCTATCGCTGGGATACGCAGGGTTTTGCCGACGTCGTGCAGGCGCCGATGGCCGCGCTGGAGCGGTCGATCGCCTGGCGGCGCATTCCGCCCGAGGGCCCGGCCCGGCGAGCGGCCGAGGCGCGCACCTCGGCCCGCATCGCCCACGCGCTGGCGGCGCAGCTCGGGCCGGAGGTGGCGACGCTGACCGTCGCCCAGTCGCTGCTGCCGTTCCTCTGGCGCGAGGGCTGGCTGGGCGGGCGGCGGTTTTCGGTGCTGATGACGCGGCTGCCGATCGCCGAGCTGCACGCACTGTTGGATGCGGCCTTCGCCGCACATCCCGACCGCAAGAGTCTGGCCGACTACCGCGCCCCGGCCTGGATCGCCCAGGCCGAGGCCGAGGCGTTGGCGGCGGCCGAGGAGATCATCACACCGCATGCCGCGCTGGCGGCGTTGTTCGCGCCGCGCAGCCTGAAGCTGGATTGGGCGGCGCCGGCGCGGCTCGCGCCCGCGCGGCGGGGCGACGTCATCGCCTTCCCCGGCCCGGTGCTGGCGCGCAAGGGCGCCGACGCGGTGCGCGATGCGGCGCGCCGGACGGGTTTGGCCGTTCGCCCGCTCGGGCGGCCGCTCGAGGACGCCGCCTTTTGGGACGGCGTGACGCTGGACCCGGTTCCGGCGTCCGGCGACTGGCTCGACGGCGTCGCGGTCGTCGTCCAGCCCGCGCTCGTCCAGGATGCGCCGCGCCGGCTGCTCGAGGCGCTGGCCGCCGGCGTCCCAGTGATCGCCAGCCCCGCCTGCGGGCTCGACCCGCAGGCGGGCCTCAGCCTCGTTGCGCCGGACGACCCCGACGCGCTGACCGAAGCGCTCCTGCCGTTCGCGACCCGCGCCGCTCTCTAGGGTAGAGTCGCGGAGTCTGGTCTGGTGGGGACGATGGATTCGGGGCGCGAGCGGCCGTTCGAGTTCGGCGACTGGCGGGTCGATCCCAGCCGCGGCGTGCTGACGCGCGCCGGCGGCGCCGAGGTGCGCATCGAGCCCAAGCTCATGGACCTGCTGGTGTTGTTCGCCGGCTCCGGCGGGCGCGTGCTCAGCAAGGACGAGATCGTCGCCGCCGCCTGGGACGGGCGCGCCATCGGCGACGACACGCTGGCCGGCGCGTTGAGCCGCCTCCGCCGCGCTTTGGGCGAGACGAGCGAGCGCCGCTACATCGAAACCCTGCCCAAGCGCGGCTACCGCGCCCTGGTCGAAAGCCCCTCCGCGGGCGCGGCCGGCGCGCCGGCAGGCGCCGATCCGCCTGAGGTCGCCGCCCTGATCGAGCAGGGCCGACGCGCGCTCGCCTCGCCGCTGCCGATGAACCTCACCCAGGCCCGCGCCTGCTTCGACGCGGCGGTCGCCGCCGCGCCGGGCTCGGCGCGCGCCTACGCCGGCCTGGCGGACTGCCTGATCGCGCAGCACTTCGCCGGCCAGGGCGAAGGCTTGGCGGACGCGGCGAAGACGGCGGCGCGCGCCGCCGTCGGCCTGGACGAAGGGCTGGCGACGGCCTGGGCCGCGCTCGGGCTCTCGGTGCTGTTGGCCGACCGCGACTTGGCCGCAGCGGATCAGGCGCTGCAGCGGGCGCTTGGTCTTGATCCGGAGCTCTATGTCGCCCATCGCACCCGATCGTTCGCGTTCGCGGCGGTCGGACGCTTCGTCGAGGCCGAGCGCGAGATGCGCCGCGCGGTCGCGCTGCAGCCCTACTCGCTCGACGCCCGCGACGGGCTCCTCCAGATCCTGCTCGCCGCTCGCCGTTTTGGCCACGCCGTGGCCGAAGCCAACGAGATGCTCAAGCTCGCGCCGCAATCCAGCGAGGCCTGGTATGCGCGCGGCTGGGCGCTGGTGCTGTCCGGCCGCCTGGATGAGGGCGTGGAGTCGCAACTGAAGGGCCTCGCGCTCTGGGGCGTCGATCCGGGGCGCATCGAGGCGCTAGCCGCGATCTATCGCGACAAGGGGTTTCAGGCGCTGGCCAGCGCGGCCGGCGACCTGTTCGAGGGCCAGCAGATGCTGCTGCCCCGGCGGTTCACCGACCTCGGCATGCTGCGCGCCCAGGCGGGCGAGGCGGACAAGGCCATGGACGCGCTCGAAGCGGCGGCCGACCGTGACGATCCGCTGCTGATGATGGCGCCCTGGCTGCCGCACATGGACCCGTTGCGGAGCGAGCCGCGCTTCCAGCGCCTGCTCGCGCGGCTGCGGCTGGTTCACTAGCGCCGCAAGCTTTTCCCAAGCTCTCCGCAAGGCGGCCGCAAACACTTCGGCGCGCCGACCGATCAGGTTCGCCTCATCCTTGAAGGGGGAACCTGACATGTCGAAACTCATCAAGCAGACCGGCGTCTTCGGCCTCGCCGCCGCGGTCGCCCTCGCCATCACCGTCTGCGGCCAGACCGTCTGGGGCGTGCTGGCCATCGTCAACCTCAAGCTCGATCCCGCCGTCCCGTGGGCCGCCGGCGTGATGGCCGCCATCCTGGCCGGCCTCCTGCTCTTCCTGGGCGGACGGATCGGACCCAAGGGCTCGGCGGCGGCGCGCAAGCGCCTGCTGCGCTGGAACCCGGTCAAGCCGCGCGTGTTCGCCTTCGCCGTGTTCGCCGGCGTGCTCGGCCTTGGCGCACTCGGCGGCGCCTGGATCGCGCTCTCTGACGTCGTTCGCATCCCGCCGGGGCTCACGCCGAGCACGCACGGCATCCCCATCTGGACCGGGATCCTGTTCCTGATCACCGCTTCGCTGGCCGCGCCGCTCACCGAAGAAGCCGCCTTCCGCGGCTACGCCATGGGCATGCTGGAAAAGAGCTGGGGGCCGATCGGCGCCATCGTCGGCTCGACCGTCCTCTTCGCGGCCGTCCATATCAACCAGGGGGCGGACATCGCCAAGCTCAGCCTCTACTTCTCAGGCGGACTGATCTTCGCCGGCGTCGCGTACCTGACCAACTCGCTCTATCCGGCGATGATCGTGCACAGCCTGGGCGACGTGATGGGCTTCACGCTCCTCTGGCCGCACGATGCGCCGCACCGGCTGGTGACCGAGGGCGGCCACGATCCGCTGTTCGTCCCCGCCGTGGCCGCGCTGGTCGTGTTCCTGCCGCTCGCCCTCCTCGCCTTCCGCCATCTGGCGCGGATGACGCGGGGCGCGACGGGCCGGAACAGCCCCGTCAGACTGATGGCCGTCGCGGCTTGAGCCAACGGACCGAAGCGATCCCGCCCGCCGGCCTCTTGCGTCGGCGGGCGTTTTCGCGCGCGGGAACGTCCGTCCGCCCCCCGACGTCCAATGCGGTGACGGACGCCTGCCCGCGTCCGAAGACGGAGGGAAGACCCATGCGTAGAATGATTGCGATCGCCGCCGCGATGCTGCTCGGCTCGGCCTCGGCCGCCGCGGCGGCTGGGGCGCCGAACGATGCCCAGATCGCCCACATCGCCTACACCGCCGGCCAGCTCGACATCGCGGCCGCCAACCAGGCGCTGCAGAAGTCGCACAACAAGGCCGTGCGCGACTTCGCCGAGGAGATGGTCCGCGACCACACCGCGGTGAACAAGGAGGCGCTGGCGCTGGTGACCAAGCTGCACGTCACGCCCGAGGACAACGCCACAAGCCAGGCGCTGACCACGGCCGCCGTCCAGCATCGCAACGACTATGCGAAGCTCTCGGGCCACGCCTTCGACCTCGCGTACGCGCAGAACGAGGTCGCCTACCACCACTCGGTCAACGGCGCGCTGGAATCGACCCTGATCCCAGACGCCCAGAACGCCGAGCTCAAGAGCCTGCTGCAAACCGGGCTGAAGCTGTTCCGCATGCACGAGGAACACGCCGAGGCGGTGGTCAAGGCGCTGAAGTCGCGCTGATGCGCCATCCCTTCCCCATGGCGCTGGCGGCGCTGGCGGCGGCGGGTTCGCTCGCCGCCGCTCACGCGGCCACGCACCACGCCGCGCCGGCGGCCACGCACGCGCCGAAGACGTGGACGATCACCATCACATCGCTGGCGTTCACGCCGGCGCCATCGGGGATGCGTGTCGGCGACACGGTGCAGTGGGTGAACAACGACATCTTCCTGCACTCGGCGACCGCGGCCGATCACAGCTTCGACGTCGCGCTGCCGCCGCACAAGACGGGGTCGGCCAAGCTCACCCACGCCGGGACGATCGCCTACGTTTGCCGCTATCATCCGGGGATGAAGGGCCAACTGGTGGTCGCGCCATGAGCCTTGCCCAAGCCATCGACTACGACGCCCTGGACGAACTCGGGCTGGTCCGGCGCATCCTGGCGCGCGACGCGGCCGCCGCGCGACACCTCCTCACCGCCAACAACCAGCGGCTCTTCCGCGCGGCGTGGAGCATCCTCGGCAACCGCGGCGAGGCGGAAGAAGCGGTGCAGGACGGCTACATGAAGGCGTTCGCCGCCATGCCCGGGTTCAAGGGCGAGGCAAAGCTTTCGACCTGGCTGACGCGCATCGTCGTCAACGAGGCGCTCGACCGCCGGCGCCGCCACAAACGCCAGGCGGCGCTGCTCGAGGAACGCGGCGTGGCCGTGATGGACGATTATCGTGAGGCGCTCATGCAAGGCTCGACCACCCGCACGCCCGAACAGGCGGCGATGCGGCGCGAACTCGGCAAGCTGATGGAGCGCGCCGTGCGCGCCCTGCCCGAGACGTTCCGCCCGGTGTTCGTCATGCGCGAGATCGAGGATATGAGCGTCGCCGAGACGGCCGCGGCGCTGGGTCTGACCGAACAGACCGTGCGCACCCGGCTCTACCGCGCCAAGGAGCGGCTCAAACTCAGCCTGGCGCCGGAAATGGCCGAGGTCCGCGCCGCCGCACTGCCCTTCGCCGGCCTCGACTGTCAGGCTCTGACCGCCCGGGTGATGGAAAAGCTGGGCTTCGCCTGACGGCGGCGACCGGCTAACAGAGGTTCGCCAATACCCGATGGGAGAGCGAACCATGAAGGCCGCGGTCTATTACGAGAACGGCGCGCCGGACGTGCTCAAGTACGAGGACGTTCCGGATCCTGAGCTGCATCCGAAAGGCGTGATCATCCGCGTCGAGGCGGTCTCGATCGAAGGGGGCGACACGCTGAACCGCGCGCGCGGGACGCTGGCCACGCGGCCGCACATCGTCGGCTACCAGGCGGCGGGCGAGATCATCGCCGTCGGCGAGGCGGTGACCAATCTGAAGGTCGGCCAGAAGGTGGCGACGTCGGGCGCGTTCGGCAGCCACGCCGAACTCCGCGCCGTGCCGGCGCGCTCGTGCTGGGTCGTGCCGGACGGCTTCGACGTGAAGCTGGCGGCGCCGATCCCGGTGACCTTCGGCACCGCCGACGATTGCCTGTTCGAGTTTGGTCACCTGAAGGCCGGCGAGACCGTGCTTGTGCAGGCGGGCGCGAGCGGGGTGGGCGTCGCCGCGATCCAGCTCGCCAAGCGGGCCGGCGCGACGGTGCTGGCCACCGCCTCGTCGGACGAACGGCTCGAGGCGCTCAAACCCCTCGGGCTGGACCACGGGATCAACTACCGCACGGACGACGTGGTGAAGTCGGTGATGCGACTCACCGACAACAAGGGCGTGAACCTGGTGGTCGACTCGGTCGGCGGTTCGACCTTGCAAGGTTCGATTCTCAGCCTCGCCTACCGCGGGCGCGTGTCGATGGTGGGCGCGGCGGGGCGCGAAGCGATGGTGGTCGACGTCGGCTCGATGATGGGCGGCAACCGCTCCCTGACCGGTGTCTTCCTGGGCGCCGAGATCGGCACCGACCGCGTCTACAACATGATCCAGCAACGGATCGACGAGGCGGCGCGCGGCGAGCTGAAGGTGGTCATCGATCGCACCTTCCCGCTGTCGGAGGCCGCCGCCGCCCACGCCTACATCGAAAGCCGCCAGGCCGTCGGCCGCGTGCTGCTTATTCCCTGAGGGCCGGACGCCGTTAACGAACGGTTAACCATAACCGCCCACCCTGCGCTGGTCTTCCTGAAGACACCCCACCATTACCGACTTCCCGGGCCCGGCGGTCTCCGCCGGGCCCCTTTTTCATCGGGCCGCCGAGCGCGACAGGCGCTCAACTTGATCGGCCGGGCCCGCACGCGTATAGCCGCCATCCTTCGGCCTTTTCCCCGGTAGCTCAGTTGGTAGAGCAGTCGGCTGTTAACCGACTTGTCGCAGGTTCGAGTCCTGCCCGGGGAGCCAGCCGGCCGAACGTTGGCCGGAGCCTTCGCCCAAGAACCGCGCTAGACTGGGACGCGACGGCGTCGCCGCTCGCGCGGCTTCGCCTTTCGGACACGCACTACCGCGGAGGCGCGCCGGCGCATGGTCAAAGTCATCTACGAGATCGTCGAACACGACGGCGGCTGGGCCTATCGGGTCAATGGGGTCTATTCCGAGACCTACCGCACGCATGACGCCGCGCTGAGGGTGGCGCGGCAGGCGGCCGGCGAGCAGCGCGTGTCCGGCGAGGAGGCCGCCATCAGCTGGGAGGACGAAGCCGGCCAGTGGCATGAGG
Organism: Caulobacteraceae bacterium; assembly: GCA_035294785.1. Classification (GTDB taxonomy): domain Bacteria; phylum Pseudomonadota; class Alphaproteobacteria; order Caulobacterales; family Caulobacteraceae; genus Poindextera. Next base: position 2,563 of record DATGKF010000082.1, on the reverse strand, counting down.
AGCTCGACGAGGGCGACGACCGCCCCGAGACCGAGGTCCGCGGCTAGCCGCCATGAGCGATATCTTCATCGCGCCGGGCGTGCGCACGCCGTTCGTGAAGGGCGGCGGTCTCTTTGCGGCGTTCGACTCGCTGGCGTTGTCGGCGCCGGTGGCGAAGGCGATGGCGGCGCGGGCGCGGCCGGACTTCATCGTCTGGGGCGAGGTGATCCCAGAGCCGACCATCACCAACATCGCCCGCGAGCTGGTGTTCGAGGCTGGGCTCGACCCGGAGGTCCCAGCCTTCTCGACCGTGCTCGCCTGCTCGACCAGCTTCGTCGGCGTGATCGAGGCGGCGGGCATGCTGGGCCGCGGCGGGACGCACCTCGCCCTCGTGGGCGGGGTCGAGACCATGAGCCACGTGCCGATCGCGCTGAAGACCGAGATCGCCGACCGGCTGGTCGCCACCTTCGCGCACGACCCGTCGGGCGCAGCAGCGATGCTGACGCACCTGACCGCCGCCGAGTTCAACCTGCCGGTCAAGATGTGGGCGAACCGGGTCAGCGGGCGGAGCCAGGGCGAACACACCGAGGACACGGCCAAGCGCTTCGGCATCACCCGCGAGGACCAGGACCGCTGGGCGCTGGCGAGCCACACCCGCGCCGTGGCCGGGCAGGACGCCGGCTTCTTCGACGACCTTCTGATCCCGTTCGGCGGCGTCGAACGCGACGCCCTGCCCCGGCGCGACACCTCCGCCGAGCGGCTGGCGACCTTGCGGCCCGTCTTCGACCCGAACGGGACGATCACCGCCGGCAACGCCTCGGCGATCACCGACGGCGCAGCGTCGATCTGGGTCGGCGACGCCGAGGGGCTGAGGCGCCTGGGGGCGCCGGCCGCGGTGAAGCTGGTCGACTGGGAGATCGCCGCCATCGACTTCCGCCTCGACGAGGGGATCCTGATGGCGCCCGGCCGGGCGATCCCGCGCCTGCTCGCCCGCCACGGCCTGACGTTTGGCGACATCGCCCTCTACGAGATCCACGAGGCCTTCGCCGCCCAGGTGCTAGCGAACGTGAAGGCCGCGAGCGACCCGGCCTATCGCCGCGAGCGGGCCAAGGTCGACGCCGACCTCGGCGACTTTCCCTGGGAGCGGGTGAACCCGCATGGCGGCACGCTCGCCATCGGCCACCCGTTCGCGGCCACCGGGGCCCGCATCCTCAGCCAGGCGGCGAAGGAGCTGGCCGCCCTCCCCGCCGGCGCGCGGGCCATCGTCTCTGTGTGCGCTGACGGCGGCCAGGGCACGGTGGCGCTGTTGGAGCGCGCGTGAGCGACGCCTGGCCACCGCTGCCGGCGGCGGCGATCCAGCCGACCACCGAGACGCTGCTGCTGTTCAGCCAGGTCGTCGGCAAGGTGGCGTTGGCGCGCACGCCGTGGATCAACCACTCGTGGCACGTCACCTTCCGCGTCTCGGCGCGCGGGCTGACGACGCCGCTGATTCCGGCCGGCGCGATCGGACTGCAGCTGGAGTTCGACTTCGTCGACCATGCGGTCGCCCTCCGCGCCAGCGACGGCGGGGACCGGCGCGTCGCGCTGGGCGGCCAGAGCGTCGCCGGCTTCTACGCCGCGACCATGCAGGCGCTGGCGGCGCTCGGCGCACCGACGGAGATCCTGGCCGTGCCGTCCGAGCTGCCGGTCGTCACGCCGTTCGAGGCGGACACGGGCCCCCGCGCCTACGACCCGGCGGCCGCCCAGGCGTTCTGGCGCGCGCTGGTGCAGGTCGACCGCGTGTTCCACCGCTTCCGCTCGCGTTTCCTCGGCAAGTGCAGCCCGGTGCACCTGTTCTGGGGCGGTTTCGACCTGGCGGTCACCCGCTTCTCCGGCCGGCGCGCGCCGCTGCATCCCGGCGGCATCCCGCACCTCTCCGACGCCGTCACGCGCGAGGCCTATTCACACGAGGTCTCCAGCGCCGGCTTCTGGCCCGGCGGCGGCGGGATCGACCCGTCGTTCTACGCCTACGCCTATCCGACCCCCGCCGGCTTCGACGCCGCGGCCGTTCCGGCGCCGGCGCGGTTCGACGGGGCGCTGGGCGAGTTCCTGCTGCCGTACGCGGCGGTGCGCGCGGCCGCCGATCCGGACAGGACGCTGCTCGCCTTCCTGCAGGCGACCTATGCCGCCGCCGCGGATCTGGCCGCCTGGGACCGCGCGGCGCTGGAATGCGACGAGGGCGAGCCCGGCCGCCCGCGCGCCGTCGGATGAGCCGCCCGCCCGTTCACGGCGTCGAGACCGATGCCGCGACCCGCTGCGCGCACTGGCGCTCGCCGCGCGACATCGCGGCGATCAAGATGCGCTGTTGCGGCGCCTACTGGGCCTGCAAGGAGTGCCACGACGCCCTGGCCGGCCATCCCATCGTCGTCTGGCCGCGCACCGAGTGGGATGAACCGGCCATCCTTTGCGGCCTTTGCGGGAGCGAACTCACGATCCGTCAGTATACGGATGGTGGCGATCATTGCCCCGCCTGTTCGGCGCCGTTCAACCCCGGCTGCCGCGCCCATCGCCATTTCTATTTCGAGGTCTGAGAGCCATGTCCGAC
>DATGKF010000081.1:0-52569 GCA_035294785.1 Caulobacteraceae bacterium | reverse complement strand
TCCAGCCCCGGCCCCTTCATGCGGACGTAACCGCCGACGGCCGCGTCGGGATCGGCGGGCGCGCGCTCGTGCAGGCGGGCGGCGGCGACGCGGTCGGCGCGGCTGGGCTCGCCGCCCTGCATTCCCGGCAGCCTGCCATCGCCCAGCGTGAGCGCTTCGGTTGCGCCGGAGAGGCGGGCGATCGCGGCGGCGAGCGGCGGCGGCAGGGGGACGCCGCGCTGGCCGAGGCCGTCCTCCAGCGCCATGAGGTCGAGCAGCAACTCCAGGCCGGCCTCAGGCGAGCGGGTCACATGCGCGCCGTCCGGACGGACTGCGGCGTCGAGGGCGGCCAGAAGCCGCGGCAGCGCCGCCGCCCGCAGCCGCTCGCCCGCCGGGCCATCGAGCGCGCAGCCGGCGACCGCGACGGCGGCCAACGCGTCGGCGCCCCGCACTATCGAGGCCGGCAGCGCGAGGAGGTGGCGCGCCTGCCGCGCCAGGCTCTGCGCCAGCCGTGCGGCGTCGGCCGGCCGCCCGGCCGCCGCCATGGCCTGACCTGCGCAGGCGAGGTTGAACACCCGCCGCTCGAGAGCCTCGGCATCCCAGGCGAAGCGGTTCCAGCGTCCGAAGCCGCGCTCCCAGGCGAGCGCCAGCCGCAAAGCCTCGGCCGCGCCGCCCGCCGCGAGCAGCGCCGGCGCCCAGGCGAAGCGGTGCAGCGCGAGCGCGAACGCGCGGCTGGGGCTTGCGCCCGCGAAGGGATCGCCGCCCGCGCCGACCTCCAGCGTTTCGCCGGCCAGAACGATCGCGCCTTCGATGATGCTCTGGCCGAGGGCCGGATCCGCCGGGCGCGGATCGCGCGGCTGGGCGGCCCAGCCGGTGGCGCGCGGGCGCTCGATGGCGGCGCGATGCAGCGGCCCGTTCAGCCATTCGTCGACGGCCTGGCGGCGGAGGCCGGCGACGAGCGCGGCCAGCCACAGCCCGTTCGCCTGGCCGGTTGCCCTCGGGCGCGCCACCGCTGGAGCGCCGGCTCAGGCGCCCTTGAGGGCGCGGATGTTGGCGGCGTAGCGCTCGGGCCCGCCGGTGAAGACGGCGGTGCCGGCCACGAGCGCGGTCGCGCCGGCGGCGACGCACTGGGGCGCGGTCGCCGGGTCGACGCCGCCGTCGACCTCCAGCACGATGTCGCGGCCGCTGGCGTCGATCATCCCGCGCAGGCGCTCGATCTTCTTCAGCTGCGACGCGATGAAGCTCTGGCCGCCGAAGCCGGGATTGACCGTCATCACCAGGATGAGGTCGACCACGTCCAGCACCCAGGCGACCGCTTCGGGCGGCGTCGCCGGGTTCAGCACCACGCCGGGCCTCGCGCCCAGCGCGCGGATCTGCTTCAGCGAGCGATCCAGGTGCGGCCCGGCCTCGGGGTGAATGCTGATGCGGTCGGCGCCGGCCTCGGCGAACGCCTCGAGGTAGGGGTCGGCCGGCGCGATCATCAGGTGAGCGTCGATGGGGATCGAGACGTGCGGGCGAAGCGCCTTCACCACCATCGGGCCGATGGTGATGTTGGGCACGAAGTGGCCGTCCATGACGTCGACATGCAGCCAGTCGGCGCCCGCGGCTTCGACCGCCCGCGCCTCTTCGCCCAACTTGGCGAAGTCGGCCGAGAGGATCGACGGCGCGATGATCGGGGCGGCGCTCATGGCCGGAGTTAGCGCGGGGGCCGCATGCGGTGCAAGCGGGGCTCAGCGCCCGCGGCTGGCCTTCTCGTCCAGGCCCGAGCGGCCCTCGCGGGCCTCCAGGCGCGCGGCGACCTGATCCAGGCTGACGCCGGTGGCGGCGAGCAGGACGAGCCAATGGTAGATGACGTCGGCGCTCTCGGCGGCCAGCGCCTCGGGGTCGCCCTGCACGGCGGCGAGCGCCGCTTCGACCGCCTCCTCGCCGAACTTCTTCGCCGCCAGAGGCGGGCCGCCCGCCAGCAGCTGAGCGGTGTAGGACGAGGCGGGGTCGGCGCCCTTGCGGGCGGCGATGACGGCGGCCAGCCGTTCGAGGACTTCGGCGAAGCGGCTCATGCGGCGACCCCTTCGGTCAGGCGGACGGGCAGGCCGGCGGCGGCCATCGCCCGCTTGGCCTCGCCGATGGAGATTTCGCCGAAGTGGAAGATGGACGCGGCGAGCACTGCGTCCGACCCGCCGTCGCGAACGGCGGCGACAAGGTCGGCGGCCTTGCCCGCCCCGCCGGATGCGATCACCGGCACGCCGACCGCCGACGACACCGCCTTCAAGAGGTCGAGGTCGTAGCCGCTCTTCTGGCCGTCCTGGTCCATCGAGGTCAGCAGGATCTCCCCGGCGCCGCGCCCGACCTGGGCGACGGCGTAGTCGACCACGTCGAGGCCGGTCGCCTTGCGCCCGCCGTAGGTGAACACCTCCCAGCCATGGTTCTTCCCGGCCGCCTCGCGCCTGGCAGGGCCGTGGCGGGCGTCGATGGCGCAGACCACGCATTGCGAGCCGAAGGCGTCGGCGGCGCGGGCGATCAGGTCCGGGTCCTCGACCGCGGCGGTGTTGATCGAGACCTTGTCGGCCCCGGCGCGCAGGAGGGCGCGGGCGTCTTCGACGCTGCGCACGCCGCCGCCCACGCCCACCGGCATGAAGCAGACGTCGGCCGTGCGCGCCACCACGTCGAGGATCGCGCCCCGGCCTTCATGGCTGGCGGTGATGTCGAGGAACATCAGTTCGTCGGCTCCGGCGGCATCGTACGCCCGCGCCTGCTCCACCGGGTCGCCCGCGTCGCGCAACTTCAGGAACGAGACGCCCTTGACCACGCGTCCGTCCTTGACGTCCAGGCACGGGATGACGCGCACGTTCAGCATCGGGCGGCCGCCAGCAGGGCTTCGTCGGCGTTGATCGCGCCGGCGTAGAGGGCGCGGCCGAGCACGGCGCCCGCGATCGGAACGCCGTTGCGCGCGCGCAGCGCTTCGATGTCGGCGACGCTGGCCAGGCCGCCGGCGGCGATCAGCGGGATGCCGATGGCGTCGGCGATGCGGCCGAACACCTCGACGTTGAACCCCATCAGAGCGCCGTCGCGGTCGATGTCGGTGACGATCAGCGCCGAAACGCCGGCGTCCTCGAACCGCCGCGCCACCGTCAGCGCGTCGAGGCCGGAATCCTCGAGCCAGCCCTGCACCGCGACTTGGCCCTTGCGAACGTCGACGCTGACGGCGACCTGCTCCGGCCATTCGCGCGCGGCGGTCTTGACCAGCTGCGGGTCGCGCACCGCGACCGTGCCCAGAATCACGCGGCTGACGCCGGCCTCGATCCAGGCCTCGATATTGGCAAGGCTGCGGATGCCGCCGCCCAGCTGCACGGGAATGGCGACGGCCTCGAGGATGCCCTTCACGGCGCCGTCGTTCACCGCGCGGCCCTCGGCCGAGCCGTTCAGGTCAACCACGTGCAGCCACTCAAAGCCGGCCTTGACCCAGGTGCGCGCCTGATCGGCCGGGTCCTTGTTGAACACCATGGCGGTGGCGAAATCGCCGTGCACCACGCGCACGCACTCCCCGTCCTTCAGGTCGATGGCCGGGTAGAGGATCATGGCCGCCACTCCAGAAAGTTGGCCAAAAGCCGCAGGCCGGCGGCCTGCGACTTCTCCGGGTGGAACTGCACCCCGGCCATGTTGCCGCGCGCCACCGCGACGGGGAAGCGCCCGCCATGATCGGTCCAGGCGATGACGTCGTCATTGCGCTCGGGAAAGAAGGCGAACGAGTGGGTGAAATACACCGGAACGCCGGCGGCGAGGCCGTCGAACAGCGGATGGCCGGCCATGTCGATCAGGGCGTTCCAGCCCATGTGCGGCACCTTGAACGACGGTCCGTCCGGCTCGATCCGCCGCACCTCGCCCTCGAGCCAGCCGAACCCGGGGGTGGCGCCGAACTCGCGCCCGCGCGCCGCCATCAGCTGCATGCCGACGCAAATGCCGAGGTAGGGGACGCCGCGCGCGCGCACCGCGGCGTTCAGCGCCTCGGTCAGGCCAGCGCGCGCGTCAACCGCGTCCATGCAGGCCTTGAAGGCGCCGACGCCGGGCAGGACGATGGCGTCGGCCGCCGCCACGACCTGCGGATCGGCGGTGACCGCGACCTCGCGCGCGCCGCCGAGGCTCGCCGCGACCTTCAGGAGCGCCTTTTCGGCCGAGCGAAGGTTGCCCGACCCGTAGTCGATCAGGGCGATGCTCTGCATGCAGGTATCAGAGCACGCCTTTGGTGGAGGCGGCGCGTCCGTGGGTCTTGGGGTCGAGCTCGATCGCCTGGCGGAGCGCCCGGGCCAGGGCCTTGAAGCCGCTCTCGGCGATGTGGTGGCTGTTCTCGCCGTAGAGGGTCTCCAGATGCACGCAGGCGCCAGCGTTCATGGCGAAGGCGTGGTGGAACTCCTTGAACAGCTCGGTGTCCATTTCGCCGACCTTCGGCCGCGAGAAGGCGACTTTCCAGACGAGGTAAGGCCGGTTGGAGAGGTCGAGCGCGCAGCGCGTCAGCGTCTCGTCCATCGGAATGTAGGCGTGGCCGAAGCGGCGGATGCCGGCGAACCCGTCCAACGCCTTGGCGACCGCCTGGCCGATCACGATGCCGGTGTCCTCGACCGTGTGGTGCATGTCGATGTGCAGATCGCCCTTGGTGGCGACTGTCAGGTCGACGCCCCCATGGCGCGCGAAGGACTCCAGCATGTGGTCGAAGAAGCCGATGCCGGTGGCGACGTCGGACGCACCGGAGCCGTCCAGGTCCAGGCTCACCCGGATCTGCGTCTCCTTCGTCTCCCGCGTCACCTCGGCCGTGCGGTTGGCCGCCATCGCTGTTGCGCCTTTTCAAAGCCCGGCCAGCGCCGCGAGGTCCTTCAAGGACGTTTGCGGCCTCGGCCCATAGTGCGAAATCACCTCCGACGCCGCCAGCGAACCGAGCGCTCCGCAGTGGGGGAGCGAACGGCCGCGCGCGAGGCCGAACAGAAATCCGGCCGCGTATTGGTCGCCCGCGCCTGTGGTGTCCACGACTTTCTCGACCCAGACCGGGGCGATCTCGTGCCGCTGACCGCCCGCCAGCACCACCGAGCCGGCCGCCCCGCGGGTCAGCGCCGCGATCTTTGCGTGCCGCGCGGCCGCGGCGGCCGCCGCCTCGAAGTCCGCCGCCTGATAGAGGGAGATGATCTCGCCTTCGTTGGCGAACAGGATGTCGACCTGCGTCTCGATGAAGCCGGCCAGCGCCCCCCGGTGCCGGTCGATGACGAACGCGTCCGAAAGGGTGATGGCGACCAGGCGGCCCGCGGCGCGCGCGAGCCCAGCGGCTTTGGCGAACGCCTCCCGCGCCGGCGGCGGATCGAACAGATAACCCTCAAGGAAGACGATCTCCGCGCCCTCGATCACCTCGGGCCGAACGTCGTCGGGGTCGAGCAGGGCCGCGGCGCCCAGGAAGGTGCACATGGTCCGCTCCCCGTCGGGCGTCACGTTGATCAGCGAGCGGCCTGTGGGCGATCCATCCGTCATCACGCCGCCGGCGAAGCGCGCGCCGATTGCCTTCAGGTCATGGGTGAAGACCTTGCCCAGCGCGTCGTCGCCGATCTTGCCGATGTGCGCGCCCGTCCCGCCGAGGCTGGCGATGCCCGCCACCGTGTTGCAGGCCGAGCCCCCGGAAGCTTCGACCGCCGCGCCCATGCGGTCGTAGAGGCCGGCGGCGAAGTCGGCGTCGACCAGCTGCATGGAGCCCTTGGCCAGACCCTCGCGGACGAGGAAGTCGTCAGGCGCCTCGGCGATCACGTCGACCAGGGCGTTGCCGATCGCGGCGACGTCGATGAGCAGGGGCATGTTGTCCGGGGAATGGCGGTTGACGGCCGTCCGACTATAGGGGCGCCCGCGGCGGGGAACAAAGGCCGCCTAGAGAAAGAGCTCGCGCGATGGACAGAGGTCGCCGACGACGCAGGCGGCGCACTTGGGCTTGCGGGCGACGCAGGTGTAGCGGCCGTGCAGGATGAGCCAGTGATGGGCGCGGGTCAGGTAGCGCTCCGGCGTCACGGCCATCAGGTCGCGCTCGACCGCGTCGGGCGTCTTGCCCTTCGATAGCCCGAGCCGGTGGGCGACGCGGAAGACGTGGGTGTCGACGGCGATGGCCGGCTCGATGTCGAGCTCGTTCAGGACGACGCTGGCGGTCTTGCGGCCCACGCCCGGAAGCGCCTGCAGCTGCTCCCGCGCCAGCGGCACCTGGCCGCCGTAGTGGTCGACCAGGATCTGCGCGAGGCGGATGACGTTCCTGGCCTTGGTCCGGAAGAGGCCGATCGAGGCGATGTAGGGGATGAGCCCGCCTTCCCCGAGCGCCAGCATCGTCTCGGGCGTGTCGGCGACCGCGTAGAGCCGCTCGGTCGCCTTGTTCACCGACTTGTCGGTCGCCTGGGCGGAAAGGACGACCGCCACGAGGAGCGTGAACGGCGTCTTGTATTCGAGCTCAGTGTGCGGGTCTTCGACGGCCGCCCGGAAGCGCTCGAAAATCTCGCCGGCGCGGAGCTTCGCCTTCGGTGAGATGCGGCGGGCGGGCCTCTTGCGCGGTCGTGGTTTCACAGGCTTGGCCATGGCCGCAACCATCGCCGCAAATCGCGCGCACTTCAAAGCCTGGCCGTCGCGCGCTAGCGTCCGCGCCAGATGAACGCGCCCGCCAATCCCGCCGCCGACGCGAGCCCCGTGATGGCGCAGTTCTTCGAGGCCAAGGCGCGCCAGCCGGACGCCCTGGTCTTCTTCCGCATGGGCGACTTCTACGAGATGTTCTTCGAGGACGCCGAGAAGGCCGCCGGCGCGCTCGGCATCGCGCTCACCGCGCGCGGCACGCACCAGGGTCGGCCCATCCCCATGGCCGGCGTGCCGGTGCACGCGGCCGAGGCCTATCTCGCCAAGCTGATCCGCGCCGGCTTCAAGGTCGCTGTCTGCGAGCAGATGGAGGACCCGGCCGAAGCGCGCAAACGCGGCGGCAAGGCGATCGTCCGCCGCGACCTCGTGCGCGTGGTGACGCCGGGCACGCTGACCGAGGACGGCCTGCTGGACGCCCGCGGCGCCAACCGGCTGGCCGCGGTGGCGCTCCGCGCGGGGCAGGCGGCGGTGGCCAGCGTCGAGCTTTCCACTGGCGAGGTCGACGTGATCGCCTGCGCCCGCGAGGGGCTGGCCGCGGTGCTGGCGGCGCTCGCGCCCTCCGAGATCCTCGTGCCCGATCGGCTGTTCGCCGACGCGGACATCACGCTGGCGCTGAAGGCGCAGGCCGGTCTCGTGCAGCCGATGGCGTCCGCGCTCGCCGAGCCCTCGGCCGCCGAAGCGCGCGTCAAGCGCCTCTATGGCGTCGAGACGCTGGACGGGTTCGGGGCCATGACCGGCGCCGAGGTCGCAGCGCTCGGCCTCATCGCCGCGCACCTGGAGGTGACTCAGGCCGGCCGGCCGCCGGCGCTGCGCGCGCCCCGCCGGGCGGGCGAGGCGGACGCCATGGCCATCGATCCGGCGACGCGCGCCTCGCTGGAGATCGAGCGCAGCCAGGCGGGCGGGCGCGAGGGCTCGCTGCTGGCGGCCATCGACCGCACGGTCAGCGCCGGCGGGGCGCGGCTGCTGGCGGCGCGGCTCGGCCGGCCGCTGCTCGACGTCGACGCCATCGACGCCCGGCTCGACGCCGTGGAATGGCTGCTCGAGCGCCGCGACCTTCGCCGCGAACTGCGCGCTGCGCTTCGGCGCTCCGGCGACATCGCCCGGGCGCTGGCGCGGCTGGCGCTCGGCCGCGGCGGGCCGCGCGATCTCGGCGCGCTCCGCGACGGCCTTGCGACCGCCGACGCGCTCGCCGCTCTCATCGGCGCCCAGGACAACGCGCTCGAGCCGCCGCCTGCCGAGGTCGCGGGCGCCGTCGCGGCCGCCACGGTCGCTCGCTCGCCGCCGCTCGCCGCCTTCGTCGAGACGCTGGCCGCCGGCCTCGGTCAGGACCTGCCGAGCCTGGCTCGCGACGGCGGCTTCGTGGCCCAAGGCGCGCTGGCGGCGCTCGACGAGGCGCGGACGCTGCGCGACGACAGCCGCCGCGTCGTCGCCCAACTCGAGTCGCGGCTGGGGCTGGAGACGGGGCTGGCGTTGCGCATCCGCCACAACGCGGTGCTCGGCTACTTCGTCGAGCTGCCGGCGGCCAAGGCCGATCCCCTGCTCAAGCCGCCGCTGAACGCGACTTTCATCCACCGCCAGACGTTGGCCAACCAGGTGCGCTTCACCACAGTCGAGCTGGCCGAGCTCGACGCGCGCATCGCCCAGGCGGCCGAGCGGGCGCTGGCCATCGAGGTCGAGGCGTTCGAAGCCTGGCGCGAGACCGCGCGCGCGCTCGCCGCGCCCATCCAGGCGGCCGCCGAAGCGCTGGCGCGACTGGACGTCGCCGCGGCCCTGGCCGAGTGGGCGGAGGAGGGCGCCTGCGTTCGCCCGGAGATCGACGCCTCGCTCGTGTTCGAGGCGGAAGCCGCTCGCCATCCCGTCGTCGAGTCGGCGCTGGCCGGCCAGGGCCAGGCGTTCACGCCCAACGACTGCGCGCTCGACGGCGCGGGCGAGGCGGCCGCGCGACTGCTTCTGGTCACCGGCCCGAACATGGCCGGCAAGTCGACGTTCCTGCGCCAGAACGCGCTGCTGGCGGTGCTGGCGCAGGCTGGCGCCTTCGTGCCCGCCAGGCGGCTCCGGCTGGGCGTCGTCGACCGGCTGTTCAGCCGCGTCGGCGCCTCGGACGACCTCTCGCGTGGGCGCTCGACGTTCATGACCGAGATGGTGGAGACCGCGGCCATCCTCACCCAGGCGACGCCGCGCTCGCTGGTCATCCTCGATGAGATCGGGCGCGGGACGGCCACCTATGACGGCCTCGCCATCGCCTGGGCCTGCGCCGAGGCGCTGCACGACGCCAACCGCTGTCGCGCGCTGTTCGCCACCCACTATCACGAGCTGGCGCGGCTCGAGGGCCGCCTCGCGCACCTGGGCAACATCTCAATGCGCGCCAAGGACTGGAACGGCGAACTGGTGTTCCTGCACGAGGCGCGGCCCGGGCCCGCCGACCGCTCCTACGGCGTGCAGGTGGCCAAGCTCGCCGGCGTGCCCCCGGCCGTCGTCGCCCGAGCGCGCGAGGTGCTCGACCGGCTGGAGCGCGAGCAGGCCGAGCCCGCCCGGCTCGACGCGCTGCCGTTGTTCGCGCCGAGCGATCCGCCGCCCATGGCCCACGCCGCCGAACCCAGCGCCATCGAGCGCGCCCTGGCCGACCTCGATCCCGACGGCATGAGCCCGCGCGAGGCGATGGACGCCCTTTATCGCCTGCGCGGCTTGCTCGGTTAAATTTCGGTCATCGCCGAAATAAGGCTTGCCAGCCGCCGGAGCATCTATATTTTGGTGATTAGCAAAATACGGAAGCAGATGTCCGAAGTCTACAAAGCTCTGGCCGACCCCACGCGTCGCCGCATCCTCGAACTCCTTCGCGAGCGGGAGATGAGCGCCGGCGAGCTTGCCGACCAGTTCGATCTCGCCAAGCCCACGCTCTCCGGGCACTTCGCGGTCCTGAGGGCCGCCGATCTCGTGCAGAGCGAGAAGCGCGGCACCACCATCACCTATCGCCTCAACATCTCCGTCCTGGAAGAGGCGCTGCTGGCGCTGATGAACGGCTTCCGCCTCGGCGGGAAAGGGAACGGCTCATGAAGATCTCACGCTCGTACCTCGCTGCGTTCGCGCTCGTGGCCGCCACCGTCGCGGTCGGCGCCTTCGCCTACTGGCGCCTGCCGGACGGCGCGATGATCGCCGTGCGCTACAACATGCTCGGCCATCCGATCGGCGCCGCGCCGAAGGGCGAGGCGCTGGCCATCGTACCGGCGGTCTCCATCCTGGTGATCAGCGTCCTGGCCCTGGTTTCGCGTGCGCCGTTCTACCAAGAGCGCCTGGCGCGCTCGCGCGGCCCATTCGGCATCCTGCTCATGGGCGTCGCGGCGGTCCTCTTCACCGCCGAGGCCGCCATGGGGGCCAAGGCGATCGACCCACGCTTCGACGTCCTGCGCACGGTCTTCCTCGCCGTCGCGGTGATGCTGATCGTCGTGGGCAACGTGCTCGGCAAGATTCGGCAAAACAGCCTGTTCGGGGTCCGCACGCCCTGGACGCTCGGCGACGAGCGGGTGTGGGACAAGACGCATCGCTTCACCGGCTGGGCGATGGTGCTGGGCGGCGCGGCCCTGGCGGTGATCGACCTCTTCGCCCCGGGCGGCGCATGGCTGATCGCGGCGATGGTCATTTGCACGGCGGGCCCTCTCGTCCTCGGCGCGGCCCACTCGGCGCGGCAGTGGCGGCGCGAGCGCCAGGCCTAGCTCGGGCCGCGGAACGGGAGCGCCGTCATGAGCCTGCTCACCCAGCGACTGTCCACCCTCGTCGTCGTCGGGCTCTGCCTCTTCGCGCTCCAGGCCGCCGGCCGCGGCGCGTTGGGCGTCGCGCGCAACCTCGCCGAGGCCGCGCACGCGCCGGCCGCCTCGCCGTTCGAGATCGCCGCATCAGTGGCACGGTTCCTCGAAGACCGGCCAGCCCCGTGGAAACGGGACGCCTGACCGTCCAGGGGTCTGCGCGGCCGCGCGCCTGACGACGGCGGCCGGACAAACCGGCCGCCGTTCTCTATAGTCGCCGGCGAACCCGCATGCCGCCGCGCCTCCGCCCCACCCGCATCGAATATGTCGTCGACGGCGTGCGGCTGCGCGCCCAGCTGACCGCCGTGGCGCTCGACGCGATCGGCGACGAGGTCGAGCAGCGCCGAAGCGCCCTCGAGGTGCTGCGCGCCGCCCTTCAGCGGGGGCGGCTGATCGCCAAGGAGCGGCTGGAGGCGGGCGGCGGCGGCATCGAGACGGCGAGGCTCCTCTCCGGCGTCACCGACGAGGTGATCGGCGCCCTCTACGACTTCACCACCGTGCATGTGTTCCGCGCCCGCAATCCAACCGAGGGCGAGCGGCTGGCGCTGATGGCGGTGGGCGGCTACGGGCGCGGCACGCTCGCGCCCTTCTCCGACATCGATCTGCTCTTCCTGCGCCCCTACAAGGAGACGGCGCACGCCGAGAGCGTCATCGAGTTCATGCTCTATGCGCTGTGGGACCTGGGCTTCAAGGTCGGCCACGCCTCGCGCACGGTCGAGGAGTGCCTGAAGCTTTCGCGCGCCGACCACACCATCCGCACATCGATCCTGGAAGCCCGCCGCCTGACGGGCGACGAGGCGCTGGCCGCGACGCTCAAGCGCCGCTTCCGCGAAGAGATCATCAAGGGCACGGGCGAGGACTTCGTGGCGGCGAAGCTGAAGGAGCGGGACGAGCGGCATGCCCGCGCCGGCGCCAGCCGCTATCTGGTCGAGCCGAACGTGAAGGACGGCAAGGGGGGCCTGCGCGACCTCAACACGCTTTTCTGGATCGCCCAGTACCTGCACCCGCTCGACAGCCCCGACGATGCGCTGAGCCTGGAGATGTTCAACCCGCGCGAGGTGCGCGCCTTCATCCGTGCTGTCGACTTCCTGTGGGCCGTTCGGGCGCATCTGCACTTCGCCACCGGCCGGCCGGAGGAGCGGCTCAGCTTCGACCTGCAGCCGCAGATCGCGCGCCGCATGGGCTACGCCGACCGGCCCCGGGCGGGCGGCGACAACACCCCGGCCGTCGAGCGGTTCATGCGCCGCTACTTCCTCATCGCCCGCGAGGTCGGCGTGCTGACGCGCGAGTTCTGCGCCAAGCTGGAGGCCGATGCGGCGAAGTCCGCGCCCCGGGGCCTCTCACGCTTCCTGCCGCGCCGCCGCGCCGAGCGGAAGGCGCTGGACGAGCCCGGCTTCCTCATCGAGGCCGGCCGCCTGACCATCGAGGGCCCCGAGACCTTCGAGCGCGATCCGGTCAACCTGCTGCGCCTGTTCGTGATCGCCGACCGGCGCAACCTCGACCTTCACCCGGACGCCTTCACCGCCGCCACGCGGTCGCTGCCGCTGATCACGCCCAAGGTCAGGCGCGAGCCGGCGGCGGCGCAGGCCTTCTTCGATGTGCTGGCCCGCGGGCGCAGCACCTATCGGACCCTGACGCTGATGAACGAGAGCGGCGTCCTCGGCCGCTTCCTGCCGGAGTTCGGCCACATCGTCGCGCAGATGCAGTTCAACATGTACCACTCCTACACGGTCGACGAGCACACGCTACGCGCCGTCGGCGTGATCGCCGACATCGGCTCGGGCGCGCTCGTCAAGGACCACCCGCTCTCAGTCGCCATGTGGCCGCTGATCGAGGACAAGGAGGTGCTCTTCCTCGCCATGCTGCTGCACGACACCGGCAAGGGCGGGGTCGGCGGGCAGGAGAAGGCCGGCGCGCGGGCGGCGCGGGCGGCGTGCGAGCGGCTGGGGCTCGAGCGCGAGCGCATCGAGCTCGTCGCCTGGCTGGTCGAGCACCACCTCGTCATGAGCGACTTCGCCCAGAAGCGCGACGTGGCCGACCCGCGCACGGTCGCCGCTTTCGCCCGCGTGGTCGAAAATCCCGAGCGCCTGCGGCTGTTGTTGCTGCTCACCGTCGCCGACATCCGCGCCGTCGGGCCGGGGGTGTGGAACGGCTGGAAGGGGCAGCTGATGCGCGAGCTCTATGGCGCGACCGAGGCGCTGTTCCGCGGCGGGCGGACGGCGGACCCCCTCGCCACGTTCGGGCACCGGATGCGCATCGAGGCCGGCGCCGCGCGCGCCGCGCTGCTGACCGCGGAGCCGGCCGCGGCGGCCTGGGCGGCGTCGATGGAGGACGCCTACTTCAACGCCTTCTCGGCCGACGAGCATCGCGCCCACGCGGCGCTGGCGGCGCGCGCTGCGGAAAACGGCGGCGCGGCGGCCACCGCCGCCATCCGCGAGGACCGCAACGCCGCCGAGGTGACCGTCGCCGCCCGCGATCGCCGCGGCCTCTTCGCCGATCTGGCCACGGCCATTTCGACCGCCGGGGCGAACGTCGTCGGCGCGCGCGCCTACACCTCGAAGGCCGGCGACACGCTCGACGTCTTCTATGTGCAGAACGCCCTTGGCGAGCCGCTCGGCGCCGACAATGCGCGCACGCTCGAGCGCCTGACGGCCGCCATAGAGGCGGCCGCGCGCGGGACGCCGCCCGAAGCGCCGGCGCAGCGCGCCGAGGATCTCGGCCGCGCGGCCGCTTTCGACATCGCCGCCGCCGTCACGGTCGACAACGAGGCCTCGGACGACGCCAGCGTGATCGAGGTCTCCGGCCGCGACCGCCCGGGGCTGCTGGGCTCGCTCGCCCGCACGCTGGCGGAAGCCGGCCTTTCCATCGCTTCGGCCCACATCGACAACTACGGCGAACGCGCCGTCGACGCCTTCTATTGCCACGAGGCCGACGGCTCGAAAGTGACAGGCGCGCGCCGCGTGAACGCCCTCAAGGCCGCCTTGACCGAAGTGCTGGAGGAGGCCGCGGCCGAGCCGGCGCAGGGTCGGCCGCGATTGGAGCGCGCCCGCGCCAGCATCGCCCGCTAGGCTGATCCGCATGGCCGAATCACCCGCCGATCCGCCGGTGCGCGCCGACGAGCCGGACACCCGCCGCAGCGCCGGCGTCGTCGGCCTCGCGGTTCTGGCCTCGCGCCTTTTCGGCCTTGGCCGCGAGCTCGTCTTCCCCGCCATGTTCGGGGCCGGCAAGGTCCTCGACGCCTATTACGCGGCGTTCCAGATCCCCAACCTGTTCCGCGACCTGTTCGCCGAGGGATCGCTCTCGACCGCGTTTACAGCCCTCTTCACCCGCACGTGGGACCGGGAGGGGCCGCGGCCGGCCTGGGCGCTCGCCAACCTGACGCTCAGCGCCATGATCTTCCTGATCGGGCTCCTCTCCATCGTCGCCATCCTCGGCGCGCCGTTCATCGTCGAGGCGACCAACTTCGGCTTCCACAACGTGCCCGGAAAGTTCGAGCTGGCCGTCAGCCTCACCCGCGTGCTCTTCCCCTTCATCCTCTTCGTCTCGCTGGCGGCGGCGGTGATGGGGATGCTGAACTCCCGCTTCATCTTCGCCGTGCCGGCCTCGGCCTCGACCGTGTTCAACATCGTCTCGGTGATCGCCGGCGTGGCCTGCGCGTTCGCCTTTGATCCCACAGCGCGAGCGACCTGGCCGCACCCGGTGTTCACCGATCGCGCCGCCTACGGCGTTTGCGTCGGCGTGCTCCTGGGCGGGCTCGCCCAGCTGGGCATGCAGCTCCCGTCGCTCTTCCGCATCGGCTTCCGCTTCCACTGGCGGCTCGAACTCGCAAATCCGCAGCTGCGCGAACTTTGGGCGCTGATGTGGCCGAGCGTGATCGCCGGCGCGGCGATCCAGGTGAGCGTGCTGATCAACGGGGTCTTCGCGTCGCAGATCAATGGCGGTCGCTCGTGGCTCTATTGCGCGTTTCGCCTGATGCAGCTGCCCATTGGCCTCTTCGGGGTCTCGGTCGCGACGGTCACGCTCCCGGCGGTGGCCCGGCGGTTCGCCCGCGACGACCTGGCCGCCTTTGGCCGCACCGTGCGCTCCTCGGTCCGCCTGACGCTGTTCCTCAGCATCCCGGCCGCCGTGGGCCTTGGCCTGCTCGCCTCGCCAGTGATCGCGCTGATCTACCAGCATGGCCGCTTCAGCGCCCACGACACCTACGAGACCGCGCTCGCGCTCCAGGCCTACACGCTCGGGCTGGCCGGCTACGCGGCGATCCGCGTGCTGACGCCCTGCTTCTATGCGCTCAACCTGCCGCGCACGCCGCTCAGGGTGAACCTGATCGGCATCGCCGTCGTGCTGGCGCTCAACGTCCTCAACGCCACGGTGCTCGGCCTCGGGCACGCCGGCATGGCGCTCGCCACCTCCTGCGTCGCGCTGGTCAACTTCGGCCAGCTCAGCCACGCGCTGTCGCGGCAGGTGAACTTCGGCGGCCTCGGCGAATGGGCCAGCTTCATCGGCCGGGTGCTGATCGCCTCCCTCGCCTGCGGCGGCGTGGCCTGGGCGCTGAACGGCTGGTTCGACGCCCACCTCGCCGGCCGCGTCCTGCAATCGGCGGCGCTCTTCGCCGCCATCGCCGTCGCCCTCGTCGTCTATGCCGGCGTCGCCTTCGCGCTGCGCATCCACGAGACGGCCGAGGCCTTCGCGATGGTCCGCCGCCGGTTCATCCGCCGCCGCGCCTGAGGTTGCTCCCGCCGCGGCGAGCGGCTAAGTCGCGCAGCCATGCGGACCGGGACCCGTTCGATGCGGCGATGGCGCGGCGGGCGAGCCTGACGATCTGCCCTTCCGGACGCGATCGCTTGCGTCCCCCGCACCAGCCCCGCAAAGCCCAGCCATGACCGACAACCCCGCTCCCGCCTACGCCGGCCCAGCCCGAGTGCTCTCCGGCGTGCAGCCGTCGGGCGCGCTGCACATCGGCAACTACCTCGGCGCCATCAAGAAGTTCGTCGACCTTCAGCACGCGATGGAGTGCCTGTTTTGCGTCGTCGACCTGCACGCCATCACCGCCTGGCAGGACCCGGCCCTGCTCACGGCCCAGACGCGCGAGATCGCCGCGGCCTACCTCGCCGCCGGGGTCGACCCCGAGATCGCGGTCATCTTTCCGCAGTCGGCGGTCGCCGCCCACGCCGAACTCGCCTGGATCCTCCAGTGCGTCGCGCGCGTCGGCTGGCTCGACCGCATGACCCAGTTCAAGGAGAAGGTGGGCAAGGACAAGGAAGGCGCCAGCGTCGGCCTCTACACCTACCCCGTGCTGATGGCGGCCGACGTCCTTTTGTACCGCGCCACCCACGTGCCGGTGGGCGAGGACCAGAAACAGCACCTGGAGCTGGCCCGCGACATCGCCCAGAAGTTCAACCACGACTTCGACGCGCCGGGCTTCTTCCCGCTGCCCGAGCCGCTGATCGAGGGGCCGGGCGCGCGCGTCATGTCGCTGCGCGATGGCCGCGTGAAGATGTCGAAGTCGGACGCCTCGGACCAAGCGCGCATCAACCTTGCCGACGACGCAGACGCCATCTCGCTGAAGATCCGCCGCGCCCGCACCGATCCGGAGCCGCTGCCCGAGACGGTCGCGGCGTTGAAGGGCCGTCCGGAGGCGGAGAATCTCGTCGGGCTGTTCGCCGCGCTTTCAGGGCGCACCGCGCAGGACGTGCTGAATGGGTTCGCCGGCCAGGGCTTCGGCCAGGCCTTCAAGCCGGCGCTGGCCGAACTCGTCATCGAGACGCTCCGGCCCATCGCCGCCGAAATGCGCCGCTACGCCGCCGATCCGGCCGAAGTGGACCGCGTGCTCGCCGCCGGCGCCGAAAAAGCGCGCAGCTTGGCTGAACCGGTGCTCGAGGAGACGATGGCGCTTGTGGGATTCTGGCGCGGGAGGGCCTAAACGTCGGCCATGACGACGGTCCACAAGCGCTGGACGGCCGGCGCCGCCCTGGCGCTGGGCGCGCTCGTCGCCGCATCGGGCGCCGGCGCCGACACCCACCAGATCAAGACCGGCGCGATCACCATTTCCAGCCGCGTCGTGCGCGCCTCGCTGCGCGGCTCGACCAACAGCGCCGCCTACATGGTCATCGCCAACGCCGGCAGCGAGCCGGAGGCGCTGATCGCCGCGCGCTGCGCCTGCGCCGCCAGCGTCTCGATCCACAAGACAGAAGTGATGGGCGGCATGAGCACGATGGCCTCGGCCGCGCCCGTGGTGATCCCGCCGCACGGTCAGGTGATCTTCCAGCCGGGCGGCCTGCACCTGATGCTGACGGGCCTGCGCGAGCCGCTGCGCGACGGCGGCCAGCAGAGCATGACGCTGATCTTCAAGCGCGCCGGAGCGGTGCAGGCGGGCTTCCGCATCTCATCGCAGATCTCGCTTGGCGCCGAGGCGCCCATGCGCGGCATGCCCTGATCGGCTTGCGCGGCGCGGGCGGAGAGGCCATGTGAGGCCTAGCCATGTTCATCCAGACGGAAGCGACCCCGAACCCCGACGTGCTCAAGTTCCTGCCCGGCCGCGAGGTCATGGGCGAGGGCACGCGCGAGTTCCGCGACGCCGGCCAGGCCGAAGGCTCGCCGTTGGCGGCTGACCTTTTCGCGCTCGGCGACGTGACGCGCGTCTTTTTCGGGCCGGATTTCCTCACGGTGACCCGCTCGGGTGGCGGCCGCGAATGGCCGCAGCTCAAGGCGCCGATCCTGGCGGTGGTGATGGACCATTTCACCTCCGGCCGTCCGCTCCTGACCGACCAGACGCTCGAGGGCCACGACGAAGGCGACTACGAGGGCGAGACCGCCCAGATCGTCGCCGAGATCAAGGATCTGCTCGACACCCGCATTCGCCCGGCGGTGGCGCAGGACGGCGGCGACATCACCTTCAACCGCTTCGATGCGGCGAGCGGCGCGGTGTTCCTCCACATGCGCGGCGCCTGCTCGGGTTGCCCCTCCTCCGCCGCGACGCTCCGCGCCGGCGTGGAGAACATGCTCCGGCACTACGTGCCCGAGGTGACGCGGGTCGAGCAGGCGCTTTAGGCGCGCCGGCCGCCGCCGTTTGAAGCGCGCCCGCGGATCGTCTAACCGCTTGGCGCATGGTTCGTCAGACCACGGTGGTTTTCGGCGCGGCCGCGCTCCTCGCCGCCTGCGCGCCGCACCCGCGCAAGGAGGGGCCCGCGCCGCCGCCCGCGCCCTACCGGTCGGGACCGCTGCTGGTCGGCGCGTGGGGCGCGGGCCCGATCCGGGCTGGCACGCCGTTCGCGCCCGGCGCCGTCGAGCGCCTCTTCCCCGGCGCGGCCGTTCGCGAGACCGTGCTGCCGGTGGCCGGCGACACGACCACCCGTGCGCTCATCGTCAGCGTCGGCGGGACCGACTGGCTGGAGATCGACGACGGCTCGCAGAGCAACGACGCCGATGACGACGACGCGGCCGCGCCGCCGGCCATCACCGCCGTGCGCGCCATGGCCGGTCCCGTGCGCGGGCCGCACGGCGAGGGGCTGGGCCTCGCCTGGCCCAAGGCCGGTTTTGATCTCTCCGAGTGCGATGCGGGCGGCGAGCGGGACCGCGACACCGTCTTCTGTGCGCGGCCCGGCGAGGGGACGGTGATCTATCAGTTCGGCGTGCGCGGCTGGGATTCCGAGGAAATGCCCTCCTCGGCGGCCATGCGCGCCGGCGGCTATCTGAAGGCGATCATCTGGGCGCCGAACGGGACCGGCGGTTCATGATCGTGCTCGCGATCGACACCTGTCTCGACGCTTGCCAGGCCGCGCTCTCAGCCGACGGGCGGGTCCTGGCCGAGCGCTCGGAGCCGATGCGGCGCGGACACCAGGAGCGGCTCGCCGGCCTCGTCCAGGCGACGATGGCCGACGCGGGCCTGGCCTTCGACGCCGTCGACCGCGTCGGGGTGACGGTCGGGCCAGGCTCGTTTACGGGGCTTCGGGTGGGCCTGGCCTTCGCCAAGGGGCTGGGTCTGGCGTTGGGGGCGCCGGTGGTCGGCGTCGGGGTGTTGGAGGCGCTCGCCGCAGCCGCGGAGGCCGGGTTCGCGGCGGCGATCGTCGATGCGCGGCGTGGGCAGGTCTACGTGCAGGCTTTCGCCGACGGCCGGGCGCTCATGAGCCCGGACATCCTTCCCCTCGGGTCCGCGGCCGCGCGGCTGGTCGAGCTTGGCGCCGGCCGTCCGGCCACGCTGGCCGGTCCCGGCGCGGTCCTGCTGGCCGAAGCGCTGCCGGGCGCGCGGTTGATCGACTGCGTTGCGCCCCAGCCCGCCGCGATCGCGCGCCTGGCAGAGGCCGCCCGGCCGCCGTTTCCGCCGCCCCGGCCGCTCTATCTGCGCGCGCCCGACGCCGAGCCGGCATGACGCTCGCGCCCGCCGCCCGCGCCGACGCGCCGGCCATGGCGCGGACGCATGCCGCAAGCTTCGCCGACAGCTGGACCGCCGCCGACATCGCCGCCTTGATCGACGCGCCGGGCGGCTTCGCCTTTCTCGTCCGCGCGGACGATGCGATCGCCGGTTTCGCGCTGGCGCGCGCCATCGCCGGAGAGGCGGAGCTGCTGACGCTGGCCGTCGATCCGCGGCATCGGCGTCGCGGCGTCGCGCAGGCGCTGCTCGAGGCGGTTTGCGGCGCGGCGCGGGCCGCGGGCGCGGCAAGCCTTTTTCTCGAGGTCGCTGCCGACAACACCCCCGCGCTTAGCCTCTATGCGGCCGCTGGGTTCGTCCGCGTCGGCCAGCGCCCGGCCTACTACGAGGCCGCGGACGGCCGGTTCACCGACGCGCTGGTGCTCCGCCGCGCGCTTAACAGCCCGGCCGGTTGAGCCTATCCTCGCTTCGGGAGGCGACGAGGGCGAGTTGGACCGGATCGAGAAGCTCTGCATCGAGAAGGGCATGCGCATGACTGATCAGCGCCGTGTCGTCGCGCGGGTCCTGTCGCTGGCCCATGACCACCCCGACGTCGAGGAGCTCTACCGCCGCGCCCACGAGGAGGACCCCCACATCTCCATCGCCACCGTCTATCGAACCGTGCGCCTGTTCGAGGAGGCCGGCATCATCGCGCGCCACGACTTCCAGGGCGGTCGCTCCCGCTACGAGGAGATTCCCGACACGCACCATGACCATCTGATCGACATGAAAACCGGGCAGGTGATCGAATTCGTCGACGAGCAGATCGAGGCCCTGCAGCAGGCGATCGCCAAGCGCCTCGGCTACCGGCTGGTCGACCATCGCCTCGAGCTCTACGGCATGCCGACGGAGGACGGCGAGGGCTGACCGGGCCTCGCCTTGCGCGCGCTCCCGCTCCCGCCCATAACCGGCCCATGGCCCGCCAGAAGCGCCTCTACATCAAGACCTACGGCTGTCAGATGAACGTCTACGACAGCGAGCGCATGGCCGACCTCCTGCGTCCGCTGGGCTATGCCGCGACCGATGCGCCGGACGACGCCGACCTCGTCGTGCTCAACACCTGCCACATCCGCGAGAAGGCGACCGAGAAGGTCTATTCGGAGCTCGGCCAGCTGAAGCGCCTGAAGGCGGCGCGCGCCGCGGCCGGGGGCTCGATGACCATCGCCGTGGCCGGCTGCGTGGCGCAGGCCGAAGGCGCCGAGATCATGGCCCGCCAGCCGGCCGTCGACCTGGTGGTCGGCCCGCAAGCCTACCATCGCCTGCCGGAGCTGATCGCCCGCGCCCACCGCGCCAGCGGCGAGCGGCTGGCCGCCGACTTCGCCGCCGAGGCCAAGTTCGACGCCTTGCCGGGTGCGCGCGCGCCGGCCGGCGTGGCCGCCTTCCTGACCGTCATGGAGGGCTGCGACAAGTTCTGCAGCTTCTGCGTGGTGCCCTACACGCGCGGCGCGGAGTATTCGCGCCCGGCCGCCGCGATCGTCGCCGAAGCCCGTGCGCTGGCGGCGAAGGGCGTGCGCGAGGTGACGCTGCTCGGCCAGAACGTCAACGCCTACGCGGGCGGGCTCGCGCCCCTCATCCGGGCGCTGGCCGCGGTCGAGGGGATCGAGCGCATCCGCTACACGACGAGCCATCCGCGCGACATGGATGACGGCCTGATCGCCGCCCACGCCGAGGTCCCGGCGCTCATGCCCTATCTGCATCTGCCCGCGCAGTCCGGGTCTGACCGGGTGCTGAAGGCGATGAATCGGGGCTATTCGGCCGGCGACTATCTGCGCCTCGTCGAGCGCGTCCGCGGCGTGCGCCCCGACATCGCGCTTTCCGGGGACTTCATCGTCGGCTTTCCCGGCGAGACGGCGAAGGATTTCGAGGCGACGCTCGATCTCGTGCGCGCGGCGAACTACGCCAGCGCCTTCTCGTTCAAATACTCCCGCCGGCCTGGCACGCCGGCAGCGGCCTTGCCGGGTCAGGTGGCCGAAGCGGAAAAGGACGAACGGCTGCATCGCCTGCAGGCCCTGATCGGCGACCAGCAGGCGGCGTTCAACCGCGCCCAGGTGGGGCGCACGCTGCCTGTACTCATCGAAAAACCCGGCCGCCACCCCGGCCAGCTGGTTGGCCGCAGCCCCTACCTGCAGGCCGTGCACCTCGCCGCGCCAACGGCGATGATCGGCCGCATCGTCCCGGTCAGGATCGAGCGCGCCGAGCGCAACAGCCTCGCCGGCGCCAAGGCCGCGCTGGAGCCCGCTTGAGCCGCGACACCCGCGAGTTCGTGCCGCTCTCCGACGCCGCCGTCCGCGCGGTCTCTGGCCCGAACAGCCGCCATGCGGCGCTGATCGAGGACGCTTTCCATGTGCTCATGGAGACGCCCGGGGGCGGGGTGTCGCTGGCCGGCGACGCCAAGGCGCGCGCCGCGGCCAAGCGGGGCATACGCGCGTTGGCCGAGCAGGCCGATAGCGGACGCCAGGTCGGCGAGGCCGACGTTCGCGCGGCGCTCGCCGTGGCGCGCGGCGGCGATGCGGCGGCCGGCGTCGGCGGCGCGCAGATCCCGCTCGGCCGGCGCGGCGCGGTCGCGCCGAAAACAGCCGCGCAGGCCGTCTACCTCGATCTCATGGCCAGGAACGACCTGGTCTTCGCCGCCGGGCCGGCGGGCACGGGCAAGACCTTCCTCGCCGTCGCCCACGGCGCGGCGCTGCTGCTCGGCGGCCAGGTCGACCGGCTGGTCATCGCCCGCCCGGCGGTCGAAGCCGGCGAACGGCTGGGCTTTCTGCCCGGCGACATGAACGAGAAGGTCGATCCCTACATGGCGCCGGTGTGGGAGGCGCTCTCCGACATCCTGGGCGCCGAGCCGCTGCGCCGGCGCCGGGACCGGGGCAAGATCGAGGTTGCGCCCATCGCCTTCATGCGCGGCCGCACGCTGAACCACGCTTTCGTCATCGTCGACGAAGCGCAGAACGCCACGCGCCTGCAGATGAAGATGGTGCTGACCCGTCTGGGCGAAGGCGCGCGCATGGCGGTGACGGGCGACCCCAGCCAGGTCGACCTCGTCAATCGCTCCGACTCAGGGCTCGAGCACGCCATCGGACTCCTCGAAGGCGTGGACGGCGTCGCCGTCGCCCGCTTCTCCGCCGCCGACGTGGTCCGCCACCCGCTGGTGGAGACGATCGTGCGCGCCTACGACGCCGACGCGGCCAAGGCGAAGCGATGATCGAGGTCGAGGTCGCCGACCCCGCCTGGACCGCGGCCTTGCCCGACGCCGCCGCCCTGGCCGAGGCGGCGGCGGTCGCCGCCCTCGCCCGCGTCGCCACGGCCGCCCATGGCGACGTCGCCATCCTGCTGGCCGACGACGGCGCCGTGCGGGCGCTGAACGCGCGCTTCCGCGACCAGGACAAGGCGACCAACGTGCTGTCGTTTCCGGCCTCGTCCGGCGCGCGCGAGCACGCCGGCGACATCGCGCTGGCCTTTGGCGTCTGCGCGGCCGAAGCCGCAGCCCAGGGCAAGCCGCTGGCTCACCACCTGCAGCACCTCACCGTGCACGGCGTCCTTCACCTTCTGGGCTACGATCACGCGGCCGACGCCGAGGCTGCGGCGATGGAGGCGGCCGAACGCGGCATCCTGGCGACCCTCGGCGTGCCGGATCCCTACGCCGACGAGCCGGCCGATGTCTGAGCCGCCGCCGCGCCAGAGCCGGGGTTTGCGCGCCTTCGTCCGCCGCCTGCGCCGTGGCGCGCCGCCGGCCGCGCCGGCCGCGCCGGACGGGTCGGTCGACCTCGTCGATCAGGCGGAGGCCTTCAAGACCCTGCGCGTCGAGGAGGTGATGACCCCGCGCGCCGACATCGTCGCGGTCGAGATCGCCTGCCCGTTCGCCGAACTCCTGGCGCGGTTTCTCGAGGCGGAACACACGCGCATGCCGATCTACCGCGAGACGCTCGACGATCCGATCGGCCAGGTGCACGTGAAGGACGTCTTCAAGATGATGGTCGATGAGTCGATCCGCCCGGCCCCTGACGAGCCGGTGCTGCGGCGGCTCCGGCGCGAGGTGCTCTACGCGCCCGGCTCGATGCGCGCGGCCGACCTGCTGCTCAAGATGCAGACCAGCCGCATCCACATGGCGCTGATCATCGATGAGTTCGGCGGCACCGACGGCCTCGTCACGCTCGAGGATCTGATCGAGGCGGTGGTCGGCGAGATCGACGACGAGCACGACGAGGCTGTGCGCGCCGCGGTCGTCGTTCGCCCCGGCGGGCTGATCGAGGCGGACGGCCGCGCCCCGCTCGAGGACCTGGAAGCCGCGATGGAACGCACCTTGACGCCGCCCGACCTCGACGAGGACATCGACACGGTGGCCGGCCTGGTCAGCGCGCTTGCGGGCCGCGTGCCCCAGCGGGGCGAGGTGATCGCCCACCCCGACGGCTTCGACTTCGAGGTGACCGACGCCGATCCGCGGCGGGTGAAGCGGCTGCGCGTGCGTCCGCACGAGCCGCCGGCCGCGCCCGAAGACGCGCCCGCCGATGGCGGCTGAGGCCGCGCTGGGACGGCTGAGCAGCGCGGCGCTGGCCGTCGCCGCCGGGCTCGCGATCGCCCTCGCCTTCCCGCCCTTCGGCCTGCTGCCGGGCCTCGGCGGGTTCGCGCTGATCATGGCGCTGGCCGAGCGGGCGTCGGCGGCGCGGCCGCTCCGGAGCGCCTTCTGGCGCGGCTGGCTTGCGGGAACGGCGTTCTTCGCCGTCTCCGCCGGTTGGGTCTGGCAGGCCTTCCAGGTGGACGCCGCCGAACAGGGCTGGATGGCGCCTTTCGCCGTCGCGCTGCTGGCGAGCGGGCTTGGGCTCTTCTGGGGCGCCGCCGCCCTTTCATACCGTTGGATCGCGCCCGGCGGCCTCGTCCGGCCGCTCGTCTTCGCCGGCGCCGTGATGGCGTTCGAGTGGCTGCGCGGCCATCTCCTCACCGGCTTCCCGTGGGATCTGCCGGGCGAGGCCTGGCGGGCCGGCTCGCCGCCGTCCGAGGGCGCGGCGCTCGTCGGCGCCTACGGTTTGAGCTGGATCACGGTCGCCATCGCCGCGACGCCAGTGCTGCTCTTCGACGCCGGGCGCTGGCGGCGCGGCGCGATGGCATGCCTGGCGGCCGCTCTCGCGCTCGTCGCGCTCTACGCCTTCGGCGCGGCGCGGATGGGCGTGACATCGGCCGCATCCGAAACGCGGCCGGTCGTGCGCATCGTGCAGCCCGACCTGCCCGAGCTCCCCAGCTACGACACGCAAAGCTACTGGGCGACGGTCGAGGCCCACGTCACGCTGACGGCCCGGCCGGCCGCGCGACGCCCCGACATCATCGTCTGGCCGGAACGGGCGATCCCGGGGCCGTTCGACGACTATCTCTCGAAGGGCGACTGGCAGGCGGCGGAGATCGCCCAGGCGCTCCAGCCCGGACAGCTGCTGCTCACCGGCGGCTATCGCCGCGCGCCGGCCCCGCCCGGCGTCTATGCGCCGGATGGATATGTCTACTTCAACAGCCTGATCGCGGTCGCGCGCGATGGCGACGGGCTCAGGGCCGTCGCCCTCTACGACAAGTTCCGCCTGGTGCCGTTCGGCGAGTACCTGCCGCTCGCGCGATGGCTCGCGCCACTGCACATCGAGGATCTGACCCACGTCGGTGCCGGGTTCAGCGCCGGGCCGCGGCCGCGGCCGCTGGCGCTGCCGGGCGCGCCGCTCGTCCAGCCGCTCATCTGCTATGAGTCCCTCTACCCCGGCTTCGCGCGCGAGGGCGCGATCGCCTCCGGCCGGCGTGCGGCGTGGATCGTCAATGTCTCCGACGACGCCTGGTTCGGCGGCACCTACGGCCCGATCCAGCACCTCAATCTCGCCAGCTACCGGGCGATCGAGGAAGGGCTGCCGATCGTCCGCGCCACGCCGACCGGCGTATCCGCGGTGATCGACGCGTTCGGCCGCGTTCAGGCGCGCCTCGATCAGGGGCGCGCCGGGGTGGTCGACGCGGTCTTGCCGCCGGCCCTTCCGCCGACCCTCTTCGATCGCTTCGGCGAGGCGTCTTTCGTCGCCATGATGCTGATCTCGGCCCTGTTCGCTGCGCTGGGCGTCGGTTCGCGCGCCTTTTCGCGCGAAAAACGGGTGACAGCGGCCGGTTCCTATCGCAAAGCGGGCATGGCCGGGGACTGAAGTCGAACAGTCAGAGAGTAGCGGTTCCATGGTTGCAAAGGCGGACGCTGATCGGGCGCCCAATCCGATCGATGTTCATGTCGGCCTGCAGGTGCGTTTCCGGCGAAAGGCGTTGCGGATGAGCCAGGAGAGGCTGGCGGACGCGCTGGGCCTGACCTTCCAGCAGGTGCAGAAATATGAGCGGGGCGCGAACCGCATCAGCGCCTCGAAGCTCTATGAGATCGCCCGCGCGCTGAAAGCCCCGGTCGGCTGGTTCTTCGAAGGGCTGGCCGATCCGACAGAGGAGGCGGGCGATGGCGATCCTGGCCTGCCGTCCCACGCGCGCGATTTCCTGCTGAGCCCCGAAGGCCTCGACCTGGCGGGCCTGTTCGCGCGCCTGCCGCAGCGGCGCGTACGCCGGCGGTTGATCGAACTCATCCGTTCTCTGGTCGACGCGGGCGAAGCCGACGCCTTCGGCGAAGCCGAGAGCTGAAGCCGTTCGGGGCGGGGCCGAGATCCGGACGCCGCTGCGCAGCTACGGGCGGGTCAAGGGCCGCGCGCTCAAGCCCAACCAGGCGCGGCTGATCGCCGAACGGCTGCCGCAGCTCGCCCTGCCGGGAGGGTCGATCGACCCGACGGCGCTTGCCCCGAACGCAGCCGAGGCCTGGCTCGAGATCGGTTTCGGCGGCGGCGAGCACATGGCCGCGCAGGCCGCCGCGCGTCCCGCGGTTCTTCTGCTGGGCGTCGAGCCGTTCCTGAACGGGGTGGCGAGCGCGCTCGCCCACATCGATCGGCTCGGCTTGCAGAACGTGCGGCTCCTGCAGGGCGACGCCCGCGAGCTTGTCCCGCGCCTGGCGCCCGGCTCGATCGCCCGCGTCTTTGTTCTGTTCCCCGACCCCTGGCCAAAGACGCGCCATCACAAGCGCCGGCTGATGCAGGATGATTTCATCGCCGCGTTGGCTGTCGCGGTCGCGCCGGGCGGGCGGCTGCGTTTCGCCACCGACTGGCGCGCCTACGCCGCCTGGACGCTCGAGCGCATGCTGGGTTCGCCCGCGTGGCGCTGGACCGCCGAGCGCGCCGCCGACTGGCGATCGCCGCCGGCCGACCACGTCAGCACGCGTTACGAAGCGAAGGCGTTGGGCGACACGCCCCCGATCTTCCTGGAGTTCGAGCGCCGCTAGTCCGGCTTGCCCGTCTCGACGTAGCGCCTCAGCCGCGCGATCTGCACGCCCAGGACCCCGTCGACCGGCCCCGCCCAGTGGGCCAGTCCATCGCTCGCGTATCCGCCGAAGACGTAGGTGACGCTCAGCGCCGTCCCGCCGTCTTTGGGCGTGAGGGCATAGGTCAGGTGACCCGTCCCGCCGGTGGTCGCCAGCGGGCCGAGCGCGCCCTCCAGCCGAACCAGCTGGCCCGGGACGGCCAGGATGACGGTCATGTGGCGCGCCGACCCGCCGCCCGACAGCCGCTCGCACTGACAGCCGCCGCCGACGAGATCGAGCGTCAGGTTCCTCGCATCGTGCGAGTAGGTGTGCTCGCTTGACCACCACCGTCCGATCGCCCCGATCGCCGCATAGACCTTCGCCGGCGGGGCGGCGATCTGGACGTCTTCCCGCACCTCGAAGCCAGTCTCGCTGGACGCAACGACCGCCGCGCGCGCAGGCGCGGCCAGGCCGATCAGAATCACGATTGCGATCAGTGCGCGCATGCTGGCTTCCCCCGCGGCGCCGCTGGCTAGGCCGCCTCGAAGCGGAGCGGACCGCCCCAGAAGGCCTCGACCAACCCGTTCTGCTGCCCCGGCGCGCCCGTGGTCAAGAAGCGCCGGGCCCCGCCCGTCCCGGCGTCGTACTCCGGATGGCGCTCCATGTAGCGTTCGATCGCGTCCGCCACCGCGCCCGGCTGGTGGATCAGCGGGGTGCCGGGCGGCAGCGCCGCTCGGAAGAGGTCGGCGATGATCTCATAGTGGGTGCAGCCCAGCACCGCACGGTCGGGCGGGCGGCCGATGCGGGTCGCCAGCGCCCTGGCGTGGCCCTCCACCACCGCCGCCAGCTCGGCGTTCGGCGCGCCGGCCTCGATCATCCGCGCCAGCTCGGGGCAGCCTTCGGAGAAAACGGCCAGATCCGGCTTCCGCTTGTCGATCTCGATCTCGTAGACGCGGCTGGCCGCGGTCGCCGGCGTGGAGAAGATGCCGACCACGTCGAGCTTTTCCGGCTTCATGCCGTCGTCGCGGCCGTCGCGCTCATAGGCCCAGGGCAGGCCGGTGGCCGCCTCGATCGTGGGCACGATCAGGCCGAGCACGTTCACGGGCCGGCCGCTCTCGCGCCGATAGCCTGGCAGCCACGTCTGTTGCAGCCGCCGAAGCGCGATGGCGGCGGCGGTGTTGCAGGCCAGGATGACGAGATCGCAGCCCTCGTCGAACAGCCGCTCGCAGCCGGCGCGGGTGAGAGCCACGATCTCTTCGCCGCCGCGCCCGCCGTAGGGCATGTTGGCCTGGTCGGCGAGGAAGACGAAGTCGGCGCGCTTCAGGCGATCGACCAGGGCGTGGTGCACGCTCAGGCCCCCAATCCCCGAATCGAACACCCCGATCGCCATGCGCGGGCTTTAGTCCTGGGGCGCGGCAGCGTCCACGGGCGCGGGCGTCGCGGCGGCCCGCTGGATGCGGAGCTGCCAGAAGTAGATCGCCGGGGCGACCACGAGCTCCATCCCCAATGCCCCAGTCATCAGCGGCCCAGGCGGGCCCATGATCAACACCCCGACCGCGCGCGCGAACCCGCCGGCGACGACGATCGCGGTCAGGAGGCCGATCTTGGCGCCCTCCTTCTCGATCTCTGGAATGGCGGTCCAATAAGCGACCCCGATCGCCGCCAAGAGGCCCGAGAGATACCGCAGGTGGCTGTCCAGGTCGGCGCGCACGATCTCGCCCATCGCGCCGGCGCCCCAGAGCGCCAGCAGCATACCGCCGCCGACCGGCACGAGGCCGGCGACGGCGACCAGGAGCTGCAACAAACGTCTTTCCATCGGGCCACCGAACGAGGGTCTGGACGGGCTGTCTACATCTTTGTTGCGCTCGCCGCAGGGCGGCCTCGTCATTGACCGGCGCACGCGCGCGGCGTATCAGCCCGCGACTTCGGCGCAACCCTCGGATCGCGCCCTCCACCGTCACGACCCCTGCCAACGGCAGGACGAGGGCGGCGAGGCCCCCCGTCGACGTGATCGTCCACGGGGGCGATCTGTGTTTGCGCGAGCGGGTTTGGAAGGACGTGCATGTTCGAGGCGTTGAGCGAGCGGCTGAGCGGGGTCTTCGACCGCCTGGGCGGCCGCGGCCTCTTGTCCGAACGCGACATCGACGAGGCGCTGCGCGAAGTGCGCGTGGCGCTGCTCGAGGCGGACGTCGCCCTGCCGGTGGCGCGCGATTTCGTCGCCAAGGCGCGCGAGCAGGCGACGGGCGAAGCGGTCGTCCGCTCTGTCCGCCCCGCCGACCAGGTGGTGAAGATCGTCCACGACTGCCTGGTCGAGACGCTGGGCGGCGACGAGCCCGCGCCGCTCAACCTGGCGGCCACGCCGCCGGTGGTGATCCTGGTGGCCGGCCTGCAGGGCTCGGGCAAGACGACGCTTTCGGCCAAGCTCGGGCTTCGGCTGTCGAAGACCGAGCGCAAGAAGGTCCTCATGGCCTCGCTCGACACCCGCCGTCCGGCGGCGATGGAGCAACTGGCCCAGCTCGGCGTCCGCGCCGAGGTCGAGACATTGCCGATCGTCGCCGGCCAGAGCGCCGCCGACATCGCCCGCCGCGCCCTCTCCGCAGCCCGCCTCGGCGGTTACGACGTCCTGATCCTCGACACCGCCGGCCGCACGACCCTGGACGAGGCGATGATGGCCGAAGCGGCCGAGATCGCCCGCATCGCCAATCCGGCCGAGACGCTCCTGGTGGCCGACAGCCTCACCGGTCAGGACGCCGTGCGAACGGCCAAAGCCTTCCACGAGCGCCTGCCGCTCACCGGCATGGTGCTGACCCGCGTCGACGGCGACGGGCGCGGCGGCGCGGCGCTGTCCATGCGCGCCGTCACCGGCCTGCCGATCAAGTTCCTCGCCACCGGCGAGACGATCGACGCGCTCGATGTCTTCGATGCGCGCCGGATCGCCGGCCGCATCCTCGGCCAGGGCGACGTCGTGGCGCTGGTGGAGAAGGCCGCCGCCGAGGTCGACCAGGCCGACGCCGAGCGCATGGCCAAGAAGCTGGCCAAAGGCCAGTTCGACCTGACCGATCTCGCCGAGCAGCTGCGCCAGATGCGCCGCATGGGCGGGATGGAGGGCCTGATGGGCATGCTGCCCGGCGTGCAGAAGGTGAAGAAGCAGATTTCCGAAGCCGGCATCGACGACCGGATGATCAAGCGCCAGGAAGCCATCATCGGCTCGATGACCAAGCTCGAACGGCGCAAGCCCGATGTGCTGAACGCCTCGCGCAAGCGGCGCGTCGCCTCCGGCGCCGGCGTCGAGGTGCAGGAGATCAACCGGCTGCTCAAGCAGCACCGGCAGATGTCGGACATGGTCAAGTCGATGAGCCGCCAGGGCGGCAGGGGCTTCGCGCGCATGGCCGGCGCGCTCGCCGGCGCCGGCGGCGCCGACCTGGAGCGGCTGAAAGCCATGGGCGCCGGCAAGCTCCAAGCCCCCGGCGCGCTCCCGGGCCTCGGCGGCGGCAATCCATCGGGCGGCGGCCTGCCGGGTCTCGGCGGCGGCTCCCCCTTCAAGAAACCATAACCATTCGAACGCCTTACAAGGACACCTCATGATCAAGATCAGGCTCGCGCGCGGCGGCGCCAAGAAGCGGCCCTACTATTCCATCGTGGTCGC
Source organism: Caulobacteraceae bacterium (assembly GCA_035294785.1). Taxonomy (GTDB): domain Bacteria; phylum Pseudomonadota; class Alphaproteobacteria; order Caulobacterales; family Caulobacteraceae; genus Poindextera. The sequence goes on along the minus strand of DATGKF010000081.1, from coordinate 22,771 downwards.
CGACAGCCACTCGCCCCGCGACGGCCGCTTCATCGAGAAGGTCGGGACCTTCAACCCGCTGCTCAAGAAGGACGACCCCCAGCGGGTGACGCTCAAGGTCGAGCGGCTGAAGGACTGGCTCGGGCGCGGCGCGCAGCCGACTGATCGCGTCGCCCGCTTCCTCTCCACCGAGGGGCTGGTGAAGTGGGAGCACGGCGAGAACCCGAAGAAGGGCCAGCAACACGCCAAGGCCAAGGAGCGTGTCGCCGAGCGCGAGGCGGCCGCCAACGCGCCGAAGCCGGCGCCCAAGCCGGCGCCGGAGCCGGAGCCGGAGCCGGAGACTGTCGAAGAGACCGCCGTCGAGGCGGAAGCCGCACCGGAGCCGGCCGAGGTCGAGGACGCCGCGGTCGAAGCCGCAGCCGAGGCGGAAGCGCCGGCGGCCGAAGCCGAAGAAGAAACTCCTGCCGCCGAAGCGGTCGAGGAGCTCGCCGCCGAAGCCGCGGAAGAACCGGCGGCCGAGGAGCCCGCTGCCGAGGAGTAGACGGCCATTCCCGCTGAGCGCCTGATCCTCGTCGGCCGCGTGGCCGGCGCCTTCGGCGTGCGCGGCGAGATTCGCATCGCCAGCTTTGGCGACGACCCGGCGGCGCTGCTGCGCTACCGCGACTTCAAGCGCGAGGATGGAGCGCCGGCGCTGAGCCTCGCGTCAGGCCGCGTGGCCAAGGGCACGCTCATCGCGCGCGCCGAGGGCGTCGAAACCCGTGACCAGGCCGAGGCGCTGCGCGGCCTTTCGCTGCACGTCGCCCGCGACGCCCTGCCGCCGGCGGAGGAGGACGAGTTCTACCTCGCCGACCTGATCGGGCTGGAGGCGCGCGACGCCGCCGGCGCCGTCGTCGGTCGGGTGAAGGCGGTGGAGAACTTCGGGGCCGGCGACCTCGTGGAGATCGCCCCGCCCCAGGGCGCCAGCTTCTGGCTGCCGTTCACCAAAGAGGCCGTGCCCGAGGTGCGCATCGGGGAGGGCTGGATCGGCATCGATCCGCCGCCGGAGAGCGAAGATTAAGCCGGTCGCGGCGCGCGCTGGCGGATCAGCCCCTCCTGGGCGATCGAGGCGACCAGCACGCCCGCTTCGCTGAACACCTGCCCGCGCACGAACCCGCGCCCGCCCGAGGCGCTCGGGCTCTCCTGCGCATAGAGGTGCCAGTTGTTGAAGTCGCAGGGCCGGTGGAACCAGATGGCGTGGTCGAGGCTGGCCACCTGCAGCCCGCTGGTCTGCCAGATCACCCCGTGCGGACGCATGGAGGTCTCGAGCAGGCCCATGTCCGACGCATAGGCCAGGATCGCCTGGTGCAGATGCTGGTCGCCGCCGATCTCGGCGCGGGCGCGCATCCAGATGTTGCTGACCGGCGGCGCCGTCTGGTCGGGCGAGCGCGGGTTGACCTGCCGCTGCTCGATCGGCCGCGGGCCGGCCATCATCCGCCTGGCCTGTTCCGGCAGGTTGTCCAGCATCGCCTTGTACTGGGCGAAATTGTCCTCAAGCGCCGCGGGCGGCGGCACGTCCGGCATCGTCGCCTGATGCTCGAACCCCTCCTCGTGGACCTGAAAGGAGGCGGCGAGGTTGAAGATCTGCTGGCCGTGCTGGATCGCCGTCACCCGCCGGGTGGTGAAGCTCGAGCCGTCCCGCGAGCGGTCGACGTCATAGAGCACCGGGATCGCCGGATCGCCCGGCCGGATGAAGTAGCAGTGCAGCGAGTGGCAGATCCGGTCTTCGACCGTCTCGTACGCCGCCATCAGCGCCTGCGCGATCACGTGCCCGCCAAACAGCCTCGGCCCGTCGCGGCCGGAGGTCATGCCGCGGAAGAGGTTCACCTCGATCGGCTCGAGCGCGAGCGTCTCGACCAGATTCTCGACCTCGGCGTCGATTTGCGTCTCGTCCATGGTTGGCGAAACTAGCCGGCTTTGTGCGGCGCACAAAGGCTTGGCCGTCGCGGGCGGCGCGCTTTGGCCTATGATCGCCGCATGCCCTTCGCCGCCACCGTGCTGACCATGTTTCCCGAGGCGTTTCCGGGAGCGCTTGGCGTGTCGCTGATCGGGACCGCCTGGCGTGAGCAGGGCCTGTGGACGCTGGAAACGGTGGACATTCGGGGCTTTTCCAAAGATAAGCGCGGCTTCCTGGACGACACCCCCGCCGGCGGCGGGGCCGGACAGGTGATGCGGGCGGACGTCGTCGCGGCTGCGCTGGACAGCGTGGGACGCGATGGGCGGCCGCTTTTGTATATGAGCGCGCGGGGCCGGCCCCTGACTCAGGCGCGTGTGCGGGCGTGGTCGAAGGGTCCAGGGCTTATCGTGCTCTGCGGCCGCTTCGAGGGGGTGGACCAGCGCGTGATCGACGCGCGCGGGTTCGAGGAGGTCGCCGTGGGCGATGCGGTTCTCGCCGGCGGCGAGGCGCCCGCCGCCGTGGTGATCGAGGCCTGCGTTCGCCTGCTGCCCGGCGTTCTGGGCCAGCCGGAGAGCCTGGCCGAAGAGAGTTTCGAAGACGGGCTCCTCGAGCAGCCGCAGTTCACGCGGCCGCGCACGTTCGAGGGGCGCGACATTCCCGAGGTCCTCCTCTCCGGCCACCACGAGAAGGTGGCGGCGTGGCGGCGGGCCGAGCGGGAGCAGACGACGCGGGAGCGGCGGCCGGACCTTTGGGCGGCGCATCTCGCCAAACAAAAGGCAAAGGGCGACTGAAGCCCAGTAGGAGATTTGACGATGACCACGATCCAGGACCTCGAGAAGGAAGAGGCCGCGCGCCTCACCAAGGGTCGCAAGATTCCCCCTTTCCAGCCCGGCGATACGGTGCGGGTGAACGTGCGCATCAAAGAAGGCGAGCGTGAGCGGGTGCAGGCCTACGAAGGCGTCTGCATCGGCCGGTCGGGCTCGGGGCTGAAGGAGAGCTTCACCGTGCGCAAGATCTCGTTCGGCGAAGGCGTCGAGCGGGTCTTCCCCGTGCTCTCGCCGATGATCGAGTCGATCGAGGTGAAGCGCCGCGGGGCGGTGCGCCGGGCCAAGCTCTATTACCTGCGCGACCGGCGCGGGAAGTCAGCCCGCATCGCCGAACGGGCCACGGGCGGACGCGTGGACGATGACGCTGAAGCGCCAGAGGGCGGCGAGGACTAGCCCACCGGCGGCGCTAAGCGGCCGCCCAGTCGGGGTCGAGGACGCTCGGGTCCTCGAGCGCCATTTCGTCCCAATCCAGATCCGGCGGCGGGCTGAGCGCGGCGGCGATGTTGGCCTGCAGCTCGGCCGCGCTGGCGACGCCGACGATCACCGACGACGCTTCCGGACGCGATAGAGCAAAGCCCAGCGCCGCCTGCAGCGGGTCTGAACGGCCCTCCGCGATCATCCGCCTGGCGCGCGAAAGCCGGGACGCCGCCGCCTTCATCGGGCCGGGCACGCGGTCGGGCGGCAGGAACAGCAACCCCTGCAGGAAGATGGAGCGCAGCTGCACCTCGACGCCCCACTCCGCCAGCGTGGCGAGTGTGCCGTCGACGAGAAGCCGCTGGTCGAGCAGGCTCGCCGGCGCCTGTACGATGTCCGGCTTGAAGCGTTTGACGAGGCCGAGCGGATCGTCGGAGGCGAAGACGGAAACGCCAACGTATTCGAACAGGCCCTGATCGCGCAGGTCGAGCAGCCTGGCCCACACATCGGAGCCATGCGGGCCGAAGAGGTCGCAGGCCGTCTGCACGATCACCGCGTCGGCGCGGGTGACGCCCAGACGCTTCATCGTCGCGCGGGCCTCGGCCTCCACATAGTCGGGCCCGCGATCGGCGCGCGCGGTCTTGATGGCGATGCGCAGCCGGCAGGGCCGCGGCAGATGCTGACCGATCACGTCTTCCGCGTGCTGCGAGCCGGCGCTGGTGTCGAAAACGCCAAGACCGGACCGGGCGGCGAGATTGAGCATTTCGCCGATTTCGGCTTCGGGCGAACGGCCGCGCGCAACACCCGCGCCGCCAAGGCGAAACTGCGCCGCGCCGAAGCCCAACTTCGAGAGGGAAACCGCCACGAAGAACCCCAAACGGCGGATTTTCCCGCCTTGCAGAGGGGCGAACATGACCAAAAACGATTAAGGATGCGGAACCGATGTCGGTTAATCAGCTCTGAACCGGCGCCTTGACGCGGGCCGCTCAAGGGCCAACCTCCCCCCGCATGGACCTGACCCTGCCCGTCTGGCCGACCTTCGGGTTGGCCGAAGACGTCCGCCCGGCTCTGAAGCGTGCGCTGGACGCCGGCGAGCCGGCGGCGCTGGTCACCCTGTTCAGCGTCGAAGGCGCGGGGCCGCGGCCCCCGGGCACGCAAATGGTGTTCGCCGACGGGCTGGCAGCCGGCTTCCTCTCCGGCGGCTGCGTCGAGGGCGACGTCGCCATCCACGCCGCGGAAACGCTCGCCGACGGCGAGCCCCGCCGGCTGGTCTACGGCGAAGGCGGGCCGTGGCCGGACATCCGCCTGCTCTGCGGCGCACGCATCGAGATGCTGGTCGAGAAGATCGCGCCGGGCGATGCGGCGGCCCAGCGGCTTTTCGCGCTCACCACTGAGCGCAAGCCGGCGGTCTGGATCACCGACGGGCGCGAGCGCAGCGTCGAGGCGGCCGCGGCCAGCGCCCACGGCCTCTGCCTCGCCTCGGACAACCCGTTCCTGATGAGCCGCGTCTATGAGCCGACGCCGCGGCTGGCGGTGGTCGGGGCCGACCCGACGGCGCTCGCCATCGCCGCGCTCGGCGCCCAGGCCGGCTTCGAGACCACGCTGATCCGCCCGAAAGGGCCGATCGAGCCGCCGCCGCTGCCAGGCGTCGCCTACAGCCGCGCCGAGCCGAAGGAGGCCTTCGCCAAGGTCGGCGTCGATCCCTGGACTTCGATCGCGGTCGCCACCCACGACTGGGACACCGACCTGGATGCGCTGCTCTGCGCGCTGCCGTCGCCGGCTCCGTACGTGGGCGTTCTGGGCGCGCGCCGACGGTTGCCCGAGCGCTATGCGCGGCTGGAGGCGGCGGGGGTGAGCGCCGCCCAGATCGCGCGGTTGCGCGCGCCCATCGGCCTCGACCTCGGCGGCAAGGCGCCCTGGGAGGTGGCGATCGCGGTGATCGGCGAGATGATCGCCGAGCGGTCCGGCCGCTACAGCCGGTCCAGCGGCAGCACCTCGACCAGCTCGCCGGCCGCGGCGGCGGGCGCGCCGGCGGGTCGGCGGACCAGCGCGCCGGCCTCGGCGAACACCTTCACCAGCGACGAGTCCTGATCGAGCATCGCCTCGGCGTTCAGCGCGCCGTCCGCGTAGGAGAGCCTCGCCCGCGCCCAGTGCTCGCGCCCGCCATTCGGCGGCATCGGTGCGATCAGCCGCGCGCTGGCGATCGTCGGGCCGGGCGCAGCGCCCTGCATGGCGAGCAACAGCGGTTTCAGGAAGAGCTCGGCGCAAACCAGCGCCGAGGCCGGGTTGCCGGGAAGCCCGAGCACCCGTCGTCCGTCGCCCAGCACCCCGAACCAGGTCGGCTTGCCCGGCCGGATGCGCACGGTCTCGACGCTGAGCTTAAGACCGAGCGTGGCGAGCGCGGGCTTCACCAGATCGTGGTCGCCGACCGAGGCGCCGCCCAGCGTCACCACCAGATCGCCGCCCGCTTCGGCCACCGCGCGTGCGATCGCCGTCGCATCGTCGCCGGCGCGAAGCATCGTGACCGGCGCCCCCGCCCAGCGGCCGATCAGGAACGAAAGCGCCGGACCCCCGGAGTCGAAAATCTGGTCGGGGCCGGGGTCGCCGCCGGGCGGGACGATCTCCTCGCCGGTCGAGATGAGCACGACGCGGATCGCGCGGGCGACCACCAGCCGGTCCCGCCCCGCCGCCGCCGCCAGCCCCAGTCGCCATGGATCGAGACGCGCGCCGGGCTCGAGCAGCGTCTGCCCCTTGCGGAAGTCTCCACCGGCCGGGCGGATGTAGTGCGGCCGATCGCCGGCGTCGGGCGTGACCAGCGCCTCGCCGTCGCGCGTCGCCTCTTCCTGGATCACCACCCGCTCGGCGCCGGCCGGCACGGGCGCACCGGTGAAGATGCGCACCGCCTCGCCGGCCCTCAATACGGCGCCAAAGGCGTGCCCGGCGGCGCTTTCGCCAACGACGGCGAAGCGCGTTCCGTCCCCCGCCACCGCCCAGCCGTCCATGGCCGAGGCGTTGAACGGCGGCTGATCGCGGGTGGCTGCGACCGCCTCGGCGAGCACGCGGCCGAGCGCATCTCCGAGGGCCACGGTTTCGTGCGTGACCGCCGGGGCGAGCGCCAGCATCCGCGAGCGCGCCTCCTCGACGGTCAGGTCGTTCATGCGCCCTCGCGACGGAAGGCGCCCGATGCGCCGCCGGTCTTCGAGATCAGCCGCACCGCATCGATGGTCATGGCTTTGTCGGCGCTTTTCAGCATGTCGTAGAGCGTGAGGCACGCGACCGAGACCGCCGTCAGCGCTTCCATCTCGACGCCGGTCGGTCCGGTGGTCTTGACCTCGGCTATCACCGCCAGGCCCGCCCCGCCGGCGTCCTTCGACACCTGCACGGCCACTTTCGACAGGCTGAGCGGGTGGCACATGGGAATGAGTTCGGCGGTCTTCTTCGCCGCCATCACGCCGGCGATTTCGGCGGCGGCGATCACATCGCCCTTCTTGCCGCCGCCGGCGAGCGCCAGCGCCAGCGTCTCGGGGCCCATGCGGACCAGGCCGGCGGCGACCGCCGTCCGCGCCGTCTCGGCTTTTTCGGACACGTCGACCATCCTGGCGCGGCCGTCCGCGCCGATGTGACTGAGCTTGCTCACGATTCCAAAAGGCGCGGCATGATCTCGACGAAGTTGCAGGGGCGGTGGCGGCTGTCGAGCTGCGGCGCGATCACCTTGTCCCAGCCGTCCTTCACCGCTCCGTTCGAGCCGGGCATGCAAAAGACGAAGACGTCGCCGATCAGCCCAGCGGTGGCGCGCGACTGCAGCGTCGAGAGGCCGACGGTCTGGTAGCTGACGAGGTGGAAGATCACCGAAAAGCCGTCGATGCGCTTGGAAAACAAAGGCTCGATCGCGTCCGGCGTCACGTCGCGGCCGGTGAGCCCCGTGCCACCGGTGGTCAGGATCACGTCGACCTCGCCCGACGCCGCCCAGGCCATCACCTGCTCGCGGATGCGAGTCTTGTCGTCCGGCACGATCGCCCGATCGGCCAGGGCGTGCCCGGCGCCGGTGATCCGCTCGGCCAGCACATGGCCGGAGGTGTCGCTCTCTTCGTCGCGCGTGTCGGAAACGGTCAGCACGGCGATCTTCACCGGCGTCAACGTCAGGTTCTCGTCGATTCTGCCGCCAGGGGCGACAACGGGGGCGTTCATGCGTGGGCTCCGCGGTGCAGACGGCATCTTAGCGGCGGGCGATCACACAACAAAGGCGCCAGACCGGCTCGAACCCTCGCCCCGCAAGGCGGGGAGGGGACTCTCAGGAGTCCCACCGCTCGGCGTCCGCGAGGTCCTGCTCCGTCGGTTCGATCCAACGGGCGCCGGCTGGCCCGTGTTCCTTCTTCCAGAAGGGCGCGCGGCTCTTCAGGTAGTCCATGAGGTGGTCGGCGGCGTCGAAGGCGGCGCGGCGGTGGGCGGCGGCGGTGGCGACGAAGACGATCGCCTCGCCCGGCGAGATCTCGCCCCAGCGGTGCACGATCAGCACGTCGTCGAGGGCGAAGCGGGCGACCGCCGCGTCGGCCATGCGCGCGATTTCGGCGTCCGTGAATCCGGGATAGGCCTCGAGCTCCAGCCGCTCGACGGCGCCCGACGAGGCGCGCGCGATGCCGGTGAACGTCACAACGGCCCCGGTTTCGGCGCGGCCGCGGCAGAAGTCGGCGAGGAGCGCGCCGGGTTCGAACGGTTCGCGGGCAAGGCGGACGCTCACCCGCCGCTCATGGGGGCGAGGAAAGCGACCTCAGCGCCGCGCCCGAGGGCCGCGTCGCCACGCACGATCGCCTTGTCGACGGCGACCTGCACGCCTTTGCCGCCCAGTGCTTCGCCGAGCGCGGCGTTGGCCGCAGACAGGAGCGTCTTGAGCGCGGACAGGGTCGCGGGCGGGGGATCGATCGTCTGTTCGCGCCAGCCGGCCACGTCGGCGAGGCGGCCGAACAAAAGGACGCGCATCAGCCGCCCGTCGTCGACATGTAGCGGGCGACCGCAGGCCGCGCGCCGCGCTCGATGTGGAAGTCGTGGCCCTTGGGCTTGGCGTCGATGGCGGCGCGGATGGCGGCGTCGAGCCCGTCGGCGCCGGCGCCGCCGCGCAGCACCGCGCGCAGGTCGCTCGCGTCCTCGCGGCCGAGGCAGGAGTGCAGCGTGCCGGTGCAGGTCAGCCGCACCCGGTTGCAGCCCTCGCAGAAGTTGTGACTGAGCGGGGTGATGAACCCCAGCCGCCCGCCGGTCTCGGCGATGCGCACGTAGCGGGCCGGGCCGCCGGTCGTGAGCGGCAGGTCGGTCAGCGTCCAGTAGCTTTCCAGCTCCTGGCGGACGTCGGCCAGCGAGAGAAACTGCTCGGTGCGATCGGCCTCGACCTCGCCCATGGGCATGGTCTCGATCAGCGTCATGTCCATGCCGCGTCCATGCGCCCAACCGATGATTTCCGGGATTTCGGCGTGGTTGTCGTGCAGCAGCGCGACGCTGTTGATCTTGATCGCCAGCCCCGCCGCCTGCGCGGCCTCGACGCCGGCCAGCACCTTGGCGAGGTCGCCGCCGCGGGTGATGCGGCGGAAGAGATCGGGTTTCAGGGTGTCCAGGGAGACGTTCACACGGCGCACGCCAAGGCGCGCAAGGTCGGGCGCGAATTCGGCCAAACGAGTGGCGTTCGTGGTCAGCGTGAGTTCGTCCAGCGCGCCGCTCTTCAAATGCCGGGAGAGGCTCTCGACCAGCGTCATGATCCCTTTGCGCATCAAGGGCTCGCCGCCAGTCAGGCGGAGCTTCTTCACCCCCATGGCCACGAAGGCGGAGGCGATCTGGTCGAGCTCCTCCAGCGTCAGAACCTCGGCCTTCGGCAGGAAGGTCATGTGCTCGGCCATGCAATAGACGCATCTGAGGTCGCAGCGGTCGGTGACCGAGACGCGCAGGTAGGTGACCGCGCGGCCGAACCCATCGATCAGGGGCGGCTTGGCGGCTGTGGACCGGGGCTGGGCGTCGTCGTAGGGCGTCATGGAGACTCGACTAGATAGAGGGGAAGAGCGCTTGGCGACAGGGGGCGCGTTGGAGGCGGTGGTTCTGGCCGCCGGTTTCGGCTCGCGCTTCGGCGGCGGCAAGCTGACCGCGACCATGCCGGACGGGCGGCCGCTGATCGCCGGCGCGCTCGCCGCCGCCGCCGCCGCGCCGGTGCGCACGGTGACGGTGGTGTGGGGCGCCGATACGGGCGTTCCGGCCGCCGCCCGTGCGGTGTTCGCCGCGCTCGGCGCGCCGGCTCGCCTGACGCTGGTGCATGCGAGCGAGCACGCGCGCGGCCTCTCGGCCTCGCTCAAGGCCGGGGTCGCCAGCCTGCCGCCCGACTGCGCCGGATGCTTCCTCTTTCTCGGCGACATGCCGCGCATCCCGACGGCCGTGTTGGCCCCCCTGGCCGAGGCGCTGGCGGCCGGAGCGACCGCAGCGGCGCCGGTCTGGAATGGTCAGCGCGGCCACCCGGTGCTGTTCGGCCGCGCGCTCTTGCCTGCGTTGCTCGGCCTCGAAGGCGACAAAGGCGCGGGGAGCCTGCTCGCCGGCCTGGGCGACAAACTGGCGCTCGCACCCGCGCCGGACGACGGGGTCCTTTATGACGTGGATGTGCGCGGCGATCTGAACGGCAGCGCTCGGCCCTAGTCCTCGAGCAGGGCGTTCATGTGCTCGACGGCTTCGAGGAACTCCTCCTTGAACTCCTGCACCACCTGGCCGGCCGAGCGGACGCTGTCGATCAGACCGACGCCCTGGCCGACGAAATAGGTGACCATTTCGCGCGCCTTCTCGTTGCCGGCTTCCGCGGCGCGGTTCACCGAGCGCAGGGCATTCTCGCTCACCAGCGTCATCAGCGGCATCGGCAGCGGGCCGGGGCTGTCGGGGCTGCGATCCCAGGCCTCGGTCCAGGCCGAGCGGAGTTGGCGGGCCGGCTTGCCGGTGCGCGTGCGCACCCGCACCGCATCGCGGCTGCCCGCCTCGATCATCTTCTGGCGGAAAATCTCAGAGGTCTCGCTCTCGACGGTGGCGAGCCAGACCGAACCGGTCCAGACGCCGGCCGCGCCCATGGCCATGCAGGCGGCCATCTGCTCGCCGGTCATGATGCCGCCGGCGGCCAGCACCGGCACGTCGCGGATCTTCCTCACCGCGCGGATCACCTCCGGCACCAGCACCATGGTGGTCACCTCCCCGCAGTGCCCGCCGGCCTCCGTGCCCTGGACGACCAGGATGTCGACGCCGGCGGCGACCTGGCGGATGGCGTGCTCCTTGGCGCCGACCAGGGCGGCCACGGGAACCCCGTGCTTCTTGCCCATCTCGATCATCTCGGGCGGCGGCACGCCCAGCGCATTGGCGATCAGCTTGATCGGGTGCTCGAACGCCGCCTCCAGCGTGCGCATGGCCAGTTCGGGATCGAAAGGCTGTGCGCGGTCGTCCGACACCTCGGCGACCAGCGGCTCGACGCCCGCCTGCGCGAGCAACTTGGCGGCGAAGTCCCGGTGCTCCTGCGGCACGCGGCTCTTCAGCGAATTGTAGGTGACGCCCTTTTCGCCGGCGGTGGCCATGTTCTCCGGCGCCAGGATATCGATGCCATAGGGCTTGCCGTCGACGTGCTCGTCGATCCACTTCAGTTCCGTGTGCACCGACTGCGGCGTGTGGCCGGTTGCGCCCAGCACGCCAAAGCCGCCGGCGCGGCTGACGGCGGCGACCACGTCGCGGCAGTGGCTGAAGGCGAACAGGGGAAACTCGATCCCCAGCATCTCGCAGATCGGCGATTTCATCGGCGGTCCTCGACTTTGGCGTTCGCCCGAACAAGCGCCGGAGCAGCCACTCCGTCAACGGCCTGACCCGGCGGAAGCGCTCGATTTAACCGCCAAGCGCGCCAAGTTCGCCAAGCCGCGCGGGTCGTTCTTGGCGCGCTTGGCGACCTTGGCGGTCGAATCGGACATGGCCGGTCCGCCCTGGCGGCAGGTCAGGTCGGCTTGACGAATGGCAGGCTCGAGGTCGGAGTCCCGTTCAGCGCCAGGAGGGCGTTGGCGACCGCGGGCGCGATCGGCGGGGTGCCGGGCTCGCCCGCGCCGGTCGGCGGGTTCGCGGAGGGGACGATATAGGTCTCGACGTGCGGGGCTTCGTTCATGCGGAGCACGCGGTAGGCGTCGAAGTTGGTCTGCTCGACCACGCCGTCCTTCAGCGTGATCTGGCCGAACAGCGCGGCGGATAGGCCGTAGCAGACGCCGCCCTCCATCTGGGCGGCGATAAGGTCCGGCGCGATGGCGACGCCGCAGTCGATGGCGCAGACCACGCGGCCGACGCGCGGCTCGCCGTTCTTCATCGTCACCTCGGCGACCTGCGCCACCACCGAGCCGAAGCTCGCGTGGACGGCAAGGCCCCGCGCCGTTCCCGCCGGCAACGGCTGGCCCCAGCCGGCCTTCTCGCAGGCGAGGTCGAGCACGGCGCGATGACGGTCGGCGCTCTTGCCGGCCCGCGCATAGAGGGCGCGTCGATAGTCGGCCGGATCCTTGCCCGCCTTGCGCGCCAGCTGGTCGATGGTGTGCTCCATGGCGAAGGCTGTGTGGGTCGATCCCACCGATCGCCACCAGAGCACGGTGACCGGGAAGTCCGGCATGTAGACCACCCCGTCGACCACCGGGGTTGCTGCAAGGTAGGGCGACCCCTCTGTGCCCTCGACGGTCGAAGCATCGAAGCCGCCGCCGGTCAGGCCGCCCTTGCTGATCGACTGGGTGACCACCCGGTGCCGCCAGGCGGCGGGAAAGCCGTCGGCGCCGACGCGGATCGCCACGGCGTGGTGGGTCAGCGGCCGGTATAGACCCGCGGTCATGTCGTCCTCGCGCGTCCACACGAGCTTGACCGGCCGGCCGCCGCCGACGTGCTTGGCGATGCGCACCGCCTCGACCACGTAGTCAGAGTGGTTGTTGCCGCGCCGGCCGAACGAGCCGCCGGCGGGCAGCGTCTCGATCTCGACCGAGCCGGGCAGGGTCCCGACCACCATGGCGGTGTTGATCTGGTCCAGCGTCTGGATCTGTGAGGCGAAGGTCAGCTTGACCTTGCCGCCGTTCACCTGCGCCACGCAGTTCATCGGCTCCATGGTCGCGTGGGCGAGGTAAGGGAAGTCGTAGCTGGCCTGAAACAGCGGGCCGGAGAAGGCGCCGGCCACGTCGCCGCGCTGTTCGAACGGGGTCGCCTTCTCGCTCCCCTGGCCGGCGGCGGTGCGGTGATAGTCGGCGAGGATCTGGTCGGTCGAGCGCCGCTCGGCGTGGTCGTCGTTCCAGGTGACGCGCAGCGCGTCGCGCCCGGTGCGGGCGGCGTAGGTCGAGTTCGCGATGACGGCGACGCCGGTCGGCAGCTGCACCACGTCGACGACGCCAGGAACGGCCTTCGCCGCCGTGGCGTCGAACGACGCCGGCTGGCCGCCGAAGCGCGGCGAATGGGCCACCACTGCGGTCAACATGTCCGGCAGGTGGACGTCCTGGGTGTAGCGGGCGACCCCGGTGCTCTTGGCCGGCGTATCCTTGCGCGCCACCCTCATCGTGCCGATCAGCTTGAAATCCTTGGCGTCCTTCAGCTTCGGCGCCTGTGGCGGCGCAACCTTGGCCGCATCGGTCAGCAGGTCGCCGAACGCGGCCGTGCGGTTCGAAGCGGCGTGGCTGACGACGCCGTCGGCGACGCTGAGCGTCGCCGCATCGACGCCCCAGCGGGTCGCCGCCGCCTGCAACAGCATCGCTCGCGCCGCGGCGCCCGCCTGCCGGTACTGGAGCCAGGAGTTGGCCATCGCCGTCGAGCCGCCGGTGCCCTGCACGCCGAACAAGGTGTTGGCGTAAAGCTTGGCGTTGGCCGCCGATGGCGTCACCTTGACCTTGTCCCAGTCGGCGTCGAGCTCCTCGGCGATCAGGGCGGCCAGGCCCGCATGGTTCCCCTGGCCCATCTCCTGGTGCTTGTTCATCACCGTCACCGACCCGTCCGGGTCGATCTTGATGAAGGGTCCGAACGGCCCGAGGTGCAGGTCGGGCGAGCCCATCGAGACCAGTCCGGCCATGTCCTTCGGCGAGCAGCCCACCACCAGCGCCCCGCCGACCAGCCCGGCGCCGATGACGACGGCGCGGCGCGATGGCCGCGCGATCTTGCTGATGGCGTTCATGCGGCGGCTCCCGGCTGGCCGGCGGCGTGGATGGCGGCGCGGATGCGCTGGTAGGTCCCGCACCGACAGATGTTGCCGCTCATGGCCTTGTCGATGTCGTCGTCGCTGGGGTGCGGGTTGTCGCTGAGCAGCGCGGTCGCCGACATGATCTGTCCGGACTGGCAGTAGCCGCACTGCGGCACGTCATGCTTGATCCAGGCGGCCTGCACCGGGTGCGTCCCACCCAGCCCCTCGATGGTGGTGATCTTCATCGCCGCCGCCTGGGCGACGGGTGTCTGGCACGAGCGGATGGCCTTGCCGTCCGCATGCACCGTGCAGGCCCCGCATTGGGCGATGCCGCAGCCGTACTTGGTGCCCGTGAGCTTCAGCTCGTCGCGCAGCACCCAGAGCAGAGGCGTCTCGGGCGCCGCCTGCACGGCGTAGGTCTGGCCGTTGATGTTGAGATTGGTCGCCACGCCCGTTCCTCCCGCGCGCCGGTGATTTGCGGCGAACTTAACACCGCTCAGTCGCGCGCGAGTGGAAAAAGACGCCGGCGGCCGGATCGGTTAGGCTGGCGGGCGCATGGACGCCTTTCCCGCCTTCTTTCCGCTCGCCGGCAAGACGGTCGTCATCGTCGGCGAGGGCGAGCCGGCCGAGGCCAAGGCGCGGCTGTTCGCGGGCGCGCCGGCGACCGTGGTTCGCGTCGCCGTGGACCGGGCGCTGGAGCCGGACGCTTACGCCGGCGCGAGCCTCGTCTTCATCTGCGCCGGAGACGCCGCTTTCCGCGAGCAGGCCGCGCACGCCGCCCGGGCCGCCGGCGCGGTCGTGAACGTTGTCGACCATCCGGCGCTGTCCGACTTCATGACTCCGGCGCTGGTGGACCGGGGCGCGGTGGTCGCGGCGGTTGGCACCAGCGGCGCCTCGCCGCTGCTCGCGGCGCTGCTGCGCAACGATCTCGAGGCGCGCATTCCCGAGGGCGCCGGGCGGGTCGCGGCCCTGTTCGGCGGCCTGCGCGGCAAGCTGCGCGAGGCCCTGCCCGATCTCGACGACCGCCGCGCTTTTCTGCGCGAGGCGCTCGGCGGGCCGGCCGCCCAAGCGGCGATGGCCGGCGACATGGCCGAGGCGCGCCGCCTGCTGGAGCGGTCGCTGGACGCATGGGACGCGCGCGCGCCACGGGTCGGCCGCGTCGTCCTCGTCATCGACGCCGGCCAGAGCGACCTGATCAGCCTGCGCGCCGCCCGAGCCCTGTCGCAGGCCGACGTGCTGGTCGCCGACGACGGCGCCGCTGAGGCGACGCTGAGGCTCGCCCGCCGCGAGGCCCGCCGCCTGCCGCCGGCCGTAGCGGATGCGGGCGCGCTCGCCGGGTTCGTCGGCGCCGGCCTTCAGGTGGTCTGGGTGGCCGGCGACGAGACCGCGATCGCGGCCATCGAGGCGAAGGGACTGGCCGTCGAGCGCCTCTGGCCGGCGCGCGGCTAGGCGGCCAAGCGGCCGGTGATTTCCGCCAGGGCGGCCGCGACCTGGGTCACGTCGTAGGGCTTCTTGATAAGCGGGGCGTCAAACCCCTGGGGCGTGAACTTGGAATCGCCATAGCCGGTCGCGAAGACGAACGGGATTCGCCGCGCCCTCAGCGCCTCGGCGACCGGAAGCACCGACTCGCCGTTCAGGTTGGCGTCCAGCACCGCGGCGTCGAGGGGCAGCGCCGCCATGCGCAGCCCCTCCTCGACGTCGGCGGCCGAGCCGACCACGCTGGCGCCGGCCTCGGCGAGGCCGGACTCGAGCTCGAGCGCCAGGAGGAGCGCGTCCTCGACGATCAGCACTCGCAAACCTTCGATGCGTCCGGCGCGGAACGGCTGGCCGGCGGACGCGCCGGCGGCGGCCCCTGTCTCGGCCGGGCTCGCGGTCGGCGCGGCGCGCGGCTGGCTCGCCACCGCGCTGGCGCCGGCGACCAGCGTCGCGCGCACGCCTTCGCGCCGGTGTTCGACCCGCGCCTCGCCCCCCAGTTCGCGGCCGGTGACCTTCTCGAGCAGGGTCGAGCCGAAGCCGCGCCGGGTGGGCGGCTCCACAGGCGGGCCGCCCGTCTCGATCCACGACAGCGAAAGGCCGCCCGCCGGCGTCGCCCGCCAGGCGACCTCGACGCGGCCGAGTTCGGTCGACAGCGCCCCGAACTTCACGGCGTTGGTGGCCAGCTCGTGCAGCGCCAGCGACATGGCGTTGGCCGCCCTGGGCGTGAGCAGAACGTCGGACCCGTGCCAGCGGGTCTGGCCGGGCGCGAGCCCGCCGAGTTCAGCGGCGGCGATGTTCTGCATCCCGGCGCCGCGCCAGCGCGTGGCCGTCAGCAGCTGATGCGCCGAGGCCATCGACTTCAGCCGCCCGGCGAAGGTCTTCAGGAACGACTCCAGCGACGAGGCCTTGCGCGCCGACTGGCCGGCCAGGGACTGGACGGCGGCCAGCACGTTCTTCACCCGGTGATCGAGTTCGGCGACCAGCGTATCGCGCGCCGCCTCGTCCCGGCCGCGGAGGATTTCATCAGTCGCCACGCCGGCGAGGTCGGCGAGCAGCGCCCGCTCGGCGTCGGAGAGGCTCCGCCGCCGCCGATCGTCCTCCACCAACAGCAGCCCGACCACGCCGCCCTCGGGCTCGCTGAGCTGGGCGGCGAGGCGCAGGCCGTGCGGGCCGGCCTCGGTCGGGGCTCGGGTGAGCGTCCGCCGGAGCGCGAGAGCCGCCGGCCAGCCCGCGGCGGTCGCTGGGACGCGCGCCTTCACCACCGGCTCGCCGTCCTCCACGACGGCGATCGCCGCGCGGGCGGCGCGGAACGCGCGCGCCGCGAGGCCCGCGATCCGCTCGAGCCGCGCCATGGCGACCGGATCGTCGCCGGCGGGCGGCAGGCGGCCCGCAGGCGGCTCGACGGATGGCGCGGCTTTGGCTTTGGCGCTCTCCATGGGCGACCGCTCTATGCCTTCGGGTTGGACGGCCCGCGCGTGCGGCGCGCCGCAGCGTCAACGGATGTCGGCAGAGAACACCTTGCGGACGGATAAGGAAAGCGTCATGCAGCCCGCTTGAGGCCAAGCCCGCGCGGCCGGAACCGCCGCTGGCGCGGCCGCGTTCCGATTGCTTAGCTTTTTGAAAGCGTTCAACCCCAAAGACCAGGTCTGGAGACCCCGCATGCCCGCCAGCACCGCTATCGACCAGACGGCCGACCGCGTCGAAAAGACGATCAAGGACGCGGAAAAGAACCTCGCCGACCTCACCGACCGGGCGCAGAAGACCATCCAGGAAGGCCTGGAGACGCTGCGCAGCCAGGCGCGCGTCTACGCCGACAGCGCAGGCGACTCCATCGACGTCGCCCAGCGCTACATGACGGAACGCGTGCAGGAGCGGCCGCTGACGGCGACCATCACCGCGTTCGGCGTCGGCATCGTCATCGGCATCCTGCTCGCCGGCGGACGCCGGTGATCTTCAGCCGGCTCCTGATGGCGGCGGTGGCGATCGTCGCGCTGGCGACAGCCGCCGGCGTGGCGGTGGTCGCGGCCGCCTTCGCCCTCTTCGCGCTCGTCGAGCCGCTGGTCGGCTCGGCCGGCGCCGGAGCGATCGTCGCCGGCTCGGCGGCCGTGCTGGTCGCGGTCGGCGGGCTCCTCTCCATTCCGCGACGAAGGCGACGCGTGCGCAGCGAAGGCCCGACCGGGGTCGCGGAAGATCTGATGGAGCTGGTGCGCGACAAGCCGTTCGCCACGACCGGCGTCGCGCTGGCGGCCGGGATCATGGCCATGCGCAATCCGCGCGTGATCGCCGAGGTCGCCCGCGCCTTCCTGCACCGCGAAAAGCGCTAGCCCGCGCGGGCTATAGGTCGACCACCTCGAAGCCCCTGGCCGCGGCGAGGCGATTGGCGATCAGGCGCCGGTGGCAGGCGTTCGCGTCGGCCTCCAGGCAGAGCAGCGCCGCCGGCCGGGCGGCGGCGATCTCGGCCAGGTCGGCCAGCGCCGTCTGCGCGGCGGGCTCGTTGTCCAGATAGGCGTTGTAGATCGCATGCATCTCGCCCACGCGTCCGGCGCGGGCGGCGGTGCGTCCGGTCGCGGGGGTGCCCAGAGCACGCAGGTGCAGGTAGTCGATGCCGGCGTCGGCGAGGCTGGCCGCCAGCAGGCGCTTGGAGAAGCCCGCCCGCCGCGAGGCCGCCACCGCGCGCACGTCGACCAGAACCGCAACGCCCGCGGCCTTCAGGTTCGCGACCACCTCGGCCTGCGTCGCGGCCTGGTATCCGATGGTGAAGAGTTTCACCTGACGCGCACCGCTGGCCGCGCTTAAGCGAACAGCTTGGCGAAGCGGCGCTTTTCCCGGCGCCGCCAGGCTCCGCGGTGGTAGGCGTCCGAGGCGATCAGCGGCACGACGGTCGTCGCCTCCGCGAACACCATCTGCTCGTGGGTCGTCTCGACCTTGCCCCAGGACGAGGCCTCCTTCAGCGTCGAGGACGAACAGGCGCCGTCGCGCACGTCGGCCACCGTGATCTGCACCGCGTACTTGTGCATGTCGGCCTCGATGCCGAGGATTTCGGCGCAGACGACCGTGTCCTGGGCGAAGTTCTTCGGCACGCCGCCGCCGACCATGAAGAGGGCCGTCGTCTTGGCGGCGATCTTTACGTCGGTCAGCTCGCGAAAGTCGGCGACCGCGTCGATGGAGACGTAAGGCGCCTTCGCCTTGATGCGCTCCACCTGATGCTTGACCAGGCCGAAGCCGGCGGAGGAGTCGGTGAACGCCGGGCAGAAGATCGGCGCCTCTTCCTCGAACGCAGTCTGGATCAGGGAACCGGGCTTCTTCGCGTTTCCGGCCGCGAGCCACTTGCCGATCTCGTGGATGAATTCGCGGGACGAGTAGGGGCGCGGCTCAAGACTGTCGGCGATCGTCTTGATCGCGCCGTCGCACGCCTGCAGCTCCTCCTCGTCGATGTAGGTGTCGTAGATGCGGTCGATATAGAGCCCGCGCAGCACCCCGTCGTCGACCTCGCCCGCGGCCTGGTAGTGCTTGAAGCCGAGCGCCTCGAAGAAATCCATGTCGATGATCGAGGCGCCCGTGGCCACCACGGCGTCGATCATCCCGAACCGCACCATGTCGCGATAGACGTGCATGCAGCCGCCGGCGCTGGTCGATCCGGCCAGCGTGAGCCAGGTCGAGCAGGCCGCGTCCTCGATGGCCATCGAGAGGATGTCGGCCGCGCGTGCGGTGTCGCGCGAGGTGAAGCTCATGCCGCGCATGGCGTCGATCACGGGACGGGCGTCGTAGGCGGTGATGTCGACGTGCTCGACCGTCTTGGCGAGCAACTCGGCCTTGGTGTTGGGCTTGGTCATGATCGGAAGGCTTGAAGGAGGCGGCTAGCGCCGCCGCCGCTTCTTTCCACGGGCGCGCGACAGTTTGACGACCGTCTCGGACTCCACCCGCGGTGTCGGGATAGAGGCCGGCGCAAGGCCGTACATCGAGGCCATCGGCGCATCGGTCACCACGGCTTCGTCCACCTCGCCGTAACCGTTGAAGCGCGTGGCCATCGCCGTCCCGTAGGCGCCCAGCATGCCGATCTCGACGAAGTCGCCCTCGCCCACGTCTTCCGGCAGCCAGAACGGCCCCGGCATATGGTCGACGGAATCGCACGTCGGCCCGTAGAAGCGGAACGGCTTCAGCGGCGCCTCGGACGGCGGACCGTCGCGGACGAGCTTGACCGGGAACGGCCACTTGCTGTGCGCCGCGTCGAACAGCGCGCCATACGCGCCGTCGTTCAGGTAGAGCGCATCGCCCTTCTTCAGCTCCACACGGGTGAGCAGCGAGGCGCACTCGGCCGTCAGCGCCCGGCCCGGCTCGCACCACAGCTCGGTCGTTTCGTGCACCATCATCTCGGCGAAGCCGCGCTCGATGGCGTCCATGTAGAAACCCAGGGCCGGCGGGACCATGCCCGGATAGACCGAGGGGAAGCCGCCGCCCACGTCGACCACGTCGGCGAACACGCCGGCGCGAACCAGCGCGCGCGAGGCCTGCGCCATCGCCGCCTGATAGGCCGTCGGGCGCATGCACTGGCTGCCCACGTGGAAGGCCACGCCCATCAGCTCGTCGGTGGCGCGCCGCGCGGCGAGCAACAGCGGCGGCGCGTCCGCTGGCTCGACGCCGAACTTGCCCGCCAGCGGATAGGCCGAGCCGGCCGACGAGGCGGCCAGCCGCACGATCAGGTTCAGATCCTTGGCCTGCCCGGTCGCATCGAGGATCTTGGCCAGTTCGTCATCGGCGTCGAAGGCGAAGGTCCTGACCCCATGATCGAAGTAGGCGGCGGCGATCGCGCGCCGGCTTTTCACCGGATGCATGAAGGCCAGGCGCGCGCCGGGCGCGTGTTCGGCGACCAGCTCGATTTCGGCCAGAGAGGCCACGTCGAAGGCCCGGACGCCGTTGTCGGCCAGCGTTTCGATCACCCACGGCGAAGGGTTCGCCTTAACGGCGTAGAAGACGTCGCCTTGAAAGGTGTTCTGGAACCAGCGCGCCGCTAGGGCCACGGCGTCCGGTCGCTGCAAAGCGACAGGACGTTCCGGCGACCGCTCACGGACCAGGTCCAGGGGCGAATGGTACGTGTGCAATTCACGTAACCCCCTGCGAATTGTTAAACCCAGCCGGCGTTAGCAGCGCTTTTGAGGACATCGGGTCCGCCGGAGCGCGCGACATAGGGAATGCGCGCGGCGATGTAAAGTCTACATCGGTTAAGCCTGTCTAAGCCCAGCGCTTGCCGGGACGGCGAAAGTTTCGCAAAGGCGTCGTCATTCCGGGCTCTGATGCGCGGCGGACAGGGGGAGGGGCATGGCCTCGGGCGACGTCATCGCAGTCAGGTCGGCGGCCAAGACCTACCGCGCGCACAAGGCGCTGGGCGGCGTTTCGCTGCGCATCGGCCGGGGCGAGATGGTCGGCCTGATCGGCCCCTCCGGCGCCGGCAAGTCGACGCTGCTGCGCGCCATCGGCGGGCTCGTGACCCTCGACCCCGGCGACGGGGTCGTCGAGACTTTCGGCGAGACCATGCAGCGAAACGGCCGCCTGGCCGAGGGCGTGCGGGCCCTGCGCGCCCGCATCGGCGTGGTCTTCCAGCAGTTCAACCTGGTGGGTCGGCTCAGCCTTTACACCAACGCCGCGCTCGGCCTGCTCGGCCGCATCGAAGCCTGGCGCGGGCTGACCGGTCGCTGGCCGAAGGCCGAGCAGGCGGTCGTGATGCGCGCGCTCGACCGTGTCGGGGTCGCCGAACTCGCCGGCCAGCGGGCGCAGACCCTCTCCGGCGGCCAGCAGCAGCGCGGCGCCATCGCGCGTGCGCTCGTCCAGGGCGCGGAGGTGATCTTGGCCGATGAACCGGTCGCTTCCCTCGATCCGGTCGCCGCGCGCCGGGTGATGGCGCTGCTGGCCGACCTGAACCGCGCCGAGCAGATCACGATCCTCGTCTCCCTGCACCAGGTCGACCATGCGCTGCGCTACTGCCCGCGGATCGTCGCGCTCAAGGCCGGCCGGATCGTGTTCGACGGCCCGAGCGCGGCGCTGGACCGCGACCGCCTCGCCGACATCTACGGCGCCGAGATCGAAGACGCGCTCCTGGAGGCGACGCCCGCATGATCCGCAACCTCCTCGTGGCCCTCGTCGCGCTCGCCTCGCTCGGCCTCTCCACCTGCGGCCACGACGATGCCGGCGTGATCAAGTTCTCCTTCGAGTCGGCCGAGGACCAGGGGGCCATGGGCCGCCGCTGGCAGCCGGTGCTGGACGATCTGCAGAAGCAGACGGGCCTGAAGGTCGAAGCCTACTACGCCTCGAACTACACCGCCGTGATCGAGGCGATGAAGTTCAACCAGGTGCAGGTGGGCTGGTTCTCGGCGTTGCCGACGCTGGAGGCCGTGCGCCGCGCCAACGGGGAGATCCTCGGCCGCATCACCGACGAGGGCGGGGCCAAGGACTACGAGTCGATCCTCCTGGTGAAGAAGGGCTCCGGCATCACCCTTGGCGACGTCTTGAAGTGCGGCAAGCGCTACACGTTCGGCATCGGCGATCCGCGCTCGACCTCGGGCACGCTCGCGCCCATGGCCTACCTCTTCATTCCGCGCGGCATCGATCCCGACGCCTGCTTCAAGGTGGTGCGCTCGGCCAGCCATCAGGCGAACCTGTTCGCCGTCGCCAACGGCGTCGTCGACGTGGCCACGATGAACACCGTCGGCCTCGGCTTCGCCCATCGCGACGAGCCCGACGCCGCCGACAAAGTTCAGGTGATCTGGACCTCGCCGCCCTTGCCGGAATCCTCGATCGTGGCGCGCAAGGACCTCGATCCCGTCGTCAAGGCGAAGATCAGAACCTTCTTCCTCACCTATGGAACCGCGCCGGGGCCTGAAGGCGACCGCGAGCGGGCGAACCTCAAAGCGCTGACGTTCGGCGGCTTTGCGGCGGCCGGCGACGACTACCTCGATCCGATCAAGCAGATGGACGCCAGCGCCACCCTCTACGCGGCGAAGAAGACGGGCGATCCGCAGAAGATCGCCGCCGCTCAGCAGGCCTATGACGCCGTGGCGGCCGAGATCGCCTCGCACCATCATTCATGAGCGAGACGCTGGCGCTTCGGCCGCCGGTCAAGCCGCTTGGCGAGCGGCTGATCGATCTCGCGCTCTGGGGCGGGCTCGCGGTCGTGCTGATCGCCAGCGTCGGCCCGGTGCAGCTTCGCCGGCTGCCGATGCTGATCACCAATCGCGCCAACCTCGCCGAAATGCTCGGCGCCTTCCTGCACCCCGACGTCGGCGACATGGGCGAATACGTCGGCCAGATGTGGCTGACGGTGCAGATGGCGCTCTGGGGCACCTTCATCGCCATCTTCATCGCCATTCCGCTCGGTCTCGCGGCGGCGCGCAACATCTCGCCGGTGTGGATTCAGCAGCCCGTCCGCCGCCTGCTCGACGTGCTTCGGTCGATGCCGGAGCTGGTGATCGGCCTCGCGTTCGTGGTGACCATCGGGCTTGGGCCGCTGACCGGCGTCCTCGCCATCGCCATCAACACCGGCGGCGTGCTCGGCAAGCTCTTCTCCGAGGCGGTCGAGACCGTGGCGCCGGGCCCCATCGAGGGCGTGCGCGCGACCGGCGCCAGCCGGCTTCAGGAGATCGTCTGGGGCGTGATCCCTCAGGTCGCGCCGCTCTGGACCAGCTACGCCCTCTACCGCTTCGAGGCCAACGCGCGCTCGGCGACGGTGCTGGGGTTCATCGGCGCCGGCGGCATCGGCCAGCTGCTTTTCACCTCGATGAACGCCTTCCAGTTCAGCCAGACGGCCGGGATGGTGATCGTGATCGTCGTCGCCGTGACCCTGATCGACCTGCTGTCGCAGGCGATGCGCAGCCGCTTGATCTAGCGCCTGCTGGTTCGGCGCTGTTCAGGCGGCCGCGGGCTCGGCCCAGACGTTTCCGGTCGGGCGCTGGCCATCGCGCATAAACGCGAAGGCGG
>DATGKF010000080.1:0-12034 GCA_035294785.1 Caulobacteraceae bacterium | reverse complement strand
AGCCGCCCGATCGACGCGGTGAGCCGGGTGCGGCTGATGCTCGACGCCTACATGCGTTTCGGGCTCGAGAACCCGAACGCCTATCGACTGGTCTTCTGCACCGCGCGCCAATCGGAGCTGAGCGAGGTCTCGGCCGATCTGGGCGCCCAGTGCTACGACCGGTTCATGAGCGTCGTCGCCGAGATCGCCGCCGAGGGGCGCTTGCGGTTGGGCGACGCCAACGCGGCGGCGCGCACGCTCTGGGCGGCGGCGCATGGGCTGGTCGCGCTGACGATCAACCAGAAAGCGCGAGACGCGGCGGACGAGGACGCGCAGATCGCGCTCATGCTGGATAGCCTGTTCCAGGGCCTGGTGATCGATTGAACCGAATGCGCGTCGCGACGTTCGCGGCTGCGCTGGCGCTGGTCGCCGCGGGCCCGGCCATGGCCGCGCCTGAGCCGCGCATCGTTTCGATGGACCAGTGCGCCGACCAGTATGTGCTGGCCTTGGCGCCCCGCGACGAGATCGTCGCACTCTCCAAGCGGGCGCTGAACGCCGACTCGCACGAACGCCCGCTGGCCGCGGCGATACCTGAGCGGCGGGCCGACCTCGAAACCATCCTCGCCGAGCGCGCCACCATCGCCGTCCGCTACTGGACGGCGGATGCGCGGCTGCCGGACGCGCTGCGCGCGCGGGGGGTCGCGGTCGTGCAGATCGATGAGGCGAACGACTTCGTCGGCCTTCGCGCAAACGTGCGAAAGGTCGCCGCCGCCCTGGGCCGCCGCGCAGCCGGCGAAGCGCTGATCGCCGACATGGACGCCAAGCTCGCCCGTGCGCACGGGGCCTGGCGCGGCGCACCCGCGGCCTATCTGACGCCCGGCGGCTTTACAGCGGGGTCTGGCACGCTGGTCGGGGCGGTCATGGCGGCGGCGGGCCTTCGCCCGGAAGCGACGACCAGCGGGTACGCGCCGCTGCCGTTGGAAGCGCTCGTGCTCGACCCGCCGGCGGCGCTGGTGCTCGCCTTCTTCTCCGACCTCAGCGGCGGGCGTCAGCACTGGGACATCGGCGACGCGAGCCGCATCGAGGCGCTGACCGGCCGTCCGGCCGTCGCCTCGCTGCCCGGCTCGGTGCTGGGCTGCCCGGCCTGGTACGCAGCCGACGGCGCGGCGCTGCTTGCCGCCGCCGCGCCGAAGCGTTAGCGCCGATGCGGCTCGCGCTGATCCTGATCGCGGTCCTGGCGGCCGCGCTCGCCCTTTCGGTCGTGTTCGGCGAGACGAGTCTGAGCCTCGCCCAATATGCCGATGCGTTCGCGCACCCGGGGTCGGCGGCGGGCGAGATCCTCTTTCGCATCCGGGCGCCGCGCGCGGTCTGTGCGGCGCTGGTCGGCGCGGCGCTCGGCCTCTCGGGCGCGGTGATGCAAGGCCTGCTGCGCAACCCGCTGGCCGAGCCCGGCGTGCTTGGCGTCTCGGCCGGCGGCGGATTCGCCGCCGCCTGCGCCATCGCGCTCGGGGTCGGCGCCGTCTCGGGTGCGCTGGAACTGGCCGCGCTCGCCGGATCGTTGGCTGCCGGCGCCATCGTGGCGGCCATCGCCGCCCGTTTCCGCGAGCCCGAAACGCTGATCCTGTTCGGCGTGGCCCTGGCGGCGCTGGGCGGCGCGCTGACCGCTCTGGTCTTCAACCTCTCGCCCTCGCCGGTGACGACCGCGGAGGTGCTGTCTTGGCTACAGGGTTCGGTCGCCAACCGCGCCTGGATCGACCTCGGTTGGGCGCTGCCGCCGATGGCGCTTGGCGCGGGCCTCTGCGCCTACGCCGCGACGGGCCTGCGCATGCTGACGCTCGGCGAGGAGAGCGCGGCCCTGTCCGGCCTTCCGATGGCGCGGCTGCGGGTCGCCGCCGTGGCCGGCGCGGCGCTGCTCACCGGCGCATCGGTCGCGCTCGCCGGCGTCATCGGCTTCGTCGGGCTGGCGGCGCCGCACTTGGTGCGCGGATCCGTCTCGGACGACCCGGCGCGCACGCTCGCGCCATCGGCCATCGCCGGGGCGATCCTGCTCGTCATTGCCGACCTCCTCGCCCGGGTCATCCCCACCGAGGAGGAGCTCAGGCTGGGCGTCGTCACCGCCCTCTTCGGCGCGCCGGTGTTCGCGCTGATCGCCTGGCGCGCGGCGCGGAGCTGGCGCGCATGACCGCGGCGCTCGAGATCGAGGCCCTCAGCGTCCGCCTCGGCCGACGAATCGTGCTCGAGGACGTCTCGCTGAGCGCCGAGCCGGGCGAGGTGGTCGGCGTGCTCGGCCCCAACGGCGCCGGCAAGACCACACTGCTCCGCGCCGCGCTCGGCCTGCAGCGGCGGGCGGCCGGGCAGGTGCGGCTGGGCGGGCGGGCGCTGGACGACCTTGGCGATCGCGAGCGCGCTGGGCTCGCCGCGTACCTCCCGCAAGAGCGGCGCGTGGCCTGGAACATGCCAGCCTGGCGGATCGCGGCGCTGGGCGCGGCCGAGCGGGCCCCGGCGCTGGCGCACGCGCTCGCCCTCGAGCAACTCGACGCGCTGGAGATCGGCGACCTGGCCGAGCGGGGCGTGCTCGACATGTCGGGCGGCGAGCGGGCGCGCGTGTTGCTCGCCCGCCTGCTGGTCTCGCGCGCCCCCTTGCTGGTCGCCGACGAACCGGCGGCGGGCCTCGACCCCGAGACCCAGTTCCTGGCGCTCGAACGCCTGCGCGCCCACGCCGACGATGGCGCCGCGGTCGTGCTGACGCTGCACGACCTGACGCTCGCCGCGCGCGTCTGCGATCGCGTGCTCGTGTTGCGCGACGGCTGCGTCGCCGGCGCCGGCCGTCCGGCCGAGACGCTGACGCCCGAACTGCTGTCGGCCGCGTTCGGGCTCGACGGCGCGCTCATCGACACGCCAACGGGCCCGGTGCTTGCAGCCGCCCGCAAGCGCAGCTGAACGGGAAAGAGCCGCGCCCCGGGGGACGCGGCCCTAACGTTTGGATGTCCGGACGAACGCTAGAACTTGATCTGGGTGTAGAGGCCGAATTCGTCCCAGTTGCCGCTGGCGTTCGTCCCGTGCGGATTGAACCCGGTGATCGGGCTGAAGGTGGCGAGCGATTGAGCGCCCAACGTGGTCGTGCCGTCCGCGTAGCCGCCCTTGATCGCGTTTCGGATGTCCTCGTGCTTGTAGACGAGCGCGAATTCTAGGTTCTTCACCGGCTCGTAGTTCAGGCCAAGATTGAAATACTGGTACCGCTCCGGCGCGTCGAGGGTCTCGCTGGGATTGATCGCGTCATAGCGGGCGAAGACGGACCACTGCGGCATGAACACGTAAGAGCCGAAGACCGACCACCCCTCCGCCTTGTCAGGCGTGACCTTGTTGGTGACCTTCCAGTTGTTGGCTTCGAAGTACTCGATGCCGGCGCGCAGCTTCGGATCCGTGTAGGCGGCCAGGACGTCCCAGCGCGTCGCGGTCTGGAAGAACACGGGCGCTTGGGGCGGGTTCGTCTGCGCCAGCGCCGTGTTGTTCGAGAGATCGCCGCTGTAGCCGCCGACCGCGAACACGAAGCCATGCCAGTTCAGATTGACGCGGCCTTCGACGTCCATGTCCTGCGAGCGAACCGGGTTCTTGTAGCCGGCGCCGTCAACCAGCGAGAGAGAGTAGTCGAACAGGCCGTGGCCGAAGTCGCCGTGGACATTGGCGCCCCAGTCGGACGAGTTGCCGAACTTGTTCTGGTCGATCATCACCTTGTCGATGAAGCGATAGCCATAGATGTCCTCGACGAACGGAATCCACGGGGTCTTCGCGGCGCCGAGCTGGACGACGAAGCGCGGGTCGTAGGCGGCCTGGATGTAGGCGTACTTGATCGCTTCCGAGCCCATCAAGGTGCCCGTGCCGAAGCTGCCGCCGTGCAGAATGATGCCGTTGGGCGCGAAGTCGATCGTCAGGTTGGCCGAATAGATCGGGCTGAACGTGTGGTCGATCGAAAGGTATGCGCGCTTGATGTCGGCGCCGTAGCCGTTGGCCGCCACCATCGGGAGTGACGCGGCCGTTCCGTTCGTCGGCGTCTGGCGCACGTCGGAGAGGTTCGCGAACACGGTGACGCCCACCTTCGTCGAGTCCGCCCACGTCGGCTTGGGCCGGTTGGCGTTCTCCGCCGTCTGGATCTCGCCGGGGATCGTCTGGATCTGGCTCTCGACCTGGCCGCGTAGCGCCTGTGCGTCGGCTTCGGCGGCGTCCGCCTTGGCTTCGGCGGCCTGAGCGCGCGCTTCGACCGCTTGCCGGGCGGCGGTTTCGTCGTTCAGCCGCTGTTCCAGCTCGCTGACCGTTGCGGTCAGCGTGTCGACCTTGGCGTCGGCGTCGGACGCCATGCGTGCGACGTGATGATGATGCTTGGCCGCGGCCTGAGCCGTCGCGCCCATCCCGGCGGCAAGCAGCACGCCGAGCGCTGTGCTGGCGAGCAGCAAGCTTCTCGATGGCATGAATTTGGATCCTTTTCCCCAACCCCGATCGAGTCGATCAGGTCGCCAGGGGGGCTTAGTCGTCCCACGTGACGCTATGGCAAAGGTTCCGCGACGCTTTTGTTACGCGGATGCGACGCTCACGGACTGTGTCGCGAAAAACACAGATCGATGTGCCGTGTACAGATTAATGCAGCAAGGCGGCCGGGTAGTCCGCGTTCAGCCGGTCGATGAGCGGTTGGGCGATATGTCCGTAACCGGCCATCGACATGTGGATGCCGTCGTTGGTCCGCATCAGCACGCGGCGGTTGGCGGCGTCCTGCAGGTAGGGACTGAAGGCGCCTGTGCGGTCGACGGTCAACTGCCGCACCGACACCAGCGGCACGCCAAGCTGGCCGAGCGTCTGTGCGTAGAAGCTCATCAGGTCGGCGACATGCTCGTCGTAGGCCGCCGAGCGCATCTTCGGCAGTCCGACCCAATAGACGCGCGCGCCGCGGCTGCGCAGGAGCGCGACGAAACGGCCGATGCGGCCCGCGTACACGGTGCGCCACCCCGGCGTCAGCAGCGGATACACCTTGCCCTGATCCCGGATGCCCTGGGTGTCGTTCGCGCCAAAGTCGGCCACCGCGATGTCGATCGACCGCCCCCCGAGGGCCTTCTGGGCGTCGAGGGTGACGTCCTCCACATCGGGGCGGGTGAACCCGGTCGCGGCGCGACTGAAGTCGATCACCTTGTAGCGCGCCGGCGGCAGCCCGTGGTCGAGCGCGTACCAGATGCCTTGCGCGAAGCTGTCGCCGAACACTCCGATGACGATCGGGCGGCCGACGATCCGGGCCGGCGTCGCGGCGGCGATAACCTGCGCGGCCGGCGCGACCGGCGTCACGGGCGGGTGCGGCGGCTGGCGGCGGAGTTCGACCACGCCGGCGGTGATCAGCGCCGCGGTTGCTGCGGCGGCGGCGGCGAACGGCGCGGCGCGGCGAACGAGGCTTCGCTGCGGCCGGACGTCGGCTGGCGGCGGTGAGATGTCGTTGATTGTGCCCGCTCCCGGCGACTTGCCCGAGGGGTCAGCTTGGCATGAAGCGCTGGCGTTGCAAGCCCGATCCGCGCAGCGTGTCTAGCGCGGCGTGGGCGCAGCCGTCGGCGCCGCGGCCAGGGTCGGCTCCGGGCCGGCGACCCGGGCGTATGGCGAGACGCCGCGCTTCAGGTCCTCGGCCAGCCGCACGCTCGCGACGCCGCCGTTCAGCCGCGCGCGATAGACCTCGGCGCCCTCGAGCACGCGCATGACGTAGCTGCGGGTCTCCGAGAAGGGGATGCACTCGATGAAGTCGACCGGGTCGGCGCCGGGGCTGCGCGGGTCGCCGCAGTAGGCCATCCACTCGGCCGGGCGGCCGGGCCCGGCGTTGTAGGCCGCCGCAGCGAGCACGTAGGAGCCGCCGAAATCGTCGATCAGCCGGCCGAGGTAGTAGGCGCCCAACCGCATGTTCGGGCCGGCCTCGGTCAGCATCGTCGGCGAATAGGGCTCGCCCAGCTTGCGCGCCATGCCGGCGGCGGTGGCCGGCAGGAGCTGCATCATGCCCCAGGCGCCGGCGCCCGAGTGGACGTGCGGATCGAAGCCGCTCTCCACTCGCGTCACGCCGAACACCATTGCCGGCTCAGCCGAGCCCGGCGGCGAAGAGGTGGGCAGCACGGGATAGCCGCGCTCCGGCAGCACCACGCCGTGCTGCGCCGCGAGACGCACCGAGCGCATGGCGAGATCCTGGTCGCCATAGGCCCGGGCCAGATCGACCACCAACGCCGCGTCAACCGGATTGTCGCAGTCGTCCGCCGCGGCCAGGACCATCGCGCGGAACGTTTCGCGCTCGTCCAGGTCGGCCAGCATTCGCACAGCGCGCACCATGTCGCGCCGCTCGAAGTTCGCCCGGTCCGTCGGGGTCGGGGTTGGGTCGCGGCCGAGCACGATCTGCCCCAATCCGGCCTTCTCGGCCGCCAGCTGGCCGTAAAACGTGGTGAGGTACTTCGCCCCTTCGCCGTAGAAGGCCTGCGCCTGGACCCGATCGCCGAGCGCTTCGGCGGCCCGGCCGCGCCAGTAGTAGGCGCGAGCCTGCGTGATGGGCGTCGAACTGGCGTTCTGAATGTTGGCGAAGTGCGCGTCGGCCAGCTGCGGCTGATGCAGCTTCGCGAGCGCCAGCCAGCCGGCGTAGAACTCGGCCTCGGCGTAGTCGACGCCGTTGGGCAGGGCGCTGGTGGCGGCGATCTGGTAGGCGGCGCGGTAGTCCCCGCCGCGCAGCGCCACGTTGATGAGCTGGCGGCGGAAGGTCCACGACTTCTCCGCCGCGTCGGCCGGCATGGTCCGCGGGAAGCGGTCGACGAGGGCCAGGGCCGAGGAATCCTCGTCCCGGTCGTGCAGATAGCGGGCGCGCTCGAAGGCGACGCCGGGGTCGTTCGCCACCGATGCCGGCAGGGCGTCCGCCAGCGCGAGGGCGTCGTGGGCGTTGTCGCGCAGCGCGATGCGCGCCTCGGCCTCGGCTTGCAGGTCGGCGGGCGCCAAGGGCAACAGATCGTGCAGCGCCGGGCCCTGCGGCCCGTACAGGAGAGCATCGATGCGGGCGGCGATGTCGCCGGCGCTCAGATCGGCGCCGAAACGCGTCTGGATGGCGCGCTGCGTGTCCTCGTCGAAGAGCTGCGTGCGCCACCAGCGGCGGACCAGGTTGGCGGCGTCCTCGCTGCGGTTCAGCTGGGCGTACGCCCCGGCCAGCGCCAGCGCGCCTTGCGCTGTCGTCGGCTCCGAGCCGGCGAACCAGGCCACCACCTGTTGCGGCGCGAGGTCGGCGGTCGCGATCGCCCGCTCGGTCACCATTTGCCGGCGCGCGGCGCGGGGCCAGCCGGCGAGATCGCGGCGCGCCCGGTCGAGTTCGTAAAAGGGCATTGCCTCGCCGTCGGCGTCGACCATCGCCCAGAGCACGAGCTTGCGGGCGGCCGGGTCGGCGAGGGAGGCCATCGCCGTGCGCGCGCTTGCGGCGTCGCCGCGCCGCGCTGCGGCCAGGCCGATCTGCAGCGTCTGCCGGTCGGTTGGCGAAAGCAACGCGTAGGGCGACGGCGTGAAGCCGGAGCTGGACGCAGCCGTGCTCGTGGCCGTCGGCGGCGCAGTCGTGAGCGTCGCCGAGGCCGTGGGCGGCGGGAAAGTGGGCGCCGGCCCCGCGGGGGCGGCGGGCCAAGTGACGGCGGCGGCCGGCGCGGACGGCGGCGGCGCGGGTGCGGGCGCTGATAGCACCTGGATCGGCCGGGGCGCCGGGTTGTCGGGCGTCAGGGTCTGAGCGGCGGCGGCCGACGACGCGAGCGCCGCCGCCGCGGAAGCCAAGAGGACGCGACGGATCGTCAAGAGCGTGACCACCTCTGTTCGTCCCCTTAGAGGGCGCGCGGTTGCGGCCATCGCACCCGCGGCCATATTGTCCGGCGAATCACCTGCTTCAACCCTCGTCGCCGCCATTCACGGCTTTTTGCGGGCCGCCATGAGCCAACCCCGATTCCAGGGCGTGTTTCCAGCGCTGATCACCCCGTTTCGCGACGGGGCGGTCGACGAGGCGGCCTTCGTCGCGCTGGTCGAGCGGCAGATCGCCGGCGGCGTGCACGGGCTCGTCCCGGCCGGCACGACCGGGGAGTCCGCCACGCTCAGCCACGACGAGCATCGCCGCGTGGTCGAGCTCTGCGTGAAGACCGCGGCCGGCCGGGTCCCGGTGATCGCCGGCGCCGGCTCCAATTCGACGGCCGAGGCGATCGAGCTCGCACGCCACGCCAAGGCTGTCGGCGCCGACGCCGCGCTGATGGTCACCGGCTACTACAATCGTCCGAGCCAGGAGGGTGTCTACCGACACTTCGAGGCCGTGTCGGCCGCTGTCGACATCCCCGTGCTGCTTTACAACGTGCCCGGCCGGACCGTGGTCGACCTGTCGAACGAGCTGGTGGAGCGCCTCGCCAAGCTGCCCACCGTCATCGGGATCAAGGACGCCACCGGCGACCTCGTTCGCGCCAGCCTGCAGCGGCTGACTTGCGGGCCCGACTGGGTAATGCTGTCGGGCGACGATCCGAGCGCGCTCGGCTACATCGCCCACGGCGGCCACGGCTGCATTTCGGTGACCGCCAACGTGGCGCCGGACGCGTGCGCCGCCTTCTTCAACGCCTGCCTGGCCGGCGACTTCGAGTCAGCGCGCGGTCTGCAGGACAAGCTCGTGCGCCTGCACAGGGCGCTCTTCTTCGACGCTTCGCCCGCGCCGACCAAGTTCGCGCTCGCTCAGCTCGGCCTCTGCTCGGAGGAAGCCAGGCTGCCGATCGGACCGTGCGCCGACGCGGTCAAGCCCGCCATTCTGGAGGCCATGCGCGAAGCCGGCCTGCTCTGATGGCCGGCAAGACCATCGCAGACAACCGCCGCGCGCGGTTCGACTACTTCCTGGACGAGAGGTTCGAGGCGGGCCTTTCGCTGACCGGCACGGAAGTGAAGGCGTTGCGCGAGGGTAAGGCCAACATCGCCGAATCCTACGCCGCCACCGAGGGACGCGAGATCGTGCTGATCAACGCCCACATCCCCGAGTACGGGCCGGCCAACCGCTTCAACCACGCGCCGCGCCGGCCGCGGAAACTGCTGTTACACCGCAAGGAGATCGACCGGCTGCTCGGGGCTGTTCAGCGCGAGGGGCGGACGCTGATCCCCATCCGCCTCTATTTCAACGACCGTGGACGGGTGAAGCTCGAACTGGCGCTCGCGCGGGGCAAAAAGCAGCACGACAAGCGCGCGACCGTGGCCGACCGCGACTGGAAGCGTGAACAGGGCCGGCTGATGCGCGACCGCGGCTGAGGCCGCGCGTCAGGTCGGCGCTATTGGTTGCCTGGCGCGCCAGAGCCCCCGCCGGCGCCCGACGACATCGACGACGAAGATGACATCGGACCGCCCGCCGCGCTCATATCGCTCGACATCGGAACCGCCGACGCGGCGCTGGACCCCGTCGCCATGTTGTCGGCCGTCGCCGTGTTGTCGGCGTTCGCCGCGCCGCGGTTGCATCCGGCCAACGCGAGGCCGGCGATGGCGGCGAGGATGGCGAGGGTCGAGGCGATCGAGGTTCTTGAGGGCGACATAGGCGTCTCTCCGATTGACCTTGCCCCCCAACACACGAAAGCGTGATCGGTTCCGCGAGCTAAGCGATCACCCCTTGAGGCGCGCGCGCGCTCGCGTGAACACCGCCTCGAACATGGCCGGCGTCAGCCGCCCGGTGTTCGTGTTCAACCTGGAGCAATGATAGCTGTTGATGAGCGCGTAGCCGCCCGCGCGGCCCTCGGCGCCGTGGCCGCCGGGGACGGCGCCCGCCTTCTCGCCCAGGGCGCGGAGCACGTTGCGGCGCGAGACGTCGCCCAGCGTGACGATGACCTCGAGCGACTTCAGGCTTGCGATCCGCGCGGCCAGGAAGGGCCGGCACGCCGCTTCCTCCGCCGGCAGCGGCCTGTTGCCTGGCGGCGCGCAGCGGACGGCGTTCGAAATCATGCAGTCCACGAGTTCGAGCCCATCGTCCGGTCGCGCTGCGTAAGTTCCGCGCGCGAAGCCGGCCCTGATCAGCGTCTCGTAGAGCAGCACCCCAGCGAAGTCGCCGGTGAACGGACGGCCCGTTCGGTTGGCGCCGGTGCGGCCGGGCGCGAGCCCGACGATCAGGAGGCGCGCGGCGGGATCGCCGAACGACGGCGCCGGGCCGTTCCACCAGTCGGGGTGCTTGGCGCGGTTCTCAGCGCGGTAGGCGACGAGGCGGGGGCAGAGCGGGCAGTCGCGCGGCGGCTCGGCCGGCGCGGGCGGCCTCAAGCCTCGGCGTCCGCCTGGCGCTCGCCGCCCGCGGCCGCCGGCGCGTTCTCGCCCTGGATGAACCGGGGCAGATGCGGCCGGGCCGGGCGGCCGATGATCTGGGACAGGTCCTGCAGGTCGACGAAGCTGTCGGCCTGGCGGCGGAGGTCGTCGGACGCCATCGGCGGCTGCGACTTGACCGTCGAGACCACTGTCACCCGCACGCCCTTCTGCTGCACCGACTGCACCAGCCGGCGAAAGTCGCCGTCGCCGGAGAACAGCACCACGTGATCCACGTGCGGGGCGATCTCCATCATGTCGACGGCGATCTCGACATCCATGTCGCCGCGCCAGCGCTTGCGGCCCTCGCGGTCGGTGTATTCACGCGCCGTCTTGGTCACCAGCGAGTAGCCGTTGTAGTCCAGCCAATCGACCAGCGGCCGAATCGGGGAGTAGTCCTCGTTCTCGACGAGCGCGGTGTAGTAGTAGGCGCGGGTCAGCACGCCGCGGGTTCGAAACTCCGCCAAGAGCTTCTTGTAGTCGACGTCGAAGCCGAGGCTCTTCGCCGCGGAATAGAGGTTGGCCCCGTCGATGAAGAGGGCGATGCGGTCGTTCGGATAAAATGTCATCGGTTCAATGCCTGAATTGAAATGGTCGACGACGCGGTCCTGATCGCTCTCGGGAGCAGCCTTTCGGGACGGTTCGCCACGCGGGAAGCCCTGCTAGAGGCGGCGCTGGCGCGTTTCCCGGCCGCCGGTTTGAAGGTGGTGAAACGCTCGTCGTGGTGGCGATCAGCCTCCTGGCCCGACCCGACGTTGCCTGACTACATCAATGCTCTCGTGCTTGTCGAGACGACCCGTCCGCCGCTCGAGGCCCTCGGAGCCCTGCGCCGCATCGAGCGCGAATTCGGCCGCCTGCGGACTGAACTGAACGCCCCGCGAACCCTCGACCTCGACCTGATCGCCTATGGTCGCAAGGTGCTGAACAGCCGCGAACTGATGCTTCCGCATCCGCGCGCGCACGCGCGCCTGTTCGTCATCGGACCCTTGGCCGAGATCGCGCCCGACTGGACCCATCCGGTGCTCGGCGAAACGGCCGCCGCGCTGGCCGAGCGGGCGAGCGTTGGCCTGGACGCACGGCCGTTCAGCCCATAAGCACCCGCCCATGCTGGATGACCTCAAAGCCAACAACCGCGCCTGGGCGAGCGCGCAGGTGGCGCGCGATCCGGGCTTCTTCAAGCGTCTGCTGGGCCAGCAGGCGCCGGCGTATCTGTGGATCGGCTGCTCGGACAGCCGCGTGCCGGCGAACGAGATCGTCGGGCTCGATCCGGGCGAGATGTTCGTGCACCGCAACGTCGGCAACCTCGCGCCGCCGCAGGATGCGAACTACCTCTCGGTGCTGCAATTCGCCGTCGATGTTCTCAAGGTGAAGCATGTCATCGTGGTCGGCCACTATGGCTGTGGCGGCGTTCGCGCCGCCGTGAGCGGAGAGCGCCTTGGCCTCGTCGACCACTGGCTGCACCCGATCCGCGAAGTGGCGCACGACCACGCCGCGGAACTGGCGCGGATCGCCGCCGGGGAGGCCCGGCTCGATCGCCTCTGTGAGCTGAACGTCATCCGCCAGGTGGAGAACGTGGCAGCCGACGTGTTCGTCCAGGACGCCTGGGCGCGCGGCCAGGAGGTCAGCGTGCACGGCTGGGTCTACGCGCTGGCGACCGGCCTCGTCACAGACCTCAACGTGACCGTGAGCGGGCCTGACTGGATCGGGCCGGAACGGGGCTGAGCGGACGGCG
>DATGKF010000079.1:0-4357 GCA_035294785.1 Caulobacteraceae bacterium | reverse complement strand
CGATCGGCGAAGCGCGCTGGCGACGCCCATCACCCCGTTCAGCGGCGTCCTGATCTCGTGGCTCATGTTGGCCAGGAACTCGCTCTTCGCCCGGTTGGCGGCCTCGGCGGCGTCGCGAGCGGCCTCCAGCTGCTGCTCCAGCGCCTTGCGCTCGCCGACGTCGATCGTGGTGCCGATCACACGCCACGGCGAACCGTCCGCCGTTCGCTCCACCAGCCGCGCCCGCGACAGCACCCATTTGTAAGCGCCGTTCTTGCAGCGCATGCGCACTTCCGCACTCGCGTACGGCGTCTTGCCCTGGAAGTGGGCCTGGAACGCCGCCGAGACCGTCATCCGATCCTCCGGGTGGACGTAGGTGCGCCAGGAGCCGACGTGGCCGTCGAAGTCGTCGGGCCCATAGCCCAGCATGACCAGCCAGTTGGGGCTGACGTGCATGCTGTCGGCCACGAGGTCCAGTTCGTAGAGGCCGTCGCCCGATCCTTCGATGGCGATGGAGAGCTTGCGTTCGGCGTCGATGAAGGCGACCTGCCGGTCGGCCAGCTGATGCAGCACCGCGCCGTGGTCCAGCGAGAACCGCTGCGAGGCGAGGCCCGAGAGGCCGAGCAGGCCGGGGATGATCAGCGAGCGCCAGTCGAGTCCGTAGGCCAGGAACGGCCCGAGGATCGAGAAGACGGCCGTCGGCGCCAGCGTCGCGAGCAACAGCCGCCGATTGGCGCTGGCGTAGACGAAGCAGTTCAGGATCGCCCCGCAGATCCACACCGCGCCGATGGCGACGCCGAGGGCCGAGCCGTTCGCCAGGCAGATCAGCGCCAGCGTCTGGTAGAGGGCGGCGCCCGGCAGGTTGATCAGCGCGTAGGGCGTGGCCGCGCGCTCGTTCGGCAGCCTGGCGACCATCGCGTCGAGCCTGGGCCCGACCGCCCACTCCCAGCCGGCGACGGCCACGATCCAGCAGACCGGCAAGAGCCACGGCAGCACGGCGACCGCAATCACCGCGAAAATGGCGGCGAACGCGATCCGGTCGAACAACCCGCGCTGGCTGATCTCGATGGCCGTTCGAACGTCCAACGTGGACGCAATCCCGGCGGATTTGCCGGGCGTCTGGTCGACGGACATCTGCTTCCCCCGAAGTCGCAACCGGACCGAGTTTACGCTCGGGCGCCTCAGCGGCCCGTTAACGCCCTTCGGAAGGGCCGCGGCGCCGTCCTGTCACCGTCTGTCAGCACCCGCTCTCGACCGCCGCACCGCCCGCGGAGTAGGGTCGAACCCCAACACGCAAGGAGACGAGGCGATGGCGACGATCAAAGGCGGGTGCCTGTGCGGCGCGGTGACGTACGAGATCTCGGGCGAGCCGATGTTCGTCGGCCACTGCGCCTGCGAGAACTGTCAGAAGACCACCGGCAGCGGCCACTCCAGCGTCGCCGCCTTCGCGGATTCGGCGGTGACGGTGCACGGCGACGTGACCTCCTACACGACGCCCGGCGACTCCGGCCAGCCGACCACGCTGCAGTTCTGCCCCAAGTGCGGCTCGCGCCTCTTCAGCCGCCCGAGCGTGATGGCCGGCTCGGTCATCGTCAGCCTCGGCACCATGCACGAGGGCGCCGAGGCGCTCGTGCCCTCGATGCTCATCTACGGCAAACGCCGCCGCGCCTGGGACCACGTCCCCCCCGGCCTGCAAGTCTTCGAAGGCATGCCCGGGCCCCCGAGCTAGCGAGCGCCTTCTCCCATAGGGAGAAGGAGGGGCCCCATGCGCAGCATGGGGAGGTTGAGGGGTTACGGCGCCAGCCGGCCTGCCTGCCGCCTCGTAACCCCTCATCTCCCCACGCCGCCTGCCGGCGGCGCGGGTCCCCCCTTCTCCCTCTGGGAGAAGTGAAGCGCGGATAGGAGCCCCCGCTATGCCAAACGTCGCCGATGAACTGATCGAGATGCGCGGCCTGCGCTTTCACTATCGCGATTGGCCGTCCACCCGCGCGAACGCCAAGGATCTCGTCCTCCTGCACGGCTTCACCGGCCACGCCCGCTCCTGGGACGCCTTCGCCGAGGCGATGAGCGACCGCTACCGCATCCTCGCCCTCGACCAGCGCGGCCATGGCGAGACCGCCTGGGCGCCCGCCGACCGCTACGGAACCGACGAGATGGCCGAGGACCTCGTCGCCTTCGTCGCCGCCCTGAGCCTTTCGGACTTCACCCTCCTCGGCCTCTCCATGGGCGGCATGGTGGCGATGAATTACGCCGGCCGCCGCCCGGCCGAGCTCGGCGCCCTCGTCATCGTCGACATCGGCCCCGAGATCGTCGCCTCGGGCGGCGCCCGCATCCGCGAGGGCGTCCAGCAGAGCGACGTCTTCGCCAGCCGCGAGGAGGCCTTCGAACGCGCCCGCGCCGCCAACCCGCGCCCGCCCGAAGCCCACCACCGCCACCGCGTCGACCAGAGCCTGATGCGCACCGAAGACGGCCGCTGGACGCACCGCTACGACCGCGCGCTCCGCTCGCCCACCACCGTCCGCCCGCGTGATCCCGAGGCCGCCTGGGCGTCGTGCGCCAACATCGCCGTCCCCACCCTCATCATCCGCGGCGCCCTCAGCGACATCCTCGCCCCAGAAACCGCCGCGCGCATGCTCACGACCATCAAGGGCTCCAGCCTCACAACGGTGGAAAACAGCGGCCACTCCGTCCCCCTCGACGCCCCCGAAGGCTTCCTCGCCGCCGCCCGCGAGTTCCTCAAGGGCTGACCAATATCCCCGCTCATCCCCGCGAAAGGGGGGACCCAGGCTTTTTACCGCCAAGGACGCCAAGGCCGCCAAGAGGCTTGCGCGTCCTCCTGCACACGCTTGGCGTCCTTGGCGAACTTGGCGGTGAAATAGGGCGGCGCCGCATCAGCTTCGCCTGAGCAAAAACACCTGGGTCCCCGCTTGCGCGGGGATGAGCGGTGTTGGGGGCGCGCCGAGTCACCCCAAACGTGCTAAGCTCCCCGCGAACGGAAAGCCGGCCGATGGCCGGTCGAGGTGCGAACCGCCGCGCTCCGCGCGTCTTCTGCACCGCTCCAAAGGCGATTTTAGACATGACCGAACATGGCGCGGCTCCGGCCGAGACCGCCCCCGCCCCCGCTCCCGCAACGGGCGCTCCGTCCTCGCGGCTTTGGCGCACCAATCGCGGCGGGCCGCTCAAGCTCGTCCGCGGCCTGCGCGGCAAGGGCGCCCTCGTCTGGTCCGGCGGCGAGATCGCCGCCGCCTACGAGATCGACATCTTCTCCCGCGGCGCGATGTTCACGGTCAGCGGCCGCATCCAGGGCGACTTCTCCGCCCTCGCCGGCGGCCGGCCGAGCGGCCTTCGCCTTCGCCTGCAGGACGACCACGAGATCGCCGTCAACCTCATCTCCCTCACCCGCGCCGCCGCCGAGTTCGACGCCCCGTCCCCCGCCGCCGAAACCCTGATGGCGTAAGGCGCCCTTCTCCCCTTGCGGGAGAAGGTGGCCTCCGAAGGAGGTCGGATGAGGGGTCTCTCAGAACGATCGGGTTAGCTGGCCCGCCAGTCGGAGAGCGGAGTGCGACCCCTCATCCGTCTGCTTCGCAGCCACCTTCTCCCGCAAGAGGGAGAAGGGCGCCTGGACGCTAGCCCGCCGCCCCTCGACACTGCGACACGTTCAAGGGGCCCACCGCAATGCACGCCTGCGCCGCCGCTGGAGCGGGTTTTCAAGTCGCCGTGCTCTGGTTCGACTTGATGTTCGACGTCCAGGTCCGCCGCCACGCCGGCCCCGTGCTGCCTGCCGACACCCTGGCCTCGATCGCCGCCTACTATCGCCGCGTCACAACGCAAGCCTCGCCCATGGGCCGCCTGATCACCGTCGTGATGGCGCTCACCGTCCTCTGCATCGCCGTCCAGATCGCCCGCCGCTCGGCGCCCTGGTGGATCGCCTGGCCGTCGCTGGCCGCGGCCCTGACCGGCATCGGCCTCGCCGTCGCCCGCACGGTGCGCAACGCCGTTCGCCTCGGCCGCGCCGCCGACGATCCGGAAACCCAGACGCGCCTCGCCCGCTCCATCTGGCGCGACCACCTCATCTGCCTGGCCGCGATGACCACGGTGCTCACGCTACAGCTGGCGGCGGGCGTCTAGGGCCGAACCCGCACGCGCACCCTCTCCCGCGAGGGGAGAAGGTGCGCGAAAAGGCCCGCTAGAATCGCCGGTTGACGCCGATGCGGACGATGTTGGTGTTCAGCCGCTCGGTGTCGTGGAAGGTCGACGTCCCGCCGGCGGCGCCGGGGGCGTTCTCCGTGGCCGTCGAGGAGATCGAGCCGAAATCGGCGTACAGATACTCGCCCCTGAGCGACCAGTTCGCGTTCAGCTTGCGCTCCAGCCCGGCCCC
>DATGKF010000078.1:0-6199 GCA_035294785.1 Caulobacteraceae bacterium | reverse complement strand
CGTTGGAGTTCGTAGATGAACATTTCGGCGCCTCCCGACGTGATGGGCGCGCCAACGCCGAGCACATCGGCAAGCTGATGGGTTGGACTTGCAGCGCTTGGGATCTGCATGAGCATGCAAACGTCGCCCTCCAGCGCCGAGGTAGACTTCAGGGTCATGTGGCCGGTGACGACCATGTCGAGGCCGCCGTCGTAGACCTTCCACGTCACCACGGGATCTTTGATGTCCATGCTCGTCGGCATCGCGGCGATCATGGCGTTTGGCGGTCGAACGTAGCCGGTGGCGGCTGCCTGCGCGGCGACGGCCGCGGGCGCGGCGTCGGTGGCAAGGCAAACGGCCTGGAAGGCGCTCGTCAGACTCTCGCCCTGCGCCAGCGCGACGGCAGGCGCGAACAGCGCCGCGGCCGCAACGAGCCCCAAGATCGGCGTTCGCATCGCCAGTCCCCCGTTTTGTATGACTATGGTTGAGCGGGCGTAGTGCGCCAAGCCGCGTATCAGAAGTAGCGGCGCAGCTGCACGTAGATCTGCGCGGGCGGCGCCAGCAGCACCTGACCGCCGGGCGCCAGCGGCAGCCCGCCGAACTCGGTCCGCGCCGGGCCGATCGGCGCCTGTGCGCCGGCGACCAGCGTTGCGTTGTTGCTCAGCGACCAGGTCCCGGCCGCCAGCAGGAAAAGGCTGCCGTCGTCCAGGTCGGCGATCAGGGTCGGGCTGAGCGTGATCAGCGGGCTCGCCTCGAACGTCATGCCGCCCGCCACCTCGTCCTGGCGGGTCGAAAACACCTGGCCGCGCGCGAGGCGGTCCTTCAGGTCCGGCGGCAGCGTCGCCAGCGTCAGGTTGCGGTCTCCCGCGCCGAAGCCGTTGTGGAAGTACTCGACGAACACCGTGGCGTTGTGGCCGGCCAGCGTGACCGCGTCGCTCAGGTTGGCGAGCGCCGAGACGCGCGTCCCGCCGGCGGCGAGGAAGGTCGGGACGATCTCGAGGTTCCAGGTTGCGCCGCCCCACGCGCCGTTCAGGCCCGCCCCGGCCACCCAGTCGCCGTGATCGCGGGCGAGCAGCGCCGTCGTCTGGTGGCCGCCGATGGTGGTCTGATAGTGCAGCGCGAACGAGCTTGCGTCGGCGGTCAGCGGGCCGCCAGGCCGCGCCGGGCGCGGGGCGACGATGGCCTGCAGGTCCGAGCCGTCGGCGAACAGGCGCTGGACATAGAGCATGTCGACGCCCGGCTTCCACTCGGTGTCGGTGGCGTTCGGCGCGAAGGGGTCGAACAGGTCCATGGGGCGGAAAACGAGGCCGCTGCCCCAGGTGATCGCCTGGCGCCCGACGCGCACCACCAGCGAGGGCGTCGTGTAGGCGACCGCCAGCCTGTCCAGACTCGCCTGGCCCAAAACGTCGCCGCGATCGGCAAAGTTGGCGGTGAGGCCGAACCAGGTCGCCGGCGGCGCTGGCAAGACGCCAGCCTGCGCCCGGGCGAGCGCGACCTCGGGCCCGTCCTCGATCGTCACCAGCCCATGCGCCTGCAGGCTCCAGGCGCCCCAGGTCGGCTCCCAGGTCACCCTCAGGCTCGCCGACGCCGCGTCGGAATCCTTCGCCCCCAACGCCGCCTCGATGCTGTCGCCGCGCGAAAACAGCCCCGCGTCCGCGACCTCGAGCCGTCCGTGGACCCCGTTGTCCGCCTGGGCCGACGCCGCGCCAGCGAAGACCGTGAGGACGACCGCGCCGCCCAGCGTCGCCGCCTGTCGGGCACAGACGCCCAACCGCGCCCCTTCTCCCCCCGCGGGAGAAGGTGGCCGGGCGGCAGCCCGGACGGATGAGGGGCCGCGCTGAACGTTCCACAGAAGGCGCCAGAGCCAAATCGGCAGGCCGCCGCGCGGCCCCTCATCGGGCCCGCGTTCGCGGTCCACCTTCTCCCGCGAGGGGAGAAGGGGGCGCCAGGCGCTTCGCAGCTCCGAACCCTCAGGCCCCAACGGCCGCCACTCTGTCATCGGCGGTGATCCGGCCGTCGGTCATTTCGATGCGGCGGCGGGCGTGTGCGATCACGCGGGCGTCGTGGGTGGCGATCAGGAAGGTCGCGCCGGACGCCGCGTTCAGGCTGGCCATCAGCGCGATGAGCTCCTCGGCGGTCTTGGAGTCGAGGTTGGCGGTCGGCTCGTCCGCCAGCACGATCGCCGGCCGGGGCGCCAGCGCCCTGGCGACCGCCACGCGCTGCTGCTGCCCGCCGGAGAGCTTGGCCGGCCGCCGTTTTTCAAGCCCGGCCAGGCCCACTTCGGCCAGCACCTGGCGGGCGCGCGCGCTCCGTTCGGCCGCCGGCCGGCCGAGCAGCCGGAGCACGAACTCGACATTCTCCTCCGCCGACAGGACCGGGATCAGGCTGTAGGTCTGGAACACGAAGCCGATCTTGCGCAGCCGCAGGTCGGCGAGCTTGGCCGGGGCCAAGCCGACGATCGCCTCGCCCTCGACCGTGATCTCGCCCGCGGTCGGCCGGTCGAGGCCGCCGATCAGGCTGAGCAGCGTGGTCTTGCCCGATCCGGACGGCCCCGACAGCGTGGCGAAATCGCCAGCCTCGATGTCGAGGTCCACCCCGCGCAGCGCCGGCACGTCGACCGCGCCTTGGCTGTAGGTCTTGCTCACGCCGCGGCACTGGATGATCGCGCTCATCTCCCCTCCATGTCAGGCCGCACCCATGGCGACGACGGGCGCGATGCGGGCCGCCGTCCGCGCCGGCCAGAGCGTGGTCGCCACGCCCAGCACCCAGACGATCAGCGCCGAGGCGATCGCGTCTCCCGGCTCCAGCGTCGGGTAGAGCACGCTGCCGCCGCCCGCCATCTCCGAGCCCGCCGCCAGCCCGCCGAGATCAAGGCCGTTCGTGAACGGGAGCACCGTCGCCAGCATCAACCCGACGCCCGCCAGCACGCCGACGCCAATCAAGAGCGCCGACTCCAGCACCACCTGGGCGACGATCAGCGCCGGTCGCATGCCGAGCGCCTGCAAGAGCCCGAACTCGCGCGTGCGTTCGAAGACCGCCATCAGCTGGGTGTTGACGATCCCGATGGCCATCAGGACGAACATCACCATCAGCCAGACGCCGGTGTAGCTCTTCGAATACTGCTCGATGGTGGAGGCGAGCGGCGAGAGCGCCATCCAGCTCTCCACGTCCAGTCCTGGGGCGGCGCGTTGCAGCGTCTGGACCGAGGTCTCGAGCTCGGCGCGCGGCCCGGCGTCGAAGGCAATCTCCGACAGCTGGCCGTTCAACCCCAGCGTCGACTGGGCGTTTCGCAGGCCCACGAACACGTACTCGTCCTGCGCGGGCGTGACGTTGCCGAACAGGCCGACGATCGGCAGGCCCACCTCGGCCAGATGGCCGTCAGCCGCCTGCGTCATCACGATCACCCGCTTGCCCAGCCGCGTCTCCAGCTTGGCCGCCAGGTCGCGGCCGATGACGATGCCCGCCTCGTCGTCGCCGGCGAGGTAGCGGCCTTGCAGCATCTGCCCGGGCAGGTCGGAGACGCGCCGCTCCGCCGCCGGCTCGACGCCCAGCAGGGTGACGGCGCGGGTGCGGTACTCGCTGCGGATGATCGCCGGCACGCGCACGCGCGGCGCCCAGGCAGCGACGGCCGGGCCGTTCAGCGTCTTCAGCAGCGCGCCCGACGGCTCCGCCATCGCGTGGCCGACGCCGGGATCGTCCAGGTAGCCGGGCGCATGGATCTGGCCCTCGCCGGTCAACAGGCGAAGGCTCTCCTCCAGGCTTGATCGCGTCCAGGCCTTGAACATCACGTCGAAGGACAGGATCGACCAGACGCCAATGGCCACGACGGCCAGCGTGATCAGCGTGCGCCTTGGGTTGCGCCACAGGTTCCGCCAGGCGAGCGGCCCAAGCAGCCACAGTTGGCCCATCATCCGCCTCGCATGGCCAGCGCCGGCGTCAGCCTCAGCACGCGGGCGAAGGGCAAGAGGCCGCCGATGGCGATGGCCGCGACCAACGCGCCGGGGCCGGCCAGAGCGCTCATCAGGCTGAGGTTCGGATAAAGCCTGGACGGAACGCCGAACTGGGCGAGCAGCTTGGGATCGATCGGAAAGACGATGCCGGTCGCCTGCAGCCATAGCGTCGCCGCCCCGCCGATGGCGATGCCCGTCGCGCAGCCGATCAAAGCGAGCGCGATCAGTTCGATCCAGACCATCGCGCCGATCTGGCCCGGCCGCATGCCGAGCGCCAGGAGGGTGCCGAACTCGCGCGTGCGTTCGAGCACGCTCATCAAAAGCGTGTTCAGGATGATGAAGGCCACGACCAGGACGAGGCTCACGTAGAACAGCATCGAGGCGGCGTACTTCAGGTCGATGGCCGCCCGCATCGCCGGCTCCAGCGCCCGCCAGTCCATCAGCGTGACGCCGCTTCGCCGCGCCAGCGCGTCCAGCCCGGGCAGGGCGTGGTTCACCGCGGCCAGGGACGGCCCGCCGAGCGCGATGGTGTTGGCCGCGTCCTGCATCTGGAAGGTCGCCTGCGCGCGGGCGAGGGGCATCTCAAGGATGGTGCGGTCGAGGTCAGGGATGCCCGAGTGATAGATTCCGGCGACGGTCAGCACGTCGGCGGCCACCGACCCGTCGCGCGCCGAGCCCAGCACCGTCACCTTGTCGCCGACCCTGACGCCCAGGTTCTTCGCCAAGAGGTCGCCGAGCACGGCGGCGTCGGTGTCGCTGGGCGTGAGGTACCGCCCGTCGCGGATTGTGGTCGCGATCGAGGAGATGCGCGCCTCCCGCGCCGGGTCGACGCCGACGACGACGGCCGCGTAGCTGCGGGGTCCGCTCGCCAGGATGGCGAAGCCGTTGACGCGCGGCGCGGCGACGCTGACGCCGGGCACGGCCTGCGCCTGGCGAGCGAGCTCGTCGGGCGCCGCGATGGCGTGGTCGAGGGTCGGGTCGTCGGCGTAGCCGCTCGCCTGCAACTCGGCGTAGCCGTCGAAGATGCGCAGCGTCGTCTGCTTCATCTGGCCGTAGACGCCGTCCTGGAACGACAGAACAAAGACGAGCAGGCCCGAGACGAGCGTCACGCTCAGAAGGCTGAGCAGCGTCCGCTGCGGACGCCGCCACAGGTTGCGCCAGGCGAGCGCGGCCAGCATCGGCGCTTCAGGACCTCGGGTTCTGCAGGTTGGAGAGGGTGAACAGATACGCCGGCGCGCCGGCGTCGAAGCGGCCGGCCTGCGTCTCCACCCGTGTCCACTGGCCCGGCTTGTCCAGCGGCTGCATGGTCAGGCTGACGGGGTAGGGCCGGCCGGCGATCACGCCAACCTTGTCGGCCGTCATCCGCCGCGCCGGGCGCATGTCCTGATCGAAGAAGGTCTCTTCCAGGATCACGCTGTCGTCGCGGATCTTGATCGTGACCTTGCCCCAGACGATCGGCGCGCCGGGCTTGGGCGTCGACTCGATGGTCCAGACCGTGTGGCCGCCGGCTTGCTCGGTCGCGATCA
Organism: Caulobacteraceae bacterium; assembly: GCA_035294785.1. Lineage (GTDB taxonomy): Bacteria > Pseudomonadota > Alphaproteobacteria > Caulobacterales > Caulobacteraceae > Poindextera. Next base: position 744 of record DATGKF010000078.1, on the reverse strand, counting down.
GCCGGTGCGTGTAGCTGGTGAGCAGGTCCTCCGACTTGGAGAGGTCGTTGTAGGAGAAGTCCGATCCCATCCAGGACTGGCTCATCATGCTGGCCGGCAGCTTGATCACCTGGTTGAGCTTGGGGTTGTAGACCCAGGTGTCGTTGCCGAGCTTCAGCGTGGCGTTGCCGGCGTCGGCCGGCGGCGCGGTGAAGCGCACCAGCGCGTCCGTCTCGCCGCGCGTCCAGGACGTCACGCCCATCCGCCGCTCCCAGGTCGGGCGATGGATGGTCATCGCCACCGTCGTCTGCGAGGTTTTGGCGCGATAGTTGTCGAAGGCGCGCTGAAGGATCTGGTCGGCGTTCGGCGCCGGCGCCGCCAGCGCCGGACCGGCGGCCGCCAAGGCGGCGAGGGCTGACAGGAGCAGACGGCGCATGGCGTTCCCGCTTGCAAATCGCCTCGAACGAGGGCATCGCTAACAGACCGGCGGTCGGTCTGCAAGCGACGAACGGAGCCAATGTCGGTCGAAGCCGATGTGAATTCGGGGCGCCCAGGCCCTAAACCGCGCGTGCTCAAGGCGCCGGCCGTGCGCCGCGCCGAGCTGATCGACTGCGCTCAGGCGCTCTTTCTGTCGAAGGGATACGAGCGGACGACGATCGCCGACGTCATCGACGCGACCGGCCTCTCGAAAGGCGCTTTCTACCACCACTTCCGCGCCAAGGAGGACCTGCTCGAGGCCATCGCCGCCCGCTTCGCCGCCCAGGC
>DATGKF010000077.1:0-24230 GCA_035294785.1 Caulobacteraceae bacterium | reverse complement strand
AGCGGCAGAACGATGCCCTCGATCTCCCGCCCGGTGATCGAAACCCCCTGGGCGGCGACGAGGAAGACGTAGTCGAGATTGCGATAGAGCGGCGCGCGCTTGGGCGCGGGCGAAGCGGCGGTCATGTCGGAAGTCCTGGTCCAGGCGTGCGGACGCACGAGCCGCGTGCGTTTGTGGCTAGAAGGCCCTGAAACTGGGCCTGTCTGGGATCAGGAGATCATCTTGCACGCGGACGTCGTTGGACGACACGCGACATACGCAGACGGCGGCCGACTGGCAAGGCCGCGCTAGCTGACACGGGTCGCGGCGCCGCCCATGGGGCCGGTGACGGTGAGGGAGGTCGCCGGGCCGGCGGCGGGGAGCTCGAAGGCGAAGCGGGCGTCGAAGGACGGGTTGAAGAACGCGGCCGGCCCGCAGGCGAGCAGGCGAAGGCGCGGGGCGTCGGGCGGGCGGCAGATGAGGCCCGCATCGTCCACCTCGATCAGGCACTCGACGCCGGGCGCGAAGGCGTAGCGGCCGGGAAGGCGCGCGAGGACGGCCCGGTCGGCCGGGACGGCGCTCACCGGGTCCGGGATCGGCGGCTCGACGATCTTGTGGTCGGGGTTGAGAAGATAGGCGGCGAAGTCGCCCTCGCTGGCGGCGCTGTTGCCCAGCACCACGACCGCCTCGTGCCGGGCCGGGCAGACCAGCGCCATCGTGCCCATGCCGACCGTGCCGCCGGCATGGCCGAGCAAGACGCCCAGCTCGGTCTCCATGGTTGGCCAGCCGATGGCCTGATCGACCTTGGCCACGCCAGGCGGCGGCGGCGGGCCGGGGCGGCGCACGGTGAGCATCAGAGCGAAGGCCGGCGCGAGCGGCGACGGGATGGCGCCGCAAACGGCGGCCAGGAAGGTCAGGAGATCGTCGGCGCAGGACCAGAGCGCGCCGGCCGAGGCCATCGCAGGGATGCGAAGGCGCGGAACCCGGGCGAGTCCAAGGCCGTGCGGCTCGGCCGTCCGCGCCTGCAGCGCCGGCGTCAGCGTGAGCGCGGTCGAGTCCATGCCGAGCGGGTCGAGCACGCGGGCCCGCAGCAGGGGCTCGTAGGCGAGGCCGGTCGCCGCCTCGAGCGCGATGCCGAGAAGGCCGTAGCCGGTGTTCGAGTAGCGGAACCCGGCGCCGATCGCCTGGGTCGGCTGGAACGCGGCGACGTCGGCGAGCATGGCGGCGCGGTCGTAGGCGGACCAGTCGTCGCCGAACGGCGGCGCGCCGTCCATGAAGCTGGGCAGGCCCGAGGCGTGCGTGGCCAGATCGAGCAGCCGAATCGGCTGGCCCTCGACGTCCGGCGCCTTCGCGCCGGCCGGCAGGAAATCGTTGATCGGGTCGTCGAGCGCGAGTTCGCCGCGCAGGCTGGCGTCAGCCAGCAGGAGGGCGGTGAACACCTTGGTGATCGACCCGATCTCGACGAGAGTGTCGCGGGTGACGAGGGCCGGCTCGCCGATGCTCCTCACGCCAGCGGCGAAGACCTCGCGGCCGGCGTCGTTCAGGACGCCCACCACCAAACCCGGCGCCCGCCCGGAGGCGACGCGCGCCGCGACCAGCGCCTTGATCTCTTTGCTCGATTGCATGCTCGCCCTCTCGATCGGGGCGATCTTGGCAGCCGCGACACAGGCGTGTCGTCTTACAAACGCGTAACGGCAGGAGCGGCTAGGTCCCGCGCCAGGGCAGCGTCGAGTCGGCGATCATGCGCTCGAGCGTCTCCGGGTCCTGGTGATAGCCGTGGCTGGCGGCGTCCATGCCCAGCGCCTCGGCGATCAGCGCCAGCGTCTCCGGGGTGAAGAAGTAGCCGACGTGGCGCGAAATGCGGCCGTCAGCCTCCTCGAAACGCGACACGCCGAGCAGCTGGTCGTGGCCGTTCCGCCGCGTGCGCAGCCCGATGGCGATGTCCTCGCCCTCGAAGCGCGCCCGCGCCCAGCGCACGCCCTCCGGCCGGTCGGCGTTGACCGCGACCCAGATGGCGCCCTTGCCAATCTCGCCGCCGACGCCGCTGGCCTCATAGACCACCCTCTCGGAGAGCACGGCGGCGATGGCGGCCGGGTCGCGGGCGTTGAAGGCGGCGACGAACCGGTCGATCAGCGCCGGCGAGGCGCTTGCGCCGCGCAGCAGCTTGGCCTCCCGCCGGGCGGCCTCGAGTTTGCCGCGGCCGCGGCGGAGCGCAGACTTCACAGCGCCTGGCGTCGTCGCAAGGATGACAGCGATCTCGTCGATGGAGAGGTCGAGCGCGTCCTTGAGCACGACGGCCGCCCGCTCCTGCGGCGCCGCCCGTTCGAAGAGGGCGGCCCCGGCCGCCAGCGTGATCACCGCCTCGTCTCCGGCGGGGACGGCGGCGTCGGCGTCAGGCTCGGCGACTTCGCGGCCGCTGCGTCGCTGGCCGTCGATCCAGAGGTTGGCGGCGATACGGCCGAGGTAGGCGCGCGGGCTCTGGATCGCCGGCGATTGCGTGAACATGTCGCCGCGCGCCATGGCGCCGAAGCCGCGCAGCAGCGCCTCCTGCGCCAGGTCCTCGGCGTCGAACACCGAGCCGGTCAGCTTGAGGCAGAGGGCGTGCAGGCCCGGGCGCGCCGGTTCGAGGGCGTCGAGGTAGGCGAACCAGAGCCGTCGCATCGCCTTGGCGGCGTCGTCGCCGATCGGTTCGTGCATCGCGCCCTCCCGCCTCGCTCCCGTGTTCATAAGACGGATGACGCCGGCGAAAAGACACCCGGATCGGCCAGAAAGGCCGCGGTCGCGCGCTCGGTCTCGAGCCGCGCCACGGGAACGGCTGGCCCATGCTTCAGGCGTTCGGCTTCGATGCGCGGACGGTTGATCCGGTCGAAGCCGCCGATGAAGCCGAGAACGTCGCCGAGGTCCTGCAGCCGGTGGTGGGCGTCGCCGCCGAGCGCGCGGCGTATCGCACGCCAGCGGCAGAGCCAGCGCGGCCGGTCCAGCCAGACGATGAGGTCGGCGCGCGGCAGACGGATGTCGAAGGTGGCTGCGGCGAAGTTGCCGTCGCTGATCCAGGCGTCGGCCGCGTGTCGTTCCACAAGCGCCGCGCGGAAGCGCTCGACATCATCGTCGCCCTGCGCGCGCCAGAGCGCGTCGAGGTCGATGACCGGGGCGCCCGTGCGTTCGCCGAGGCGGCTGGCGAAAGTGGACTTGCCGGCGCCGGCGCAGCCCAGGACGACGACGCGTGTCAGAGCGCCAGCGCCTGGCCTTCGACGCGGGGGTCGGAGCCGCCGACGAGGACGCCGGTCGCCGGGTCGCGGGCGATCAGCTGCACCGCGCCGCCGGACGCCCAGCCACCGATGCGCCGCAGCCGGTGGCCGCGGCGTTCGAGGCCATCCAGCACATCCTCGCCCAGCCGCGTCTCGACGACGAGCTCGAAAGGGTTCGGGCGGTTGTGCGGGTCGGTGCCCGGCCAGATGTCCCAACGCGGCGCCTCGGCCGCCTCCTGCACGTCCTGGCCCTGGTCAATGAGGCCGCTCAACACCTGCAGGTTCCACTGCGGCTGGCCGTCGCCGCCGGGCGTGCCGCCGGCGAGCACCGGATCGCCTTCGGCGTCGGTGACCAGGTAGCAGTTGAGCGTGTGCATGGTGCGCTTGCCGGGCGCGTAGAGGTTGGGGTCGCCCTCGGCGAGGCTGAAGCCGCGCCCGGCGCGATCGTTCATCAGAACGCCGGTGTCGCCAGCCACGACCCCGGAGCCGAACGCGAGCGCTACCGACTGGATGAGCGAGGCCATCATGCCGTCGCCGTCGGCGGCGCAGATGTAGGTGGTGTCGCCCGCCGCCATCGCGGGCGCGCGGGCGTCCTCAGCGGCGCGGTCGGGATCGATGCCGGCGTAGCGCTCGGCCGCCCACGCCTTGGCGATCAGCTTCGCGGTCGCGTCCGTCCCGAACTTCGGGTCCTGGGCGTAGCTCAGCCGGTCGGCGTAGGCGCATTTGAGCGCTTCGGCGAAGAGGTGAATGCGCGCGTCGGGCGCGAGCGCGCCCGGATCGGCGTGCTCGACGATGTTCAGCGCCTCGAGCAGGATGAGGCCCTGGCTGGGGATGCCGGTCTGGTGGATCGTGTGGCCGCGATAGGACGTGGCGATCGGCGTCTCGACCACCGTTTCGTGGGCGGCCAGATCGCTGGTCGAGAGCGCGCCGCCCAGCACCTGCACGCCGTCGGCCATCCGTTTGGCGAGCGGGCCCTCGTAAAACGCCCGCGGCCCCTCGCGGGCCAGGAGCCGGAGCGTGGCGGCCAGATCGGCCTGCGCCAGCACCTCGCCCCAGGCCGGGGCGCGGCCGCTGGGGAGGAAGATGGCCGCGCCGCGCTCGTTCTCACGCAGCAGGTCCTCAAAGGCGCGGATGGCGCCGACCGCGGCCACGGTCTGGGCGGCGCCGTCGGCGAGCGCGATGGCCGGCTCGGCGACCTCGGCGAAACTGCGCGAGCCGAACCGGTTCAGGATCGCGCCGTATCCGTCGACCATGCCGGGCGTCGAGATCGACAAGGGACCGCGGCGCGGCATGCGCGGCGTGCCATCGGGCCCGGCCTCCGCGTGTTCGCGCACCATGGCGAGGCTCGCGCCCATCGGAGCGGCGCCGGAGCCCAGAAAGGCGAGCGGGACGCCCGAGCGGCCGCCCGGATGCACGACGGCGAAAAGATCTCCGCCCAAGCCGCACATCTCCGGCATCACGACGGCGGCGGCGAGGCCGGCGGCCACGACGGCGTCGGCCGCGTTGCCGCCGCGCGCCAGCACCGCCAAGCCCGCCGAGGCGACCATCGGGTGGGCGGCGCAGACCATGCCGCGACGGCCGACCAGCGGCCGGTACCGGTCGCTCGGCCAAGGCGGCCGGCGACCCGGGAATCCCAGTTTCGAAGTGCTCAACGCTCAACCCTCGCGGGCCGAAAGCGCCCGTCGCCGGCATCTCGCGCCGGCGGGCGGGGGCCGTCAATCGCCGGCGGCGGCTAGCGCAGGACGACCACCCGGCCCGACCCCGAGCTTTTCGAGGCGATCGGCCCGAGCACCTGGCCGACGCGGACGCCGCCGGAGCCGGATGCCGCGAGGGTCAACCGGTCCGCGACGCCGCCGAAGTCGACGCCGCCCGAACCTGAAATCCGCGCGTCGATCTCGCTCACATGCCCGCGATCGACGGTCAGCTCGCCCGAGCCGGACAATCGCGCGTGCACGGCGCCCGTCGCCTCGGAGACGTGCATGCCGCCGCCGCCGCTGATTTGGACGTTGACGTTCTCCGCCACCCGTCCCACGTCGATGCCGCCGGAACCGCTGAGGCCGCTGTCCACCGTCTGGGCGCGCCCTAGGAAAGCGATGTCTCCGGACCCGCTCACGTGCGCCGTGAGCGCGCCGGCCTCGCCGCCAGCGATGCGGATCGAGCCCGAGCCGGAGGCGCCGGCGTCGATCGGCCCTGACGCCTGCTCGACGTCGATGCCGCCGGAGCCGCTGGTGTGGACGTCGAGCGATCGCGACGCGACCCGCGTCCAGATCACGCCGGAGCCGGACACGCTCAGGGCCATGTCGCCGGCCGACCCCGCGCGCACCCGGCCGGAGCCGGTGTTCAGCACCGTGAGCCGATCCTTGACGTCGGCGACGATCCACTCGCCGCAGCCGCCGGTCACGAGCGCCAGCCGGTCGGCGGCCGAGATCGCACCGAAGACACCGCCGCCCGAGCTGACACGTGCGTCAAGCGGCACGCGCACCACCACTTCAGGGAGCTCGTCATAGGTGAAGCGGCCGATACCCCAGACGCTCATCCAGCGGCCGTCGCCGCTGCCGCCGCAGCGCACCGGATGGCCGCCGAAGAAACCGAAGCCAAAACCGCCGTCGACGATCGTCTGACCGAGCAGGTCGGTCGAGACGTGGACCGGCAGCCGGGGATTGGTCCTCACCACCGTGACGCTGACATCGGCGCGCGCCTCAGGGATGACGACCACGCGCACCGCGGCGTTGCGGATATCGACGCCCGCGGCGCTGGCCGCGGCGCCTGAAGCAAGCAGTCCGGCCGCAGCGGCGGCGCCCAGCAAGATTCGCACGGTCGTTCTCCCGATTTTCCAAGCTGGCTTAGGCGCGGCGCGCAGTGATTTGCACTTAAAGCGCCGTAATCTTTGCTTCGCCGATCACGCGAACGAGCGTTGCCCGCCGCCCGATCTTGCGCATATTGGCCGTCGAGGGGGCTCGAAAGAAGGCCGCCAGGAGGACAACGGCCATGCCGAAGCTTGCAGATCGCTATCCCTTTCCCGCGCCCGACGGCTCGCATTGGCGCGTGCCGCAGGACTTCGACGTCACCTTCAACTGGGACTACGACGAAGGCCGCGCGACCATGATGGGTCTCTATCGCAAGGGGATAGAGATGCAGTGGGACGCCGAAAGCCGCATCGACTGGACCCAGGAACTCGACGAGGACAACCCTGAGCAGCTGCCGGAAGAGATGCTGCCGATCAGCGGCATGCCCCAGTACGAGGCCATGTCGCGCAAGGAAAAGGCTAACGTGCGCAGGCACTTCCAGGGCTGGCAGATCAGCCAGTTCATGCAGGGCGAACAGGGCGCGCTCATCTGCGCGGCGAAGATCGTGACGCAGGTGCCGGACGTGGACTCCAAGTTCTACGCGTCGACCCAGGTGATCGACGAGGCGCGCCACGTAGAAAGCTACAAGCGCCTCTTGGAGAAGTTCGGCGTCGCCTATCCAATGACGCCGCCTTTGCAGGAGCTGATCGACCAGGTGTTGCGGGACTCGAGGTGGGACATGACCTACCTCGGCATGCAGGTGGTGATCGAAGGCCTGGCCCTGGCCGCCTTCCAGCAGATCCGCGACCATGCCCAGAACCCGCTGGCCGCGGCCGTCAACGCCTATGTGATGCAGGACGAGAGCCGGCACGTCGCCTTCGGGCGCCTCGCCTTGCGCGACTACTACCCGCAGCTGACGCAGAAGGAGCGGGACGAGCGCGAGGAGTTCCTGCTCGAGGCCTGCTACCTGATGCGCGACCGCTTCGACGCCGTCGAGGTGTGGAAGACGCTGGGCCTCGACCCGGCCAAGTGCGCCGAGCACATGTACGACTCGGGGTTCATGGAGATGTTCCGCTCCTCGCTTTTCACCCGCATCGTGCCGATCGTGAAGGATGTCGGCCTGTGGGGGTCGACCATCCGCAAGGGCTACGAGGAGATGGGGATCATCAGCTTCGCGGAGACCGACGTGCAGGCGCTGCAGGACGCCGACGACACGATCGCCAAGGACTTCGACGCCCGCCGCAACTACGTACAAAGCGTCGTCGACCGCGCCCAGGCCATGCAGCCGGCGGAGTGAGCGGCGGCCGTACCTGAGCCGTCATCGCCCGGCTTGTCCGGGCGACCCATGATCGCCGTGCTGGATCTGGTGTTCATGGGTCCCCCGCATTCCGCTACGCTTCAGCGGGGGATGACGAGGGAGATGCGCCGTTGAAAATTGGCGTGCTGCAGTTCTTTGGCTGGGCGGATCGGGCGATTGCGCTGGAATCCGTCTACGACCGGGCGCTGGAGCGGTTCGGGGTGATGGACCGCACCGGCTACGACGCCGTCTGGCTGGCCGAGCACCATTTCTCGTCGTTCAGCGTCTGCCCGTCGGTGCACATGATGGCGACGATGGCCGCCGCGCAGACCGAGAGGCTGCGCATCGGCACGGCCGTCTCGCTGGCGCCCTTCTACCATCCCCTCCGGCTGGCCGAAGAGGTCGCGCTGCTGGACGTGCTCTCCGGCGGGCGGGTGAACTGGGGCGCGGGCCGCGGCTTCGCCGTCGGCGAGTTCAACGCCTTCGGCATTCCCGTCGAGGAGAGCGCGCCGCGCTTCCGCGAAACGGTCGAGATCGTGCTGGCCGCCTGGACGAACGAGCGGCTAAGCCATCACGGCCAGTTCTACGACTTCGACAACGTCGAGGTGCTGCCCAAGCCCATGCAGGGTCCGCATCCGCCGGTGTGGATGGCGGCGACGTCGGAGAGCGCGATCGACTGGGCCGCCGGCCGCGGCTTTTCCATCCTGATGGACCCCCACTGCACGCACACCGAGCTCGCCTCGAAGCGCCAGCGCTACGGCGAGCAGATGCGCGCCGCCGGCCACGACCCGTCTGGCCGCGACATCCCGATGGCGCGGCTGCTGGCCATCTCCGACTCCGCGCAGCGGGCCGAGGCGATCGCCCGGCGCGGAGCGCAATGGATGCTCGGCGCCTACATGGGGCCCCAGCACCGCAACGCCCACGGCAGCGCCCCGGTCGCGCCGACGGTCGACCCGGTCGAGCGCTACGTGAACGAGGTCATCATCCACGGCACGCCGGACTCCGTGGCCGACAAGATCGAGGCGCTGAAGGAGACCGCCTCCCTCAACTACCTCCTCTGCGCCCCGCTCAGCCAGGACAGCTTCACCCTGCTGACCGACGAGATCTTGCCCGTCGTGGCGTGAGGCCGCCCGCTCAGCTCCGGACGATCGCCGGCTGGTGGCGCGTCCCCTGCCCGCCCGGGAAGATCGCCCGCGCGATCTCGCCCACGTCGACCATGCCGCCTGCGAGCTCGGACGCGAACCAGTCGTGGAAGTGCATGAAGCGATGCTGCAGCGCGACGGCCATCACCTGCTCGGGCGAGAGGGGCGCGACGCCGGCCGCGGCCGCCAGCCGCCGCTGTGGGGCGGCGCGACCGCGGAAGAGTCCGACGAACGGCGCAATCAGGTCGAGCGCCGCCGGCGCGGTCATGGCGTCGGCAAGATCGAGCACGCCGGCCAGGCGCCACCTGCCGCCCGCCCGCTCCAGCATCACGTGCTCATCCGTAAGGTCGGCGTGGATCAGCACCGGCGGGCCGAGCGCGCGAAGAGCGTTGTCATAGGGGCTGAGGAACGCGGCGATCCGATCCGCCACCTCCGGGCTGTTCCCACGCCCGAGATGAACGGCGCGGGCGTTGGTCAGGGCGTTGTCGAGGTAGACCGGCCAGGGCCCGAACGCGCGCTCGAAACCGACTGACGGCGCGGCATGGAACGCGGCCATGAAGGCGCCCAGCTCGTCGGCGATCCGGTCGAGGTCCGCATCGCTCAGCGCGGGCAGAACGCTCTGGATCTGCACGCCAGGGACGTGCGCCGTGACAAGAAAGCGCCAGTCCTCCAAGGCGCCCGTCTCGAGGATGTCGGGAACGCGGGCTGGCAGGCGGCCCTGCACGGCCGCGGTGGCGCGCACTTCGGCGTCGAAGGCGTCCGGCCAGTAAGGCGGGCAAATCTTCAGCCATGGCCCGTCGCCGGCCCGGAAGACCAGGTTCGAGCCCTCGACCTTGCGGACGAGCGGGCGCGGCAGGCGGCAACGCTCGGCCACGACCTCCGCCAGATCGGCGCCGAAACCCGGGTCGCGAAAGCGCCGCGAATAGTCCTCGCGGGAAAGGCTGAGCGTCTCGGTCGTCAGGTCGACTGCGTCGGGTCGGGCAGGCCGAGGATGCGCTTGGAGATGATGTTGTTCTGGATCTCGGCCGAGCCGCCGTAGATCGACATCGCCTTGCCCGAGAGCCAGCCGCGCACGGCCTGCAGCTCCTCGCCCTTGAACGTGTCGCCCTCCCAGCCGAGGCCCTGGTGGCCCATGATCTCCAGCGTGAGTTCCGCCCGCTGTTGCGTGACGTTGGTGGCGGAGTTCTTCAGGATCGAGGCGGTGGTGGTCGCGCCGTCGTTCTTGGCCTCGTCGCGCACGCGCATGATCGTCAGCGTGTGGGCGTGGCCATCCATCTGGTTGTGGATGATGCGGGTGCGCAGGCCCGAGTCCGCGAGGCGGCCCTTGTCGTCGACGCCGACATAGCGCTTGGCCATGTCCGAGAGCGCTTCGACGCGGCCCCCCGCCATGGGGTTGCCGCCGCCCGTCTGGCTGGCGCGCTCGTGCTGGAGCAGGCGTTTGCCCACCGTCCAGCCGCCGTTGTACGGGCCGAGCATGTCGTGCTTGGCCGCCTTGGCGTCGGTGAAGAAGGTCTCGCAGAAGGGCGAGGCGCCGGCGATCAGCTTGATCGGGCGCGTCTCGACGCCCGGTTGCTTCATCGGGATGAGCAGGAAGCTGATCCCTTCGTGCTTGTGGCTGGTGTCAGTGCGCACCAGGCAGCCGCACCAGTCGGCGTACTGCGCGCCGCTCGTCCAGATCTTCGAGCCGTTCACCAGCCAGTGGTCGCCCTTGTCCTCGCACTTGGTGGTCAGAGAGGCGAGGTCGGAGCCGGCGCCCGGCTCGGAGTAGCCGACGCACCAGCGCACCTCGCCCTTCACGATCGGCGGAATGTGCTCTTTCTTCTGCTCTTCGGTCCCGTAGTCGAGGATGGTCGGGCCGATCATGGTGATGCCCATGCCGGCCGCGGCGGGATTGTAGGCGCCGACCTTGGCCATCTCCTGCTGAAGCACGCGCGCTTCGCGGGTCGAGAGGCCGCCCCCGCCGTAGGCTTTCGGCCAGGTGGGCGTGGTCCAGCCCTTGTCGCCGACGCGCTGGCGCCAGAGTTCCGCATCGCCGGTCGAGCCGCCGGCGCCTTCGAAATCGATGCCCTTGCCCTTCAACGAGGGCGGGAAGTTGTCCGCGAGCCACGCGGCCGCGTCCGCACGGAAGGCCTCCAGCGCAACATCGGCTCCATCGTCCGCCATCGCATCAATCCCTTGGTCTGAAATGGGTTTGGTCGGTTTGAGCCTAGCGCAGCCCTCGCGCCCCCGCCAAGCGCCGTCGCGCCGCACCTGGACATCCCGTCCGCAAACGCCTTCTGGCCGCGACGGAAGGCGATGGCGATTTTTCCGCCGCTGGCAGCCACGCCGGCGCCGCGATAGACCGTACAGCGAGGAGTGCATGGGGCTCAGAACCAAGTTCAACCTGGTGTTCGTCGCCATCGCCGTGCTCGGCGTGGCGCTCTTCGCGCTCGCGCTGACGCCGCTGCTGCGCGGCGTCGCCACCGACGAAGCGCTGCAGAGCTCGCGCATCATGATGGAGAGCGCGGCCGGCGCGCGGACCTACACCTCGACCCAGATCGCGCCGCTGATCAGCGGCGACATGGGAGCCACGTTCCGCCCGCAGGTTGTGTCCGCCTACGCGGCGAAGCAGACGTTCGCGGTGCTGCACGCCAAGTTCCCGGACTACAGCTACCGCGAAGCGGCCTTGAACCCGACCAATCCGGAAGATCGCGCCAGCGACTGGGAAGCCGACATCATCAACGACTTCCGCGCTCATCCTGACAAAGCCGAGGCGATCCTGGAGCGCAGCGACGCCATGGGCCCGACGCTGGTGCTGGCGCGGCCGCTGGCGGTGCAGCAGGCCTGCCTGGAGTGCCACTCCACCGCGGCGGCCGCGCCGAAGTCGATGATCGCCCTCTACGGGACACAAAACGGCTACGGCTGGAAGGCCGGCGAGATCATCGGCGCGCAGATCGTCAGCCTGCCGGTGGCCATCACGACCGAACGGGCGGCCAAGGTCAGGACCGCGCTGCTGATCCCGCTGGCCGGCATCTTCCTCGCGGTGCTGCTGGTGTTGAACCTGCTGCTGAGCTTCGGCGTCGTCCGACCCATCGACCGCATCACCAGGACAGCCGAAGCGGTCAGCATGGGCGACCTCGACGCGCCGGAGTATGTGCGTGGCGGCGCCGACCAGATCGCCAAGCTCGCCGCATCCTTCAACCGCATGCGCCGCTCCCTGCGCGAGGCCATGCGCATGCTGGACAAGGACTAAGGTGGGCTGGTTCCTCAGCTATGCCCGGGCGGACTCGGTCGTCGCCCTGCGCATCGCCGGCGGCCTGAAGACGGCGGGCGTGGAACTCTGGGTCGACCAGCACGACATCCGCCCGAGCGAGCACTGGGACCGGGCGGTGGAGGCGGCGTTGCGGGCTGCCGAGGGCGTGATCGTCATCCTCTCACCGCGTTCGGCCGCCTCGGCGAACGTCGCCGACGAGGTCAGCCTGGCGCTCGACGCGGGCAAGAGGGTGATCCCCATCCTGGTCGAGCCCGCTCAGGCGCCGCTGCGCATGACCCGCCTGCAGTTCATCGACGCCACCAAAGACGAAGCGGACGCGCTTCGCCGCTGCCTCGCCACACTCGGCGCTCCCGCGACCGCGCCGGCGTCCCCGGCCAGCGCCGCCGTGTCATCCGAAGCGCTCGCCCGCGTCACAAAGGCGCTGACGCCGCATCTTGGCCCTATCGCGGCCCGCCTGGTCGAACGCGAAGCCCGCACCGCCGCGTCCCTGGCGGTGCTGTTGGAAACACTCGCGCTGCAGATCCCGGCGGAGAGGGACCGCGCCGCGTTCCGCCGGGCCGCCGGCTAGCGGCTTACGCGTTCAGCCAGCGCAGCAGCTCCGGGTTCAGTTCGCGTGGGTAGGTGTGGCTGAGGTCGGGGATCTCGCGGAAGGTCACCGCCGCGCCGCGCGCTTCGAGCGAGGCGGCGGCTTCGCGAGCCATGGCGACAGGGAACATCCAGTCGAGCGCGCCGTGGGTGATGGCGATGGGGAGGCCGGCCAGGCGCTCGCCGTCGGCCATCGCCGCCAGCACCGGATGAAACGCCGCCGAGCATGGCGCGAGGTGGGTGAAGGGCGAGCGGTGATCGAGACCGCTGACGTAGGAGAAGGTGCCGCCGTCGCTCATGCCGGTCATCAGCATGCGGGTTGGATCCAGGCGCCAGCGGGTGGAGACCTCGTCCAGCATGCGCATCAGGTTGGGGGTGTCGACGTCGGGGCCTTGCAGCGCCCAGGTGTCGCCGACGGCGGTCGGCGAGATCAGGATGGCGCCGTGGGCGCGGGCGTCGCGCAGCCAGCTCCACAGAAACCCGCGCCCGTTCCCAGCGCCGCCGTGCATGGCGACCACCAGCGGCCAGGCGCGATCGGGCGTGTAATACTCGGGCACGTAGAGCGAATAGCCGCCGCGCTCTCCTGGCTCGGCGCCAACGTGCATCACGCCCGCCTCATCCGGCCGGCCGGCTTCGATCAGGCGGGTCTGCAGCGCCTCGTCGCCACGGGCGCCGGGCTCGAGGAAGTACCGGCTGATCGGCGGCAGGTCGGCGGCGAGGGGATAGAGCGCTTCCTGCGCGCGAGGCAGGCGGCCGAGCGCGCGATAAACGCCGCGCATGGCGTCCGGCGCCTCGCCCACATCCCGCAACGCCGCGAAGCCGGCCAGCGCGTGGTCTGCAGCCGCGCTGAGGCATTCGGCGACGCCGGCGAGGCGATCGGGCCAGCCGTCCAGCCTGCGCCGCACGGCCGCCAACGCCTCGTCCGGCGTTCCCGCCGCCGCCAGCACCTCGCCGAACTGCGGCGGGTGGAAATAGCGGGAGATGAAGCCGAGCGCGTCCAGCGTCCCGAGCAACGGCCCGACGACGGCGACGAGGTCGTCCAGTTCGCGATCGGCCATCAGAGAGGGCCGCGCGGCAAGGCGACAGCGCCGCCGATCAAACCAGCACCGCGCCGGCGGCGGCGAGGGCGTCGGCGTCGAGGCCGTGCTCGGCGAGGATCTCGCGGCCGTGCGCGCCCGCCTGGGGCGCCGGCGCGCCGGGGACGACCGGGGTGCGCGAGAGGCGGGGCGGCGGGCCGGCCTGGTCGATCAGGCCGATGCCCGCGTGCTCGCGGCTGATGATCAGGCCGTGGTCGCGCACCCAGGCGTCGCTCATCACCGTCTCGAGGCTGGTCAGCGGATGGGCGCCGATCCGCGCCGCCGTCAGCCGCGCCGTCCAGGCGGCGGCCGTATCGCGCGTCAGCCGGTCGGCCAGGAAGGCGGCCCGCGTCTCGTCGTCGGCCGTGGCGGGAAACCCCTCGAGGCCGGCGACCTTGCCGATCGCTTCGACCTGACCGTCAGCGGCGCCGAAGAAGATCCAGCCGTCGCTGGTGGCGTAGTAGCGCTGCAAGGCGCCCTCGCCCCAGGCGTCCTGGCCCGCCGGCTCGTCCCAGGGCGGGCGCTGGGCGTAGTCGAAAAAGAAGGGCGACTGGAGGATCTGGGCGGTGTGGGCGAGCGAGGTCCAGACGTGGCCGCCCTCCCCCGTCCGCTCGCGGTGATAAAGGGCGAGCGCGACCGCGTAGGCGCCCATCAGGCCGGTGCCGTAGTCGTTGATCGCGCCAACATCCTGGAGCTTCGGCGTGTCGTCGCCCCCGTAGCGCACGGCCGGCCCGACGCCCATCTGGCCGAGTTGTTCGTGGCCGGGCCGCACCGCCCAGGGCCCGTCGTAGCCGTACATGTTGAGCGAGGCGTAGACGATATTGGGGTTGATCCGCCTGACCGCCTCGTAGTCGAAGCCCAGCTTTTCGTTCACGCCATGGCGGAAGTTCTGCACGACAACGTCGGCGTCTTTGACCAGCGTCATCAGGGCCTTGAGGCCCTCTTCTGTCTTGAGGTCGATGACGATCGAGCGTTTGCCGCGGTTGATGTCGATGTTGAAGGCGTGCGGCGAGACGCGGGCCAGCTGGCCGGTCTGGTTGGCCGCCGTCGGCCGTTCGACCTTGATCACGTTGGCGCCGAACTCGGCCAGCGTCCGCCCGCAGGTCGGCCCGGCGAGCACGATGCAGAGGTCGACCACCTTCTTGCCGGCGAGCGCCGCCAGCGGATCGCCCGCCGGCGCGGGCGTGGCGGCCGGGGCGGCCCGCCCGAGGTCGGCCAGCACGGCGGCGCGGTCGGCGTCCGGCTCGGAGGCCGCGCGGATCTCCCCCTCGCAGTGGTCGAGGTGCACCTGCAGGCCCGGCTGCACCATTGGACCCAGCACCGGGTCGTCGACGCGCGCCAACATCGACGAGCTCTGCGCCTGCTCGGCCTTGATCCAGTCGGGCGTCGAGCGGCAGACGACCACCTCGGTCCGCACGTCCGCCCCGAGGTTCTCCCACTCGATCGCTGTTTTGGTGAGGAAAAGCGCCCGCACCTTCTCCGCCGCGTCCTCGCCGGTGAACTGGTCGGCCCCGATGGCCCGGACGAAGTCGCCGATGTTCTTGTTGCCCGGGTGCACATAGACCCAGGTCCCGGCCTTGCAGGCCTGCACCCCCGCGACGGCGCCCGCGCGGCCGAAGGCGCGGCCCATGGCGGCGCGCATGTCGGCGGCGACCGCGCCGTCGCCGCCGTGGATCTTCTGCGCCCGATAGCCGAGGGCGGTGAAAGTGGCGTCGAACAGCGGGACCTCGACGATCTGCCCGACGCCGTCGCGCTCGCGGGCGTTCAGCGCCATGGCGACGGAGACCGCCGTCCAGAAGGCGGCGAAGGACGAGTGGGCCGGAATGGCGGTGTAGATCGGCCGGTGGCTGGAGCCGTTGGCTGCCGGCTCATCGAGTTCGCCCCGCCCGACCGTCGAGGCGGCGGCGGCGATCACGCCCTCCCAGGCGGGCGTTTGCGCGCGCGGATCGTCGGCGGCGAAGCCGGGCATCGAGCAATAGATGAGCCGCGGATTGGCCGCCGTCGCCTCGGCGGCGCCGAGCCCGAACCTAGCCATCACGCCGGGGCGGAAGTTCTCGATGACGACGTCGGCGCGCTCGACCAGCGCCTTGGCGGTGGCGCGGTCAGCGGCGTCGTTGAGGTCCAGCGTGATCGAGCGCTTGCCGCGGTTCCAGACGCGGTTGGCCGGCGTCTCCAAGCGCGGGCCGCCCGGCGTCTCCACGCGGGTCACTTCGGCGCCCTGGTCGGCGAGGAGCATCGCGGCCAGCGGGCCGGCGATGTACTGCCCGAAGTCGATCACCCGAATGCCGGCGAGCGCTCCCGCCATGGCCTTCCTCCCGCTCCGCCGTCTTCGGGCGGATTGTAGGGCCAGCGAGGCGCGCCCGACTAGACGGGCGAGCGCGCCCCAGGTTCGCGAGCGTCAGGCGTCTTGCAGCATCCGCGTGACGATCTCGATCATCCGTTCGGTTGCGGCGACGTGCGTCGTGGCCTGGATCTGCCGGCGGACGAGCTCTCCCTCCGGCAGGTCGAGCCAGGACTCCTTGATCGGCTCGCCGCGCCGCCGCGCCGTGAGGACGCGATCGAAGGTCGCCAGGCCTTCGCGGGTGCGGCCGAGATCGGCTTCGATCTTGGCGAGGTAGGCGCGCAGCTGCTCGGCGGAGCGGCCGCCGAGATAGGCCTCGACCCGCGGGACGCCGCCTTCCGCCAGGAGCGCCAGGACCTCGCCATGCTCGACGATGTCGCTACAGAGGCCGACGCAGTCGTCGCAGATGAAGCTGGCCGGACCGGCGATCAGCTTCTTCACCTCGTGCTGGGACTTGCCGCAGAACGAGCAGTGCAGCGTCTTCGGCCCGTCGGGCGGCGCGGCGGAGGGCCGTTCCGCCTCGATCTTGGCCGCAAGGATGTTCCAGTTGTCGTAGCCGAAGGCCTTGGCCATCAGCTCCAGACTCTGGCTGTGGGTGAGTTTGACGCCCTGGTCGGTCAGGCCGGTGCGGAGCGCCCGCGCCATGACCTTGGCGTCGCGATAGTCGCGCATCATCGTGATACCCTTTGCATATCAGCGAACGTAAGAAACGTCGGCGTCTGCATTGCCGACCCGCTCGCCTTGGCAAGGGCTGGTCGGAAAGAAGCGATACGTTTCACCAACCCCTTGAGGGTCGCAGACGGCGGGCCGTATCCACCCGATACAGAGGTTCGCGCCGGGGGCGCGGGCTGTCAATCGGGCTCACGCCTTCCCCACCGCGCTGAGCGGCCACCCTGTCAAGCGCGGCGGCGGGCGCCTAAGATGGCGGGATGAGCGACGAGCGCCCCCGCCCCGTCCTGCCGCTGAGCGGCGGCTGCCAGTGCGGCGCCGTCCGCTACGAGGTCAGCGCGCCGCCGCTGATCCTCTATGCCTGCCACTGCACCGACTGCCAGCGGCAGAGCGGCGCGGCGTTCACGCTCAACATGCCGGTGCCCGCGGCGGCGTTTCGCATCACCAAGGGCGAGCCCGCGGGCTGGCGCCGGCCGAACGCCAGCGGCCAGAACACCACCTCCTGGTTCTGCGGCGCCTGCGGCGGGCGCATCTACGGCTCGCGCGAGAACCGGCCGGAGGCGCACACCCTGCGCGCCGGCACGCTTGACGACACGCGCTGGCTCAAACCCGTCGCCCACTTCTTCCGCCGCAGCGCCCAGCCCTGGGAGCGCTTCGACGACGGCGCGCCGGTGTTCGACACCATGCCAGAAGACGTCCGCCCCCTCGCCACGGCCTGGCGGGCGCAGTGGGTCGCGATGACGGAAGGCTGAGCCGCTCCCACACGAGGGGCGCAAACTCGACGGCCTATTGACTTATTTGTGAGTGAGTACTTACTTATTTGAGATGGGGCGTCGGAAGCGCATTTCGAATCCTGTTCTGCTGGCCGCTGCGCGCGACGTGTTCGTGCGGGACGGGGCGGCGGGGTCGACGGCGGAAATCGCAGCTCGCGCCGGCGTCTCCGAGGCGACGCTGTTCAAGCGCTTCTCCACCAAGGCCGCCCTCTTCATCGCCGCCATGGCGCCGCCGAGGGTGGACGCCGAGGCCATCGTCGCCGAAGCCGACGAGACGCCCGACGCGCGCGCCGCGCTGACGCTGATCGGCGAGCGCGCCCTCGCCTACTTCCGCGAGGCCCTGCCGCTGGCCATCCCGCTGATCAGCAACCCGCTGATCGGATTCGAGGGCCTGCGCCGGCACTTCGAATTCGGCGGCGCCCAGGCGCTGACCGGCGCGGTCGCCGGCTTCATCGCCCGCCGCGTCAGCGCCGGCGAGATGCGCTCGACCGATCCCCTGGCCTCCGCCATGGCGTTGATCGCTCTCGTCCACTCCATCGCCCAGTTCGAGGTCATGGGCATGCACGCCGAGGCCATGCCCCCGGCCGGCGTGCGCGCCCTCATCGACGCGCTCTGGGACGGCCTCGCACCCACAAAGGAGCCGCAAGCATGACCCACGACCACAAGCGCATCGCCTTCTGGCTCATCCTCGTTTCGCTGTTCGGGATCGGGGTCGTGCTGCTGTTCGTGCTGCCCAGCCACCACATCGCCGGCGCGCTGGCGCTTGGGTTCCTGGCGCTCCTCATCCTCAAGCACGTCGGCCTCTTCTTCGTCGTCGGCGCGCCGCTGACGGGCTTGCTGAAGTACGCGCAGGTGCAGCTCAAGCGCCTGCATTCCGCCCGCTAGGCGCGTCGCCGCACGCCCTCTATCGTCGCCGTTCGGACGGGAGGGCGACGATGCCGACGGCGATGGTCACGGGCGCGAGCCGCGGGATCGGGCGGGGCGTGGCGATCGCGCTCGCCGGCGCCGGCTACCGGGTGTTCGCGACCGGACGCAGCATCGAAGGCGCCGACCTGCCGGCGGGCGTGACCCGGCTCGTCTGCGACCACACCAACGACGACCAGACGCGGGCCGCTTTCGCCGCTGTCGACGCCGCGAGCGACGGGCTCGACTTGCTCGTGAACGCGGCCTGGGGCGGCTACGAGCACATGGTCGAGCACGGCCGCTTCACCTGGGGCGCGCCGTTCTGGGAGCAGCCGGCGCACCGCTGGGCGGGGATGATCGACGGCGGGCTCCGCTGCGCCTTCATCGCCAGCGCCGAGGCCGCCCGGCGCATGGTCCCGCAGGGCCGCGGCCTGATCGTTGCGCTGAGCTTCTGGGCGGCGCGGAAGCGCTTGGGCAACGTGATCTACGGGATCGCCCAGGCGGCCACCGACAAGATGATCGCCGACATGGCCGAAGAGCTGGCGCCGCACGGCGTTTCGGCCGTCTCGCTCTATCCGGGCCTGGTGCGGACCGAGCGCGTATTGGAGGCCGCCGCGCAGGGAGTGTTCGACCTCGCCGGCAGTGAAAGCCCGCAGTTCACCGGCCGCGTCATCGCCGCACTGGCCTCCTCGCCGCTGGCGGCGAGAGACAGCGGCCGCGCCCTCGTGGCGGCAGCGGTCGCGGACGAGCTTGGCGTCACCGACATCGACGGCTCCCGCCCCCGCGCCCTGACGATCGCTGACGTCTAGCCGGGCCGAGGGCCGGCAGCCGGCCGCAAGCCGGGGATCAGCATGCGCATCAGCTTTTCGCCTTCGGCGGCGGCGTCCATCGATGGAGGGTGACGCTCACCGGCCCGACGACCTGGCGGTCGATGTGGAAGCCCGCCACCGGCGCCAGTTGGCCGGCCCTCATGTCGTAGAGGCCGAGCACGAAGTCCGGGTAGATGCGCCAGCCGACCGAGCCGTGGCCGAGGACGGCCAGGTAGGTCGCGCCGCCGATGCGCGCCGGAAACATCACCGTGTCGTCGCCGAAGCCATGCACCGGCGCGTCGCCCTTGCCGAGGGTCGGGACCCCCTGCCCGTTCGCGGAGCCGAACAGGCCCTTCAGCCGCGCGACCTTGGCGCGGTCGGCGGCCGATGCGGCCGGGCCCCAGGCGAAGGTGGCGGGCGCCGCGCTGACGTCGCCGTGGGCGGCGATCTGCGCCTCGCGTCGGCTTGCCATGTCGACAGCCGCCTTGGCGATCGCCGCGCAGGCCGCGCCGTCGCAGAAGGCGTCGGCGACCGCGTAGGTGCGACGATAGCGCACGTCGATCTCGCAGGGGTCCGTCCAACGCCCGTTACGCCAGGTCGAGAGCACGAGCAGGTCGTTCGGCTCGGTCGCGTCCCAGCCGTTTTCGGCGAACAGCGGCGCGCCGGCAACGACCCCGACCAGGCCCTCGTCCATGCCGCAGAAGGGCGTCGCGCCATCGCCCTCGGCGCCGCCGGCGACCACCTGCGGCGGGTCCGGCGCAAGCCGGGCCGGCGTGCCCGCGGCGGACTCGAAGACAATGAAATTGGAGCAGTCGAGCGTGCCGGCCTCGGTCTCGACGACGGTCAGCCCGCCCGCCTTGCGCAGCCAGACGTCGCCGACGTCGGCGAGGTCCATACCGGCCAGCGCGGCGGCGAGCTTCGGCGAGCCGGCTGCGACCGTGGCGGGCAACGCCGCGGCCGCCTCGGCGCTCAGCGGCGCAGAGGCGTCGAGCTGAATTGGCGCTCCCGGCCGGGCGGCCAACCGCGCGAGCGGACCGTCGACGAGGTCGGAGTCCTTGTCGAGGTTCGACGGCGGCGGCATGGCGCGGATCGCCGTCGCAACCGCCGGACAGCTCGTCTCCGGCGCCGCCCACGTCGGTGCGGCGGCCAGCATCAGGGCCGCGGCCGCAACGGTGGTGGTTCTCATCGGCGCGCCCCTCAGTCGAAGTAGTATTTGGTCTTCGCCGTCCAGGGCGAGGACGGGAACTGCTGGTGCAGGATGTCGAACGCCTGGTGGCTCAGGTGGTCGTGGCTGTGACCGTAGCGGGTGACGTGCACCAGCCAGTAGAGCGCCTCGGGAGAGCGCGCATCCTTCGGGTGCGCCTTGGCGTAGGTCAGCACCTCCGCCCAGACGCTCGCGCCCAGCTTGTGGGTGTCGTCGTAGGGGGCGGGCACGCGGGCGCGCTCCGCGTTCGCCTGGTTGAGCGTCGCGGCCATGAAGTCCGGCCGCCGCATTGGAAAGGCGCCGGCGCCGCAATAGGTGAGGCAGACGATGTCCGAGGTCGGCCACAGCGCCGTATCGCTGACGTCGCGCGGCGGGTCGCTCTGACAGTAGCCGTCAGGCGCATATTCGAGCAGGCATGGCGGGGCCGAGTCGCCCTTGGTCGAGCCGGCCGGCAGGATCATCCAGTCGTACCAAGCCCCCTGCCATGAGGCGATCGAGCCATCCGGCCGGGTGTAGCCTTGCAGGTCGGTCGACATGCCCGGCGACTTGGCGAGGATGAAGAACTCCGCGAACCGCTTGTCGGGCCCTGGCGCCGTCGACGCTACGCGCGCGAACTCGGCCGAGAGCTGCGGCAGCATGCTCTTCAGCGACACCGAGAGCGCGTCAATGCTCGGGTTGTCCTGCATCAGCACCGCGCGCGTCCAACTGGTCAGGGCGAGGTCGAGACGGAGCGTGGCGGGCAGGCTCTGGTCCTTGACCATCGCCATCCGCGTCGCCAGCGGCATCCGGTCGATGAGCGCGCGAGCGTCGGGGCCGAAGCCGGTCTTGTTGGCCGCGTCGTAGACGCCGCTCGCCTCCGCCTGCTCGGTGTAGCTCGAGCGCACGCAGCCGCTCTTGTCGTTGTCGTCGGCGCAGAGCCGCGCGCGCAGCGCGTCCCTGTCGAACGCCGCGAGGCTGGCCGCCACTTGCATCCGCTCGCCGAGGAAGAGGTTGCGGTCGGTGGTGGAGAGGTCGCCGCGCGCCAGCACCTGGTCGAGGAGGGTCCGCGTGTCGGCCGCCGGGGCGGCGGCGATGGTCAGCCGCACGCGCTGGTAGGTCGCCGAGAGGTAGGCGGGATCGGAAGGCGCGACCTCGGCGGCCGCGGCGGCGAGCGACGGCGCATCCGGGTCGGTCGGATCGGCCAGCGACATGGCCGCAAGCAGCCAGGCCGGGTCGTGGGTCGCCCCCCAGCGCTGCTTGGCATGCACGAGTGAAAAGGCCTGCGCCGCCTTGGTTTGCGCAGCCTGCGCCGCGACATCGGCGTCGTCGGCGACCTTGGTCGCGCCGGGCGCCTGACTCTTCAACGTCCAGATCCAGTCCATGATCTCGGTCGGCCGGGCGGCTTTGGCGTTCAGGTCGACGTAGTCGCGGAAATCGGTCGCCGCGTCCGCATTCAACGTCGGGCGCGTGAGCTCCGCATCGTAGGTCGCGAGCGCTCTGGCCGGATCGACGCGCACGCCGATCGTCTTCGCCATCGCCGGCGCCTCGCCCTGGCCGAAGGTCGTGGCCGGCGCGTTTGCCAGCGCGCGGATCGCCGCCTCCGCGGCGGTCGCATCGCCGGCGGTCTTGGTGGCGATCGCTTGGCGCAGCAGAGCGCGCGCCGTCAGGTAGGGCGACATCGGCGCCCATGGCGAGGCTGCGTCGCGGCCGATGGCGGCGAAGTCCTTCGCCGCGTCGGCGTTCTGGCCGGCGTAGAGGGCGTAGGCGGCCTCCTGGTAGGCGCGGTCGGCTTTCAGCCAGGCCGGCGCGCCGGGATCGAGCGCCGGCATCGGCGTCGCCTTCCCACCGCAGGCGGAGAAGACCGCATCCTGGCCGTCCAGCCAGGCCTTCACCCAGGGCGAGCCGGCCCCATAGGCTTTCACCCGCTCGCCGAGGGTCTGCGTCGCCAGGTTGAAGGCGGCGGCGAAGCAGTTGGGGATCGAGGTGTAGTTGGCGCCCGGCCGCTCGCTGTCCGGCGCCGAGCCGGCGGTGACGCCGCTCACCTGCCCCCGGGCTTGGGCCCAGGCGCTGGCGGCGTCCCAGGCGCCGCTCGGCCCGTCGCCGCAACAGGGAACCGATAGCGGCCCGCCGGCCGTCGCGCCCACGGGCAGATGATGCAGCAGCCGCCAGGCCATGAAGAGACGGGCGCGGGGCGACTGCGCCGTCACCACCCCCACGCGGCCGTCGTAGAAGGCGTTGAGGTCCGCCGTCTCGCCGCCGAAGACATCGATGTAGGCCGGTCCCTCCGGCGGCGGGCCGCAGGCGATGACCGGCGTCGCCAGCGGCGTGATCAGGCTGGCCAGGGCGAGCACGGTCGCGAACGGCTTCTTCATGGGTGGATGTCCTCGGTGACGCGGGCGATCTCGCCCGTCGTCCAGCTTCTGGGGTTGAAAACGTAGATGCGCCGGCCGCCCGGCCAGCGCTTCAAGGGCGTGTCGGTCGAGAGGCCGATCGCCGAACGGCAGCGGGGATTGGCGAAGTCGCCGCCGGCTTCGAGCTTGGCCTTCAGCTTCGCGCCGCCCTCGCCAAGGCGGAACACCATCGGCACGATCTCGTCGGCCTTGGCGGCGGCGAGCCAATCCTCGGTCTCGCACCAGGAAGCGAGCGCGTTCATCGACAGCGGTTCGCTGGCCGGCAGGGCCGCGCGGACGTCGCTGACCAGGTCCAGCAGCGCCTGGCGCTGGCTGGCGGGAACCTCGAAGTCGATCTGCATGGCGGAGAAGCCCGGCGCGCGGCCGTAGCTCAACACCGTCGCCGCCAGGCGGGCGCGGAGCGCCGGGGTCCACTTGAGCGGCGTCTTCGGGTCGATTTGCACGTGCACGACCGCGGTCCGCCGGACGGCGTCGGTGAGCAGCGGAAACCGCCGCCCGCGCGCCTGAATCTGGTCGCCCTCGATCTGGATGAAGCCGGTGACCGCGGCGACCTCGACGCCGGGGGCGGCGCGGGTCAGGTCCTCGGGCCGCTCCCAGGCCCAGAGCACCAGCGCGCGCGGCGGCTCCGGCGCGGCCTGACCGGCCGAAGCGAGCGCCGAAACCAGCGCGACGATGATGAGCAGGCCCATGCTTGCCGATTCTCTCGGCGCTGATTGTCCGCCAAAGGCCAAGCTCCCCGCCAGCGTGATCGTTCGCCTCATCCCGCACGCGCGGGGTTGCCCGTGTGCGGAATTGTGCGCATCTGTGCGGCCGCGATGACCGACGACTCCGACCTTTCCGCACCCGAGAGCCGGGCGCTGGCCCGCCGCGTGCGCGAAGAGCTGGCGCGCCGGCGCATCTCGCGCCAGCGGCTGGCGGACGAGGCGAAGATCAGCCTCTCGACGCTCGAAAAGGCGCTGGCCGGCACGCGCCCGTTCACGCTGGCGACGCTAATCCGGCTCGAGCAGGCGCTGGGCGCGCCGCTCCGCCCCGCCGCCGCGGCCGCCGGCCATGCGGACGAAAGCCTGGGCGCCTACACGCGCGCCGCCGCCGGCTGGCTCGAGGGCGACTACCTGACGCTTCGCCCGTCGTTCGAGGACTCGGAGGCCGTCTATGCCTATCGCACGGTCATCGCCTGGGACGAGGCGGCCGCCTGCCTCGTCTTCCGCGAGGCGGCGCGCACCGACGCGGCGTTCACCCAGCACGGCCGCGTCGCGCTGCCCACCCAGTCCGGTTACATCCACCTGGTGACCAACACGCGCGGCCAGCACCGGCTGGTCACGCTGGCCCATCCGACCATCGACGGCGAACTCTACGGGTTGTTGGCGACGCTGAGATCGGGCGACGGCGGCCACCTGACGCCGGTCGCCACCCCCATCGCCCTCCTGCCCGGCCGCGTGGACGCCAGGACCGGCCGCATCGCGCCGGCCGATCCAGACTACGCGCACGCCAAGGGCCACTTGGATCGCGTGCTGCGCGAGGGCTTCGCGAGGCTCCTAGGTTAAATCCTTCCCTACGGGGGAGGAGCTCTAGGCGGTGCGGGCCGCCAGCTCTTTGGCGACGGCTTTCGCCTCGTCCCACCAACGCTGGACGAGGTCGCCAGCCTCGCCCGGCCTCGCGAGCTTGATCGCCTGGCCGGCCCAGAGCGACATCACAGACGGATCGTCGGCGCGGGCGGCGGCGGCGCGGAGCGGCTGGGTGAGGCGATTCTGGATCGGATAGGGCGGAACCTCCTC
>DATGKF010000076.1:0-23293 GCA_035294785.1 Caulobacteraceae bacterium | reverse complement strand
CGGCCGGCTTTGCGGTGGGCGGCGGTCAGTTGGTCGCGGGTCACGCCCCAGCGCTTCATCCAGTATTCGACGGCCTGCCGTTCGGAGAGGTCGAGCCGGTCGCGGTCGATGAACCCGCGCTTGTCCTTCAAGCCCGCCATGTCGAACCTCCGCTGCGGCGTCGCCGCGCGCGAGTCTAGGCGGTCGGCTGGGCCGCGGCGAGCTTGGCTTTGAGCTGGCGCTTCAGGCGACGGGCGCGGATCGAAAGGTGCGTATCCTTGGCCTTGATCAGGAAGGCGTCGAGGCCGCCCTTGTAGTCCAGCGTGCGCAGCGCCGCGTTGGTGATCTTGAGCGTCACGGTCTGGCCCAGGGCCTCGGACTGCAGGCGCGTGGTCTTCAGCGCCGGAAGGAAGCGGCGTTTCGAGTGCACCTTGGAGTGACTCACATTATTCCCGACCATGGGGCCGACGCCCGTGAGCTCGCAACGGCGGGACATGGTAGGAGGAACCTTCTGCGGGCGAAGCGCTTTGGCCGTGACGCTTTTTCTGGGGCGCGGCCGGAGAGCGGGCGATATAGGCGAACGCCGCTCGCCGCGTCAAGGCCGGCGGCCGGCCGCAAAACCGCCGCTTTGGCGCGACCAGAAGGCCGCGGCGCAACGTCCGAGGAGCAACGCGCGCATGAAGATCCGATCCGCCCTGGCCGCGCTCCTGCTGCTCGCCTTCGGCGCCGGCGCGGCGCACGCGCAGAGCGGCCAGCCGCTGAAGATGAGCCTCGACTTCGACGGCACGCTCTACCCGTTCAACCTGGTGCCGGTGAAGGTGCTGGTCGTGCACGCCGACGGGCGCGCCACGCCGGGCGGGTATGAGTCCAGCGTCTCGATGAAGAGCTACGGCATCCTTCGGGCGCTGAAGAAGGTCGACATCGACGCCCAGACCGAGGGCCACGTCGGGCGCGACGGGCAGGCCTATCCGAACGCCTTCACCTACGTCCATCACGACGGCAAGCGGGTGCGGCGCGTGCACGTGACCTGGGGGCCGGGCGTCGTGCAGATGGTCTCGACCCCGCCGTTCGTGGACCTCGGCCAGCCGCCGGCGTCGCTCGGCCAGCGGCTGGCGTCGGTCGACCCGCTGACCCAGTTCGTGCGGGTGGCGAACGCGGCCGACGCGCAGGCCATCTGCCGCGGGCCCGATCAGTTCTTCGACGGCAAGCAGCTCTACCAGCTGAGCTTCGGCCGCGTGGAGCCCGCCCAGCTGACGCCGCAGATGAAGGCGCTTGGCATCACTCGCGTCGCCCAGTGCACGGTCCATTACACCGAGATCGCCGGGTTCAAGGCCAAGCCGCCGAAGGACCGCCAGCAGGGGCTGACCAGCCCGATCACCATGGTGTTCGGCCAGGTGGGCCAGACCGGTCCCTGGGTGATCGCCAACATCCACGCCAGCACCGTGATCGGCTACGCCGACATCGTGCTGCGCCGGATCACGGTCACCGGCGAGCGGCCGCGCGCCTGACCGTTGTGGGCCGGTCCGACTCGGACCACCATATCTCGTAGGGAACAAAGCCTGAATCAGCGGAGGTCGCCGATTCGGACGTGATTCGTTTCGCGCCTGTTCCACCTTGCTCTCAGCTTCGCTTAATCGCCACGCCCGCCGCGCTTGTCCGCGGCCGGTGAATCCGCCATTTTCCGCGCATGAGCAGCCGCTCGACCGGCGCCGCGCCCTCCAGACTGATCGCGGTTCTCGGGCCGACCAACACCGGCAAGACGCACCTCGCGGTCGAGCGGATGCTGGGCCACGCGTCCGGCATGATCGGCCTGCCGCTCCGCCTGCTGGCGCGAGAGATCTACGATCGGGTCGTGAAGACGCGCGGCGTCCGCTCGGTCGCCCTCATCACCGGCGAGGAGAAGATCGTCCCGCCCCGGCCGCAGTATTATGTGGCCACCGTCGAGGCGATGCCGCTGAACCGCGAGGTCGAGTTCCTGGCGGTGGACGAGATCCAGCTCGCCGCCGATCCCGAGCGCGGGCACATCTTCACCGACCGGCTGCTGCACGCCCGCGGCCGCTACGAGACGATGCTGCTCGGCGCCGCGACCATGGCGCCGCTCGTGCGGCATCTGGCGCCCGAGGCGGAGATCGTCAGCCGCGAGCGCTTTTCGCGCCTCACCTACGAAGGCCCGCGCAAGCTGACCCGCCTGCCCCGGCGCTCGGCCGTGGTCGCCTTCTCGGCCGACGCGGTTTACGCCATCGCCGAGCTGATCCGCCGCCAGCGGGGCGGCGCGGCGGTGGTGATGGGCTCGCTCAGCCCGCGCACGCGCAACGCCCAGGTGGCCCTCTTCCAGTCCGGCGAGGTCGACTTTCTGGTCGCCACCGACGCCATCGGCATGGGCCTCAACATGGACCTCGGCCACGTGGCGTTCGCGGGGCTTCGCAAGTTCGACGGCCGCCGCACGCGCTGGCTGACCGCGCAGGAGATCGGCCAGATCGCCGGGCGCGCCGGGCGGCACATGCGCGACGGGACGTTCGGCGTCACCGGCGAGTGCCCCGACATCGACGTCGACCTGGCCGAGCAGGTCGAGAGCCACGCCTTCGAGCCGGTGGCGGCGGCGGAGTGGCGCAACAGCCGCCACGACTTCGACTCCCTCGCCGACCTGCAGCGGTCCCTCACCACCCCGCCGCCGCGCTCGGGCTTGAAGCTGGCCGAGGAGAGCCTGGACGAGACGGTGCTGAACCGGCTGGCGGAGGACGAGGGCGTCGCGCGGCGTGTGAAGGACCGCTCCAACCTCGTCCGCCTCTGGGACGTCTGCCAGATCCCCGACTTCCGCAAGACGACGCTGGAGGACCACACCCGCTTCGCCCGCACCGCCTTCGAGCACCTGACGGAGCGCGACCGGCGCATCCCGGCGGACTGGATCGAGGGGCAGTTCAGGGCGCTCGATCGCACCGAAGGCGACATCGACGCGTTGTCGGCGCGCCTCGCCAGCGTGCGCACGCTAGCCTACGTCGCCAACCGCACCGACTGGCTGGCCGACCCGGCGCACTGGCAGGGGCGCACGCGCGCGCTCGAGGACCGCCTCTCCGACACGCTGCACGAGCGGCTGATGCTGCGGTTCATCGACCGGCGCACGAGCGCGCTGATCCGTGGACTGAACATCCGCGAGACGCTGCTGGCCGGGATCGCCGAGGACGGCGCGGTGACGGTGGAAGGCCACTTCGTCGGCCGCCTGATCGGCTCCCACTTCGAGCCCGCGCGCGGCGCAAGCGCGCTGGAGGACAAGGCGCTGAGGGCCGCCGCCGAGCGCGCCATCGGGCCCGAGGTGGCGCGGCGGCTGGGCAAGCTGGCGGCAGAAAGCGACGAGGCGTTCGCGCTGGCGCCGACCGGCGCGGTGCTCTGGCGCGGGCAGATGACGGGCCAGCTCTTTGGCGGCGGCCCGTTCTCGCCGCGCGTGCGGCTCCTGGGCTCGCTGGGCCCGGCGCCGGCGCGCGAGCGGGCGGTGCGGCGGCTGGAAGCCTTCGTCGCCGCCGAGGCCGCCCGGCGGCTCCGGCCCCTGCGCGGGCTCAAGACGGCCGTCGCCGAGGGCCGCATCAGGGGCCTGGCGCGCGGCATCGCCTATCGGCTCGTGGAGGCGGGCGGGGTCATCGACCGGGCGCCCGTCGACGCCGACGTGCGCGCGCTGAGTCAGGCAGAGCGGCGGAGCCTGCGCGGCTTCGGCGTGCGCTTTGGGGCCTTCAGCCTCTATCTGCCCGGCCTCCTGGATCCGGACGCCGCCGCGTTCGCAGCCGCCTTCGCGGCGCTCTGGGCGCCGGACTGGCGGCCGCGCGCCGATGGACCGTCGCCCATGCCAGGGCGGCCCCTGCCGCCGACCGCGCTGGCGGCGCGCGGGCTCCGCGCGGTCGGCGGAGTCGCGGCGCCCGTCGAAGCCCTCGAGCGGCTCGACGAGGCCCTGCGCGCGGCGCCTCGCGCCCACGGCGGCGCGGTGCTGGACGATGCCGCGATCGCGGCGCTCGGCTGGACCCGGGACGAGACCGAGCAGGTCCTGCGCGGCCTGGGCTTCCGCCCGAGCGGCAAGCCCGCCGCCGGTGCGCCGCCCGCCTGGCGCCGCCGGAGCGTGCGGCCGGCGCCAGCGAAGGAGGCTGCGCCGCGGGCGCCCTCCCCGTTCTCGGCCCTGGCCGCGCTCAGCCCGCGCAAACCGCGCCGACCGCGCCGCCGCAAAGCCCGCCGCGCCAGCGCATGAGCGCGGCGGAAAGCTGCCGCATCGACGTCTGGCTCTGGCGCGCCCGCTTCTTCAAGACCCGCGCGCTGGCGGCGCGCTTCGTCGACGCCGGCCGCGTGCGCGTGACCCACGCCGGCGCCGAGGCCCGAATCGACAAGCCGGCCCGCGCCGTCCGGGTCGGCGACGACCTGGTGTTCGCGCTGGGCGGCCGGCTGATCTGCGTTCGCATCGAGGCGCTGGGCGAACGGCGCGGCCCGGCCGCGGAAGCCAAGAGCCTCTACTCGCCCTTGCAGAATCCGTCGCTTGCCCCGGACGCCTCGGCGGATTGACAAGCGCCGCGCATCCCCCAAATAGACGCGGCCTCTTAAGGGCTTGAAGGGGCGCCAGGCCCACTGACGCGAGTTCTCGATGACCTACATCGTCATGGACGCCTGCATTAAGTGCAAATTCATGGACTGCGTCGAGGTCTGCCCGGTCGACTGCTTCTATGAGGGCGAGAACTTCCTGGTCATCCATCCGGACGAATGCATCGACTGCGGCGTGTGCGAGCCCGAGTGCCCCGTCGACGCCATCAAGCCCGACACCGAGGACGATCCGGACGGCAAGTGGCTGAGAATCAACACCGATTACGCCAAAGTCTGGCCCAACATCACGCTGAAGGGCGAGCCGCCGGCCGACGCCGAGGCCTTCGAGCGCGAGACCGGCAAGTTCGAGAAGTACTTCAGCGAGAAGCCCGGCAAGGGCTCCTGACCCGCGCGCCGGACGCCACGCAACCCTTTCACCGGGCTCAACTTTGTGATAGGTTTATGAATGACGTAGGCGATGAACTTCATCGTTTGCGTCGTGGTTGAAGGATAACCATCCCATCGACGCATCGCCCCGACGGGCGAGGTCACCAACCGATAGCGGGCTTAGCGATCCCCGTGCTTTTGGGGGCGCCGGAGCATTGCCGTCGCGTCTGAGAGGGGTGGGCCCGCGTCCGGTGGGGCGCAACTTGGCTTTGAGAGGACCAATATGAGCAAGAGCGATCACGAATTCTCCCTGGGCGATCACGTCGTCTATCCGGCGCATGGCGTCGGCACGGTCGTTGGAGTCGAAGTCCAGGAGGTCGCCGGCCTCAGTCTCGAAGTCTACGTGATCACGTTCGACCACGAGAAGATGACCCTGCGCGTGCCGACCAAGAAGGCGAAGACCGCCGGCCTGCGCGCCCTCGCCGCCGGCATGGTGGTGACTCAGGCCCTGACGACGCTGAAGGGCCGCGCGCGCGTGAAGCGCACCATGTGGAGCCGCCGCGCGCAGGAATACGAAGCGAAGATCAACTCCGGCGACCTGATTTCGATCGCCGAGGTCGTGCGCGACCTGCACCGCGCCGAGAACCAGCCGGAGCAGTCGTACTCGGAGCGCCAGCTTTACGAATCGGCGCTGGACCGGATGGCGCGCGAAGTGGCGGCGATCGAGCAGATCGACCGTGACGCCGCCATCGGCATCCTCAACAAATCGCTGGTGAAGGCCGCCTAGCGCTCCTTCAAAAGCTCGACCGGCTCGGGATGGTCGATCCGCATCTGACCATCCCGGCCCACGATCCCCCGCACCCGCACCAGCCGTCCCATCAGCGATGAGGGCGCGGCGCCGGCCGCCTCGAAGTCGCCGACGGCGTGGGCGTCAATGAGCACGGCGAAGCCGCGCCGGTCCTTGCGGAAGTCGAGGTAGGTCCCGCGACCCGTTCCGGTCACGCCCTCGACGCGGCCTTCGACGATCTGGAAGCCGGTCACGTCCGCCGTCACTTCCTGCGGCAGGCGCACCTCATAGGCCTTCATGGCCCAAAGGCCGCGCCTGGCCGCGCGCGCGTCGGCTTCGGCGTCCAGCATCGGCTGGGCCAGCGCCCGATTGTCGCCGAAGGTGCGCACGCGCGCCCACCCCTCGCTCAGCAGCGCCCCCTCGACCCACCGCCGGCCGTCGACGGTGCGCACCTGCGCCAGCGCGCGACCATGGCTGTCGCGCCTCGCGCCGCCGTAGAAGAGCTGCACGTCTCGCCCCAGCACCAGCGCCGCCAGCGCATCGCGCGCCTGGGCGCCGCCCGGCTCGTCCGGCCACGGCGCCTGGATGCCGGAGACGCGCACGTCGAGCCCGTCCGCCAGCACGACCTCGTCGCCGGATTTGACCGATGCGACGCGGCCGGTCTCCCCGGCGGCCAGCCGATCGAGCTCGGCGCCGTCGCCGCAGGCGGCGAGCAACAGCCCGGCCATGAGCAACGCCACCTCTACGCCCGGCCTTCGCACCCCACGCCCTTATGCGCTATGACCGCCCCCGCGCGGCCCGGTAGCTCAGCAGGATAGAGCAGCGCTTTCCTAA
This sequence comes from Caulobacteraceae bacterium, assembly GCA_035294785.1. Lineage (GTDB taxonomy): Bacteria > Pseudomonadota > Alphaproteobacteria > Caulobacterales > Caulobacteraceae > Poindextera. The sequence goes on along the minus strand of DATGKF010000076.1, from coordinate 16,755 downwards.
AGCGAAGGTCGGGGGTTCGAGTCCCTCCCGGGCCGCCAGATGTCCGCGCGCCCGGCCGCCGGCGGGTCGGCCAGGAGCTGGGCGCCGCGGACGCGCGCCGGCTCTTCGATCCAGAGCTGGGCGGCCATCCAGCCGATCAGGGCGAGGGCCGCCAGCGCGCTGACGCCCAGGGCCCATTGGCCGAAGGGTCCGATGCGCCAGTGCGCTTTCGCCCCGTCCTCGCCGGTCGCGGCCAGCCGCAGCTCGATCTGTTGGATCGCAGCGCCAAGGCTCGCGAATCCGTCGCGCACCTCCGCCTGCAAAGCGTCGAAGCTGGCCTCCAGCTTGAGCATGGCGGCGGAGATGGCGTTGAAGCGGAGTTCGTCCACCTGCCTGTGTGCGTCGAGCGCGCCCTCCATCCGCGTCATCCGCACGGCGGCGGGCGGCGCCTGGGCCGCTGCGCGCGAATGCTCGGCGGCCACGGGGTCAGGACCCCGGTGCGTGGGCGTTCTCGTAGATCTCCAGCGCCAGCTGCAGCTCCACCATCACCCCGGCGACCAGGGCCGAACCCTGCGCCGGGGTGATCTCGCCCTTGGCCACGAAGCCTTGCACCGCCTTGGCGACCGCGCCGCGGACGATGACTTCGCCGATGTCGCCGACCAGGCTCATGGCCTAGAGCGCGTCCTGGATCGCCTGCGCGACCAGTCCGACCAGCGTCGGCGAGAGGCCGATCTTGGCCAGCTCGGCCAGGAGGATGGAGGCGAGCCATTCCTCGAACGCCTTCACGCCCGGCAGGGCGGAGAAGGCCTGGAAGTCCTTGGCCAGGTCGGCGGCGACGGTGGCGACGAATGCGCCAACGTCGCCGGTCGTCTTCAGCGCGTTCGTGGCGTCGGTCCATTGAGACATGAGAGGTCGGTCCTTCGGTTCGGTTGGGGTCAGGGGTAGTCGGCCCAGGGCAGCTGGAAGTGGCCCCAGTCCTTCAGCGTCTTCCAATCGCCGCCCCACTCGAGCGGGATCGAGAGTTCGTTGGCCGCGGCCTTCATGGCGCTGGCGATGGTCTGGTAGAGCAGCGGGCTCCAGCTCACGTGGCCGCGGTCGATGGCGGCCAGATCGACCGCGCAGGCGAGCCCCGCCGCGTTCGGCAGGTGGCGGGAATGCAGCGTCTGGCTGGTTCCCTTGGCGACGTTGGCCTTTTCCTCGGCCAGCGTGCGCAGGCCCTGGATCACCTCGAACGGCTGCCTGGTGTCGCCGTAGGCGAGCGTGACGACCTTGATCAGGTCGGGATGCACGTGGGCCAGCGAGGCTTGGCTGCGCGGGTCGAGCGGCATGGTCGGGGGGATCAGTCTTTCGGGGCGTCGGCGGCTTTGACGACCGCGCCGCCGGTGACGGCGCCCGCGATGGCGCCGAGGATGAAGGTGAGGAGCTGGACGTTCGCCGGCGGCGCCGCGCGGAACACCAGCAAACCCCCCAGCGCGCCCAGCGCGATCATGGCCAACACGCTGAGTACGGCTTGGGTGGAGAGGGGCGCCATCGCATAAGCCTCGCACTGGGGGGCGGGGCCGGTGTTGACCCCGATCCAGAGTTTACGGCCGGCCAGACCCCGCTCAGGGCCGTCCTTAGCGGCGCTTGGCGGGCGCAGGCCGCGGCGCCTATGCTGAGCGGGTTCTCGGAGAGCCCCCATGATCACCGGCGTGCATCGCAACCCGCTGCAGGAACGCATCGTCTATGGCCAGCCGGCGGCGGAGGCGGTCGTCGAACTGGCCGACGCGTTCGGCGCGCGCCGGCTCCTGCTCGTCACCACGCGCTCGCTGGATAAGCCGGACGGCGCTGCGGCGGCCCTGCAGGCCGCGCTCCGCGAACGCTGCGTCGGCCGCTTCTCCGCCATCCGCGCCCACTCGCCGCGCGAGGACGTGGTCGCCTGCGCCGACGCCGCGCGCGCCGCGAACGCCGACCTTCTGGTCGCGCTCGGGGGCGGCTCGGTGATCGATGCGGTGAAGGTGGTGCAGCTCTGCCTCTGGGCCGACATCCGCGACGCCGAGGCCCTGGACGCGCTGCGTGGCGCCAGGGCGCGCGACCTGAAGCCCGGCGTCCGCATGCTCGCGCTGCCGACCACGCTCTCGGCCGCCGAGTTCACCGCGTTCGCCGGCGTCACCGACACCGTGCGCCACACCAAGGAAGGCTACGGCCACCCGCTCGCCGCGCCGCGGGCCGTGGTGCTCGATCCGCGCCTGACGCTGGAGACGCCGCCGGCCTTGTGGTTCTCCACGGGCCTGAAGGCGGTCGACCACGCCGTCGAACAACTCTGCAACCTCGAGCGCGCGCCCTACGCCGACGCGTTGGCCGAGGCCGGCCTGAAGCGCCTCGCCGCCGGCCTGCCCGCCACGCAGGCGAAGGCGGCCGACCTCGACGCCCGGCTCGACTGTCAGCTCGGCATGTGGCTGGCGATGAGCGGCGCTGGCGCTGGCCGCGGGCTCGGCGCCAGCCACGCCATCGGCCACATCCTCGGCGGCGGCTACGGCGTGCCGCACGGGCTGACGTCCTGCGTGGCGTTGCCGGCCGTGCTGGCGTGGAACGCCGGCGTGAACGGCGACCGACAAGCCCTGGTCGCGCGCATCATGGGACGCGAGGGCGAAAGCGCGGCTGAGGCGGTCAGGGGCCTCGCCGCCGGGCTCGGACTGCCGACGCGGCTGGCGGACGTCGGCGTCACGCCGGATCAGTTTCAGGCGATCGGCGAGGCGACGATGCACGACCGCGGCGTCCGCTCGAACCCGCGCCCGATCACCGGCCCGGCCGACATCGTCGAGATCCTGAAGCTCGCCGCATAGCGCCGCGGTGGCGCCGGCCTACCCGGCGGTGGGCGCCTGCGGCGCCGGCGCGCCGGCGGCTCCACCGCCGACCGGCGGCGCCACGCCGAGCCCATCGTCGTATCGCTGCTGTCGGGTGAGCGCGTACTGGAAGAGGGCGTCGGCCAGGAGGTTCGCTCCGACCTGGGGCGCCGAGCGCTGAGGCTGTCCGCCCAGCCCCTGCAGCTCCTGGAGCAGGTACTGCGCGCGCGGGTCGCGCGCGTAAGGCGTGGTCGGATAACCCATCGGATTGTTCGTCTGATCGATCATGGTGTCTGTCGTCCTAGTGTGCGCCGGCGAGGCTGATCGCCGCGCGGCCGAGATTGAAGAGTCCGCCGAGGCCGGACTGGTAGTTCTGCATCTGCGCCGCGTAGTTGGCCTGCAGCGCGTCCTGCTGCAGCTGGTAGGCGCCGAGAACGTTGGTGGGCGCGACCGACGTCTGCGCGGGCGTCGATTGCGGCGCCTGCACCTGGCCGTTCGCTTGCAGGGCGGTGAACTCGTTGATCGGCGCCTCCTGCGCCTGCAGCTGGCTGGCGAACTGCTGCTGGGCGGCGGCGTTGTAGAGCCCGGCGTTCTGCTGCCCTTGCGCGAACGCCTGGCCCTGGGCGGTGTTGGCGAAGCCGGCCTGGCCCTGGTTCTGCGCGAACTGCTGGGCGGCGGCGTTGTTGGCGAAGCTGGCCTGCGCCTGGCTTTGGCCGAACCCTTGCGCCTGCGCCGCGTTGGCGAAGTCGGCGGCGTTCAGGGTCTGACCGAACAGCGTGTTCTGTTCGGCGTTGCCGGCGCCGACCGCCTGCAGCGCGGCGTTCGAGTAGGCCTGGCTGCGGGCGTTGTTGAACTGCGTCATCGCGTTGCCATAGGCCGCGCTGTTCGGGTTCAGCCCCTGGGCGGTCAGCTGCGCCTGCTGCTGCTCGGCGTTCTGGGCCCACTGCGGGTCCAGGAACTGGGTCTCGGCCTGATACGCCGCGTGCTGAGCCTGGCTGATCGCCTGCTCCTGCGACGGGCCGCCGATCTGGCCCTGAATCGGGCCGCCGGGATTGAAGCCGTATTGCAGGCCCGGGCCGGGATTGAAGCCATATTGGATCGGACCAGGCGTGACGCCGGTGGCTAGCGGCGAGATCGGTTGCACCGGTGTGGCCAGCGCCCGCTGGACGTTGGCGAGGTCGCCGTTGGCCAGATTGAGCGCGCCGGCCTGGTTGGCGGTCGAGGCGTCGAAGATCGCCTGTTCCTGCGGGCTCAGCTGCACCGTCTCTGTGAACGGCGTGTCTGGCCCGCCCGGCTGGGTGTAGTTCACCGTGCCGAACGGCGTGACCTGGTTGGTGTTGTTCAGCGCCGCCTGGGCCTGGGCGGTGGCGAGGTTGGACTTGGTCTGCGCGGCCGAAACGACGTTGGGGTCGGGTGCGGGCGGCGGTTTGGGGGCGGACTTGCCGATGAGGGACTCTCCCGGGCGCTAGAGGTTTGGCTCACTCTAGCCGCCGGCGCGCCGGCCTCAGGGCCGCGCTTAGGGCGAGGCGCTGGCCGGCGCCGTCATGTCAGCCTCGAACCGCTGCACGATCGCCGGCGCCAGAGCGGCGAGGTCGGGCGGCAGCCGCGCCGCCGCCAGCGCCAGGTCCGGCGTCGGCCCGGTCAGGATCGCGACCCCGCTCACCGGATCGGCGCCCGGCTTCAGCCGGTTGTTGTCGTTCGGGTCGGTCCCGAGGCCGACCGCGTTGGCCGGCGACTGAAACTCGACCGTCCGCGCATCCTTGTTGACGAGCTTGTCGGTGGGGTAGGCCCCCGTCGGAAAGTCGTTGGCCTGGCTCGATGGGTCGTTGGCGACGACGCCCTTCACGAACGCCTGGTTGGCCGGAAAGACGCGCGCGATCACCTCGGCCACCTGGTAGCGCCCTGAGGTGTCGCCGGTGGCCACGCGCGCCGAGACCGCATCGCCGTTCGCGCCGGCCCAGTTGCCGTTCATCAGCTCGGCCGGCGTCAACGCCTGCGGCGCCACGATCAGCGTCGCGCCGTCCGAGCCGTAGATGCCGGCGCAAGACCAGCCGCTCGGGGCGAGCACGCCCGGCCCGTTCTGCATCACGTAGTAGGCCAGCTTCTTTCCCAGCGACGGCGCGATCTGGAGGGTGATGGGCGCGCCCTTCGGCGGGTCTTGCGGGCCGACCTGCCCATCCGATGCGCAGCCGACAAACGGAATGCTCATCGCCGCCGCCGCTTCCGGCGGACCGGCCGGGGCCGACGAGGCCGTGTTCGCCGGCCTGGCGCACCCGGCGGCCAGCGCGGTCAGCGCCACCGCGCCGAGCGCCCTCCCAATATCTCCCCGATCCATCACCGCCTCCCAAGCGCCCCGCAGCCGCAGGCTGCCGCTCGCCCGGCGGCGCCGTCAACCGGGCCCTTGCGCCTCGAAGAAGGCGTCGGGGTCGTCGACCTCGACCAGGCGGCCTTTGCGGATCTCGACGAACCGGGTCGCCGCCACGCGGGTGAAATAGCGGTCGTGGCTGACGAAGAGGCACGAGACGTCGGTCTCCTCCAGCTCCGCCTCCAGCGCCTCCTGGCCCTCGATGTCCAGGTGGTTGGTCGGCTCGTCCAGAAGGTAGAAGTTGGGGTTGAGCAGCTTCATGCGCAGGAAGACCAGCCGCGCCCGCTCTCCCGGCGAGAGCACGACGATCGGCTCCTCGATGCGCCGGAACGCGAACCCAGCCTGCGCCAGGAGCCGCGCGGCGTCCTTGTGCGTTGCTCCGTCCACGGACGTCAGGTAGTCGACGATCGAGATATCCAGCGGCAGGTCGCTCATCGTCTGGTCGAAGAAGACGAGCCGCGTCGCCGGATTGAACCGCACCGCCGCCTGCCCGTCATAGTGCCGCTGCTTCGGGTCGTACGCGGCCGCCAGCACGCTGAGCAGGGTCGACTTCCCGGCGCCGTTCACGCCCAAGAGCGCCACCTTGTCGCCGGCGCCGATGGCGAAGCGGTCGATGCCGATCAGCTTGCGCGCGCCGTCCGGCGTGGTCACGTCCAGGCCCTCGAGCCGCAGCGCCACCTTCGCCTCGATGTCGGCGTCGGCCAGCTCCAGCCGCCGCTCGCGCGCCCGATAGACCTCGGTCTTCTTCGCCTCGATGTGGGCGACGCGAGTCTCGATGGCGTTCTTGCGCTTGTTCAGCGCCGGGTTCTTGATCGCCCACACCTTGTAGCGGGCCGCGGCCGCCTCCAGCCGCTTGATCTCCTTCTCCTCCAGCCGCCGCGCCTTGGCCGCCGTCGCATCGCGCTGCAGCAGCTCTTCGCGCGCCTGGCTGAACGGCGCCTTGAACGGGTGGATGCCGTCGGCGCGCAGGAAAAGGGTGCGGTCGGTGACCCGGTTCAGGAAGGCGCGGTCGTGGCTGACGATCAGCATCGGGATCTTGAACGTCTCGGTCAGCCACCGCTCCAGAGTGGCGATGTTGGCGAGGTCGAGGTGGTTGGTCGGCTCGTCGAGGACGAGGATGTCGGGCTCCTCCAGCCGCGCGGCGCCGGCGATCAGCACCAGCCGTTGCCAGCCGCCCGACAGTGTCCCGAAGGTCTGCTCCAGCATCTCGGGCGCAAGGCCGATCTCGTCGGCCAGAACGTCGAGGCGCCAGTCCTCGTCGCCGGCGCCGATCTTGGCCAGCGACCGCGTCAGCACCGCGCGCACGGTCAGGTCGTCCAGGCCATCCGGCGTTTCCTGCGGCAAGGCGCCCACGCGCAGCGAGCGCGACTTGATCAGCTGGCCGCGGTCCAACTCCAGGTCGCCCGAGAGGCACTTGAGCAGGGTCGACTTGCCGGCGCCGTTCTCGCCCACCAGCGCCGTGCGCGCGTCGTCGAGCAGGAAGCTCACGTCGGTGAACACCCGGCTCGTCCCATAGAAGAAGCCGCCCCGGTCCATCCCCAGAACAGCCTGCCGCGCCGCCATAACCTTAGCCCTATCGCCCGCCCCTCTCAGCGGAGCGGGGGGTTCTGGCGCGGCGGGCGTGAGGGCGTCAAGGGCGAGGGCGTTGTCTCAGCCGCCGGGCTCGCAATTGAAGCCGATGACAGAATATCCTGCTTCCAATCGGAGCCATCGTTATGAGCAACCCCGGTAACGGTGCGGTTCATCGCGCCGTGATGCGGCGCAGCCTGGATGAGGTCGCGCGCGCGGTTGAGGGCGGCGCTCGCGTCGATGACCTGGACCAAGGTGGGCGTACGGCGCTGTTCTACGCCGCGCTCGAAGGGCGCGTCGACATCCTCGCCAAGCTTCTCGAGCACGGCGCACGGACCAACATTCGGGACAAAGCCGGAAAGACGCCACTCCACTTCGCTGCGAGTGGATACCAGCCTGCGGCCGTACGCCTTCTGTTGGATCACGGCGCGGAGATCGACGCTCAGGACGCCCACGGGAATACGCCCCTGTCAGACGCGGTCTACGAGTCGATGGGGCGCGGTGACGTGATCGGTATTCTCCTCCAGGCTGGCGCTGACCGAACGCTTCCCAACAACCATGGCGTTTCCCCGGCAAGTTTGGCACACACGATCGCCAACTACGACGTCAGGCAGTTCTTCCAAGAGTAGAAGGCTCGGCCGGCCCCGCCCATCGACTCAGAACGACGCGCATTAGATCCTGCGGGCCTCGATCCCTACCAGGGCACCGTCGCGCCGTCGTGGCCGTAGAAGCCGTGTTCGCCGGTGCCCGCCTTGGCCTCGACCACGTCGACGATGCCTTTGACGCTGTCCTCCACCGAAAGCATCGCGCCCGGCCCGCCCATGTCGGTGCGCACCCAGCCGGGGCTGATCGAGAGCACCGTCAGCTTGCGGTCCCCCAGCGCGAGCGTGAAGCTGCGCGTGAGCTTGTTCAGCGCCGCCTTGCTGGCCGAGTAGAGATCAGCGCTCCCGCCCCGGAAGCTTCTCGAGATGCTGCCAAGCCCCGACGTCATCATCGCGATCACGCCCGGCCCGTCGCGCATCTGGTCGAGGAACGCCTCGGCCACATGGATCGGCCCGACCGTGTTGGTGAGGAAGATGCGCGCGACGTCGTCGCGGCTGGCGTCACCCGCCTTGGCCAGGCCCCGGAGCGTGATGCCGGCGTTGACGAACAGCAGGTCGAGCGTCACGTCCTTAAGCCGCCCGGCAAGGGCGTCGATGGAAGCGCCGTCCTCCACGTCGCACATCTCGATGCGCACCTTGCCGCCGCTACCGCCGGCGAGCGCCCGCAGCGCCTCGCCCGACCCCTCGCTCCTCAAGGTCGCGATCACCGACCAGCCGCGGCCGGCCAGATCCCGAACGAGCCCTAAGCCCAGACCCCGCGATGCGCCGACCACCAGCGCCGTCCGTTCCGCCATCTCAGATACTCCCGTTTCGAGCCCAGTTTCAGGCGCTCGACCGCGCTGGACAAGCTACCATCGCGACCGGAGGCGGATCGGGATGCGGCAGGGGCTGGTGAGACTTGCGTTGGCCGCCGCGCTCGCATGCGCCGCCGGGGCCGCGCGCGCCGAGGGCGCCTGCTCGTCCACGGGCGCCCTCTCGTCGGCCCAACTCGAAAAGCTGCTGGCCTACGTGCGTAGCAACGTCGGCACATCCGCGGTCTTCTACGCGCCGCTGCCGTCCGACTTCGGCTGGACGGACGATCCGCGTGCGGACGTTTCGGCTCGCGAGGTCGCCACCGACGACCGGGTCGAGAGCTTCGCCCAGAACGAAGCGCACGCCGGGGACTTCGTGATCACCGAACTCAGCGGTGACGATGTCTGGCTCTTCGCCACCCACCCCGACCTCTGCCTCGCCCGCGCCTTCCACCGCCGCCACAGCGGCCCGCCCGAAGCCCTCGACGTCCACGCGCCCGCCGTGCAAGCCGGCTACGCCCGCGCCCTCCGCGCCTGGGCCCGCGACCTCGACCACAGCCCCCCGCCGCCGCCGGCCGTCACCTCGCCATCCACCGGCTCGCCCGCCACTCGCGCCGCAGAAGGCCGCTGACGATGGCGTCGTCGTCGCCGAAGCCTTTGCGGACGACGCCTTCGCGTTTGAAGCCGAAGTGGTCGAGGAAGGCGCGGGCGGCGGCGGCTTTCTTCGGCGTGATGGCGGTGAGGCGCTGGCAAGCCAGCTGGTCGAACGGGTAGGCCATGATCTGGCCGATCAGGCGGCGGGTGAGCCAGCGCGGGCTCTCGCTCGCAAAGCTCGCTTCGATGTTGCGGAAGCGGGGCTGGTAGTTGTGGAAGACCACGCCGCCCAGGGCGCGGCCGTCCTCGGCCGCCACGCCGATCGCCGCGCAGGCGCCGAAGTCGCCCGCGCCCTCCATCTGCGGAATCCGCGCCGCCACCCAGGCCGCGACGGCTTCGGACTGGTCGAGGACTAGCTGCATCAGAACAGGCGCGGCCGATGCAATTTGATCCGCTCATTCCCGCGAAAGCGGGAACCCAGGTGTTTTGACTTTCGGCTCGGCGTCTCCAGCAAAAAAGCCTGGGTCCCCGCTTTCGCGGGGATGAGCGGGCCATGGGGGCTGATCACAGCTGTCCCCCCACCTGGTACATCACGTCGAAGCCGATGAGCTGGCAGGGGACGTCATAGGGGAGGCCTGGGGAGGTGGCGAGGGTGTCGCCGCTGTCCACCGCGACCACGTTGGTCAGACTCGTGTCCACCGCGACGTCGCTCACCGACGGGTCGTCGCGGATGGCGACCTGCATGCGCGCGGCGCCGACGTAGCCGATGCCGGTGACGCTCGTCCAATCGTAGCGGATCCTTGGCGTCGTCGCGCCGACGTCGACGACGGTCGGGACGGCGGTGGGCTCGCTCTCCTGATAGTCGACGTCCATCTCCAGCGCCGGCTGCACCAGCGGCGAGGTGTTGAGCAGGGGCCGGAGCATCGTGAAGCGCTTGGTCTGGGGCGAGCCGAACGCGGTGAAGGCGGACTTCACGTCTGCGGTGATGGTCTGGCCGTCGTCGCTGGCGCCCACGTCCCACTGAAACGCGCCGTTCGCCGCGCCGAAATAGATGCCGCCGTTCGCCGTCTCCCAGCAGAAGGCGTCGATGCCGGTGAAGCGGCACCAGGCGCCGGTCGAGAGGTTGGAGACGTACTGGATCGAGGTCCCGAGGCTGGTCACCGGGATGTTGAACACGCCCAGCGAGCCGCCGTCGGCGTTCGGGTCGCTCGAGGTCGTGTCGCCCGGATAGAGCAGGCCCTGCCAGCCGAAGTTGCGGCCATAGGCGCGCACGGCCTGGGCGAAGGCGTCCTTGATCATCGCCGTCAGCGCGACGGAGTTGTCCTGCGCCCGGTCGAGCTTGAGCGCCTGGCTGAGCGGGATGATGCCGTCGGTGGTGATGAGGATGAGGTCGGCGCCGTATTTCACCAGCGCCTTCGGACCGAGCGGCGGGCCGAAGTCGTAGACGCCGGTCAGCGTCCAGTCGGCGGCGTTGCCGGGATCGATGCCGGAGAAGAGCGCGATCTGCCCCTGGTCGGTCATGAAGACGGCGTACTCGTCGGCGGTCACGCCGAACTGCCACGACCAGGTGGCGACGCCGGTCAGCCGGCCGCCCTTGTTGAATACCGAGCCGAGGTCGAGGAGCTGCATCACCCCGCCCACCGCGCCCGCGGCGGGGAACCAGACGTGCAGGCTGTTCGCCTCGGTGAACAACAGCCGCCCCTGGTGCGGGCTGACGGCGAAGAGCTTGGTCGGATCGAGCACGATGGAGCCTGACGAGCCGCTGATCGCCGGCAGCGCCGCCCACGCGCCGGCGTTGTAGCCGATCGGCGCGTCGGTCCCGTTGACCGCGATCAGCCAGGCGCCGGCGGCGTTGGCGAAGGCGGTGTAGTTCCAGCGGTTGGACGTCGCGCCGGAGTGGACAGGAGCGCCCAGCGGGGCGCCCTGGGTGGTCACGTCGTAGAGGCCGCCGCCGGCGGCCGCGAACAGCACATCGCCGCTCGGGCCGCCGCGGAACGCCATCAGGCTCTCGACCGGACCCGGCGTGCCTGTCTGTTGCGGGACGAAGCCCCGGCGGATCTCGATGAAGCCGGCGCGCGGGATCCAGTTGTCGAGGATGACGGCGTTGCGCAGCGGCATCGCCGCGAGCGGGCTCTGGGCGTCCCACCCCCCGATCGGCGCCGGAATCTGCCCCGCCTGCACCGTCTGCTGGCGCACGGGGTTGGGGCGTTGCGCCTTGCGAACCATGGCTAGCGCTCGGCCGCGGCACTGCGCCCCTTCTCCCCTCGAGGGAGAAGGTGGACCGCGAATGCGGGACGGATGAGGGGCCGCGCGGGCGTGCGTGGAGAGGCCCTGCGGAGCGAGGTGGAGAGCGCGGCGCGGCCCCTCATCCGACCGGGCTCGCGCCCGGCCACCTTCTCCCTCGAGGGGAGAAGGGACGTCTTGCTTGCCGGTCTGCTCAAGCCCACCGGGTCAAACCCCGAACGAGCCGTCTGGCAGGTTCACCCGGTTCAAGTCCACTGGTTGGGGCGCGAGGCTCAGCATGGAGGAGCCGCCGTCGCGGGCGATGGCCTGTTCGACCTCGCGCTCGTAGGTCGCCATGTCCTCGGCGTAGTCGAGGCCCTTGGACTTCAGGAATCGCCAGCGCACGCCGAGCTCGATCAGCGTCTCGTCGAGGAAGGCGCGGTCGCTGTCGGCGAGGTAGCCGGCCTGCGGGACGCCGCCGAGGCTCTCGGCCCAGTTGGTCGAGAGGTACTCGTACGCAATCGCCTGCCCGGCCGGCGGCGCCGGCGCGAGCAGGAACTGGCCGCTGCGCTCGCGAAACGCCAGGTAGACGGTGGAATAGACCGGCTGGGCCATGATCCACTGCCACTCGCGCGGGCTGATCGGGCCGGTCAGCGGCCGCCGCGTGGTGCGGTTGAAGAAGCTGTTGGGCACGAAGCGGTCGAGATCGGCGGGGATGGGCGTCGCCGTCTGGACGTTCGCGTTCACGGTGACGAAGCTCGCCTCCTCGGTCAGCGCCTGCCAGGCGTGGCGGCGGGCGAGGCTTCGCCCCTCCTCGTTGGCGATCGCCATCAGCTGGATCACCTGCCGGTCGGTCGATGTCGCCACCGCCTGCGGCGTCGGGAGCGAGAGCAGGCCCGTGGCCGACTGGATGACCGAGAGCAGGCTCAACGGGCGCGCTTCTTCGCCTGCGGCGGGTCGATGGCGATGACCAGCGGCTGGCCGGGCGCATCGACGCTCGGCGCGTCGGCGGCGGCCAGAGCGTCCGGGAACGCGGCCTTGTCGGCGTCCGTCGCGGGCCTTGGTCCGTCGCGGGTCGAGCCGTCCAGCTGATGGGCGAACATCAGCGCCGCGCCATCGCGCCAGAAGCGCGGGCCGCGCAGGGAAATGCGTCTCTCAAGCGCCGGCATCGGCGGTCTCCTTCGTGGTGAGCGCGGCCAGGCGCGCGTTGGCCTGGGCCAGGTCGCGGCCCAGGCGCTCGGTTTCGTCCTTCAGCGTCAGGTTCTCGGCGACGAGGCGCTCCAGCGGTCCGGCGCCGGTGCGGGCGACGTCGAGGAACGTGCGCGCCGCCTGCCGAAGCTCACGCGCGCCCATGCCGAGGTTGGCCAGCTGGGCGTCGTTCACCGCCGCCAGGTGCTCGACCGTGCGGATGTTGAAGTAGGCGAGTTCCTCGGCCCGCGCGCGGGTGAGGCGGGAGTTTGGCCAGTCGGCCAGCGGCGTGCCCTCGAGCGGGGCTTCCTGGCCGGCCCGGAAGGCTTCGTACTCCTTTGGCCAGCGAGCCTTGTGCTCGTCGTTCACCGGCTCGACCGGCATCGAGCGGCGGTCGCCGGGGATGAGGATCTCGACGAACTCGCGGTCCTCGTAGATCGGCCGCCCGGCCTCCTTGGAGCGGAACGGCAGGTGCACGGCTTCGGTCTTGAAACGCGGGATCGCCGGCGCCTTGGCCGCCGCCGGATCGCGAAAATCGGTCTCGCTCATGATTGCTCCTGCTCTCACAGCATCATCCCCGGCCGCAGCGAAGCGGAGTGCCGGGAACCCATGAACACCAGAGGGATCAGGTGTTCATGGGTGGCCCGAACAAGTCGGGCCATGACGGCGGGTGATTAGTTCTGCTTGTTCAGCGTCGGCCAATCGAGGTTGACGGTGACCATGTTGGTGACCGTGAACGTCGTGCCGTTCGCCGAGCCGGTGGCGTTCTGCAGCGTGGCGAAGGAGCCGGCTGTGTTGATGCCGATGTCGATCGCCCAGCTGGAGCCCGTGCGCCGGATGGCGGCGATGATGGCGTTGGCCGGCAGGTTGGCCCCGGTGATCACCTGGCCCAGCTGCAGGTCGTTGATCGAGGCGACGCCGGTGATCGTGGGCGAGCCCGCGGCCGTGTTCCCGGTGAAGGTGATCCCCGACGAGGCCTGGTAGGCCGAACTGGGCGACACGGACTTCGCGCCCACGGTCGGCGCGGCCGGGAACTTGAGCTGGCCGGCCGTCGCCGTCGTCTCGCCAAAGCCGGTGGCGACCGAAGCCGCCGCGGTCTGAACGGCGACGCGCCCGGCGCGCTGGAACCAGCCGAAGTAGGTTCCGGCCGGAACCTGCGGGCCCCAGACGTTCAGGACCACGGCTTCCTGGTTCAGGACCGAGTTGCCGGTCGTCAGCAGGCTGGCGTTGTAGTCCTTGTCCAGCTGGTAGACCTGACCGGGCAGAAGGTCGGTCACGGCGGCCAGCACGAGCTTGGCGTAGACGAACTCCGAGCCGACGTCGCCCGAGACCACCATGCCCAGCCGCCATGTCGGCTGCGGCGTCCCCTGGTTGGAGATCCCCGCCGCGACTTGCGGGCCGTAGATCAGGCAGGGATTGGCGCCTGGATCGCTCCAGACCCCGGAGCCGGTCGCGACCCCCTTGCCGAAATCGCCTTGAAAGACGGTCATTGTTGCTTCGCTCCTTCGCTAGGCGATCAGCACGCCCTGCAGCTGGGCGTTGGCCAGGGTGAGGTTCCCGGCCCAGACGATCAGCCGCACGGAGGCGTCTTGGTTGATGGAGGCGACCGTCTCGAGCGGAACCATGTTCCGCTTCGCGCTCGGCCGGTACTTGATGTAGTCCGTGTTCAGAAAATACATGTGGTTCGCCGGGCAGGCGGCGCCGATCGCCCCGTCGGCCACCACGTCGGCGCCCATGTACTTCAGCCGCTGGAAGCCGGCCTGGCCGTCGTCCTCGGAGGTGATCCGCTGGATCGCCTGCAGGCTGGACCAGTAGAAGTTGAAGTAGGCGTTGTCGGCGATGATCAGGTCGGCGACGTCGTTCTGCCGCTTGGTGGCCAGCCACAGCTGGTTCATGTAGCTCTGGATGTTGGCGGCCGAGACCGCCGCGCCGCCGTTGGCGACGCCGGAGAACGACTGGTTGCGCCAGAACGGCCACTGGCTCCGGTCGATGCCGCCCACGACGCCGGCGCTCGGCGCGTCGGCGACCAGCAGCTGCAGGCCCCCGACTTGCAGGCCGCCGTCCGCCGTTCCGTTCGAATAGAGATCGAACGAGAGGTTGTTGGCCATCGTCTTCTCGGCGTTCTCGATCCGGCTTTCGAGCAGGTCGATCACCTGCTCCTGGCCGGTGTTCTGCACGTCGATTTCGAGCCCGTTCCAGGTGACAGCGACGGCGACCTGCTTCCAGTCGAACTCGGCCGCAGTGAAAACGTCCGACGGCTGAATGTTCAGCACCTGATAGCCGGCGTAGCGCTGGTAGGTGCCGTTCTGGGCGTACTCGAGCTCCTGCACGATGGTGCGGCCGCCGGAGACCGGCTTGATCGAGCCTTTCTTCTTCATGCGCGCGAGCAGCGCGTTGTTGTTGGTGACGTTGTCCGCCAGCTTGCCGCTGCGATTGCGCAGCGTGGTGCTGACAATTTCGTTCAGGTTGGGCGAGGCCATGCCTCTTCAGTCCTTTTCGTTGATCTAGGAGGCGTTGCTGAACGCGCGCGCCAGCTCGTCTCGGAGGGTGGGTGCGGGGCCCGCCAGCGCCGGCGACGCGCCGGGCTGAGGCGAACCGGTGATCGAGCCCGCGGCATGGCGGGCCGCGTCGGCCTTGGCGCGCGCGGCGGCCTCGGCCTCGGTGCGCCGCTGGTCCTGCTCGCGTTGTATCAGCAGGGTGCGGGTTTCCGGATTGGCCCAGACGGCCGCGTCGTAGGCGTCCTTGAGCGAGCCCGCCCGACCGGACTGGACGAGTTCGGCCATGTGGCCGGCCACGTTGTCGAAGAAGGGGTGGTCGCCGCTGTCGCGGAACGCCTGGATGTCGGCCGCGTGCCGGGCGAGGCCCTTCCGATGCGCCTCGGCCTGCTGCTGGGCGAAGGCGCTCTGCAGCGAGCCGACCTGCTGCGCCAGGTGCTGGATGGCCGGGTGCATGGGCGGCGGCGAGGCCTCCGCTTGCCCCTGGCCGCCCTGGACGAGGCGCGAAGGGTCGACGCCGTAGTGGCGGGCGAGGTAGCCGACGCCCGACACGGGGTCGCGCTCGAGCAGGTCCTGCGCGGCGAACAGCGCCTCGATCGCCCGCGCATCGTCCATCCCCGCCAGCCGCAGCTTCTCGCGCCGCGGGTTCAGGATGGCGTCGAGGCGGTTGAGCCGCTCGCCCTTCTGGTCCCACTGGGCCTTGCCCTGCTCCATGTCCTTCTCCCGCTTCAGCACCTCTTGCTGGATGACGGGATCGAGGCTCTGAAAGCGGGCCTTGGCTGTGGCGCTCCAGGCGGCCGGCGGGGCGATGGTCTCGACGCTGCGAGGTTCGTCGCCGGCGGGCGGTTCGGGTTCGGACGGGGTTTGGGGCGCATCGTCGGCCGGGCCGGCCGCATTGGCGCCCATCGCCGCGCTGATCGCGTCGCGCAGGCTGGGTTCGTCGTCGGGCGCGCGCTGGGCGTCGCTCATCTGGACCTCAATTCTTCGATGGCGCGCTTGACGTCGGCGCCGATGTTTCGGGGAACGATGGCGTCGGCCGAGGCGGCGCGGCCAAAGCCGCTCCGGTCGTCGCCGACGATTTCGCAGCCGGCGCGTCTGACGCTGGCGTAGTAGGCGCTCCGCCCGTCGTAGATGCGCCCGTCAGCCATAGAGCGGATCGGCGCAATGCCGTCGGGCCGGATCGCCGGCGCGGCCGGCGTGCTCGGCGGCGCATGCGCGGCGCAGGGCCACGGCTCATCGAGCCGATGAAAGGTGGAGCAACCGCGGCAAAGACGAAGGCGAGCCATCGACGCGCATCATCGCCCCGCCCGCCCCCCGCTCAGGAAACCGCTTAGGTCAGGGAGGGTCCGCTCTTCGGTGCAGCCGGTTGTCGAGCCGCCGCTCTTGGTCCGTCAGTTCTTGTAGGGGTCCAACCGATCGTGCCGCCGCTTTTCTGCGGCCAGGCTGGAGACACAATGCGCATGCGCCCGTCGCTGGTGGAACTTCAGGCATGGATCGGGGGGTTCGAGGTTCCGGTAGGCGGCGAGAGCGGTGCGGGACGCGTGCGGGGTTCCACTGAGGCGGATCGTGATCGGATCTTTGGTCTGTGCAGCGACCGCCGAGCCGGGCCCGAGCGCCGCGGCCGCTACGAGACCGATCAGGAGCTGAGCTGTCTTGGTCATGGCGTGTCGTCCTTCTCGCTCTTGAGGCAGAGAGCGGCAATATCGACGCGAGACTGCCTAACGAGACCTGGAGCCCGGAAGAGTGTCCGCTTTTCGGCGGTCCGACAAGGTCCGCTTCCGACCCGGGGCGGACCGTCGGCGGGGGTTGCGCGGCGCCGCCCTCGGGCGCTGTCGACGGCGACACCAAGCGCTCGATGCTATTCAGAGCGACGGTGGTCCGCCGCTCGTGCGATAGCGAGGCGACGGCGATCCGCGCATTCGAGCGAAAAGGCTTCCGATGCCGACTCCCGACGACGTGCGCCGCCTCGCCCTGGCCTTGCCAGAGGCCTACGAGGACACCCATCGCCGCAAGCCGGCCTTCCGCGTGAACAAGCGCATCTTCGCCATGCTGGGCGTCGAGAGCCCGGGCGGCTCGCCAGGCTTCTTCGCGCCGCTCTCGGGCGCGCGGCCGGTGGCCAGCCTC
>DATGKF010000075.1:0-17030 GCA_035294785.1 Caulobacteraceae bacterium | reverse complement strand
AGCGGCCCGGCCAGCCTGGCGATCTTGGCGGTCAGGTTGAGATCGAGCAGGAAGTGCTGGCCGAAGCTCTTCTTGGCGATCAGACCATGGGCCGCCAGCCCCTCGCGGAGCGGCGGGAGGGCGTCCAGCGTCACGCGGGGGCGACGCTCAGCGGCCGGCGGCGGAGCGCGATGTCGTGCGCCATGCCGAGCGCGGCGACCATGCTGTCTGGGCGCGCCAGGCCGCGCCCGGCGATGTCGAACCCCGCGCCGTGATCAGGCGACGCGCGCACGATCGGCAGGCCGAGCGTCACGTTCACCCCGCCCCAGAAGTCCAGCATCTTGACCGGGATCAGCCCCTGGTCGTGGTACATGCAGACGACCGCGTCATAGGCGCGCCGCGCCTCGGCGTGGAAGAGGCTGTCGGCCGGCTTCGGGCCGACGCAGTCGACGCCCAGCGCGCGCAGCGCTCGAGCGGCCGGCGCGATGATGTCCACCTCCTCGCGGCCCAACGTTCCGCCTTCGCCGGCGTGTGGGTTCAACCCGGCCAGGACCAGCCGCGGCCGCTCGACGCCGAAGTCGCCGCGAAGCGCCTGGGCGGTCACCAGCGCGGTGTTGACCAGGCCCTCGATCGTCAAGGCGCCAGGGACCGAGGCGAGCGGCCGGTGGACGGTGGCGAGGCTGACGCGGAGATCGCCCGCCGCCAGCATCATCACCGGTCCGCGCGCGCCGTCATAGCGGGCCGCTGCCGTGAGGTCGGCGAGGAACTCGGTGTGTCCTGGGAAGGCGAAGCCGCCGGCGTACATGGGCGCCTTGGCGATCGGTGCGGTCGCCACGGCCTCAACCTCACCCGAGAGGGCCAGGCCGACGGCGGTCTCGATCCAGCGGACGACGACCGGCGCGTAGATCGGGCTGGGCTGGCCGGCGACCACGGTCGCCTTCAGCGGCAGATCGAGCACCGGCAGCGCTTCGGCGAAGACGTTCGCCGCTTCCTCAGCGCGCGTGACGCGTTTCAGGATGGCGGCGCCGGCCGACGACGAGGCCGCGAGGACTTCGAAGTCGCCGACCACCATAAAGGCGGGACCGCTCTCACGCAGCGCCCGCCAGGCCTTGACGATGATTTCAGGCCCGATCCCCGCCGGGTCGCCCAGGCTGAGCGCGATCGGGCGGGTCTTCACGGGAACTCGATGGTCGCCGAGTTCCTCAGGTCGCGGAGCTGCCGTTTGGAAATCAGCGCCAGCCGGTCATCGCGGAGCTTGGCTTCGATCTCGTCGGCCGACGGGACGTCGACGCCGGCCTGCCGGCGGCCGCAGAGCGCCAAGAGGTGCAAGCCGGCGCTGGTCCGGATCGGGTCGCTCACCTGGCCCACCGACAGCCTCATGGCGGCGTCGCGGAATTCGGCCTTCAGGTCTTTCACATCCGCCTCGCCCAGATCGCCGGCGACGACGCCGTCCACCTTCGAGGCGATGCTTTCCAGGCCCTGGCATCCGTGCAGCTGGCCCCTGAGCGCCACGAGCTTGCGCTCGGCGGCGTCGACGGCGTCGGCTGGCGCATCGGCGGAGAGGCTGATCGCCGCCTGCTTCAGATCGACGATCTGCGAGGTCGCCCCCGCGTGCTTGTCGCGCAGCAGCACGATGTAGACGCCGTTCTGCGTGGCGATCGGCTTGGAGAGTTCGCCCGGCCTCAGCTGGTCGACGGCCGCACGCACCTCGGCGGGAATCTCAGATGCGGTCAGCCAGCCGGCGTCCCCGCCCACTGCGGCGGTTGGCAGAGCGGAAAACCGCTGTGCAACGGCGGGAAACGCCGCGCCCTGCTGCAGCTGGGTGATCAGCTGGTCGGCTGCGGTCTGGGCCTGCTGCATCCCGCCGGCCTGCGTTGCGTCGATGAAGATTTCGGCCAGCAGATACTGCGGTTCGGCGGCGGCGGCCTCGCGGGCGGCGACCACCGAGCTGATCTGGCTCTGGCTGATCTTCAGCCGCGAGCCGCCGTAGCGGCCGCTGATCCAGCGCTCCCAGCTGAGCTGGGCGCGAATCTGGCTGCGAAGGGTCTCAGCGCCGATGCCGGCGTTGGTGAGCGCGGTGTTGAACTGCGTCGGGCTCATGTGGAACGTCTGCTGGGCGACGTCGCCAATGCGCTGATCCACTTCGCTGTCGTCGGCGGCGATGGTGAATTTCTGCTGCTTTTCCTGCCGACGGATTTCCTGCATCTCGAGGTGTTCGTCGATCAGCTCGTTCACCGCTTCCTGCTCGATCTGGGAGCGGTTCTGGTCGGTGACCTGGATACCGCTCGTGGCCAGAATGAGTCGGATGCGCTGGGAAACGTCATAGCTCGAGATGATGTCGTCGTTGACGATGGCGACGACGCCTTCGCGCAGCCCCCCGGCCGCGTCCTGGGCGCGGGCGGTTGTGGTTAATCCCGCCAAAACGACGATCGCCGCGGCGAGGCCCGCCGCCATACCCGTTCGCGCCATCTGGCAGGCCGTTCCCTTGCTGCTTCGCCGACGTCAGCGGAATCCGTCGTCGTTGTAGCCTTGGTCACCCAATGTGGCGAGCGTTAGGCGCAGAAAGACCGAGTCCGACGCCCCCAGCCGGCCGACAATGGTGTTCTGGCGGCGGTAGACCACCGCCACCTTGATGCAGTCGTCTTTGTAGACGACGCCGAAGTCCACCAGCGTCCAACGGTTGATCTCGATGTCGTCGATGGCGTCGAAGTCGAAGCCCCAGTTCTTGCTGACCAGGATTTCGTTGCCGGTCTCCAGGTTCCGCACCGGTCCGGTGATCTGTGTGTTGTCGTCGAGGTAGCGGATATAGCCGCTGGCGCGGTCGGTGGCGTAGTTCGCGCCGAGCTCGATGCGGTCGAAACTGAAACTGTCGCTTACCAGGGCGCGGCCGAAGAAGGAGAGGCCGTTGAGCGGGGTGGCGTCGCCGGCGATCACCCAGTCGGAGGCGGTTCCGTTCAACCCGGTGCGCGAGGGGAAGACGTTGGTCGGCCGGGCGCGGAAGGTGCGGCCGACGAGGAGGTTGGCGTTCAGCCCGTCGCCCCACTCGACGCTGGCGCGGCCGCCGACGTTCAGCCGCTGGCCGCCTTCGTAGAGGTCGAACCCGTTGAACTTCTCCGGCGCGAACAGGTTGGTCTCGTCGAACTCGAAGACGACATCGTCCTCATTCGGAATGTTGGGATTGGCCTTCTGGTCGGGCGAGAGGGCCAGCTGGGCGATCGGCTCGAGGACGACGGTCACATCGCCCGTCTGCCGAATCAGCGGCCAGCTGACGGTCACCCCGGCGACGCCGACGCCGCGGGTGATGGTCTGGGTGCGTGCGGGGGCGACCAGGTTGGATATGTCGTAGTCGTCGCCGCGGACGTTGGCGAACGGTGAAACGCGGAAGCCGTCGCCGACCGTGAAGGTCGCGAGCCAGTCCGCCTCGACCGACGCCCGCTCGTCGAAGGCCGACTGCGTCCCGAGCACGGGTGACTGATCGAAGTTCAACAGGACGGCGTCCCCCACCAAACGCAGCCGCCCGCCGAGGACGTCGAACGGGGCGTCGTACCGCCCCTCGACCAGCGGGGCGATGGCGGGGAAGGTGTGGTTGTTGTCTGTGGTCCGAAGCCCTTGCACGTCGATGGCGGCGACCTGCAGGTAGGACTGGGTGTCCTGCCGGGTCACGTAGATCTGCGACAGAAGGCGCTGGGTGTCGGCCAGGAAGATCCCGTGATCGGCGTAGGCGTCGGGAATATCGTACTTCTCGAACAGCAGCGGGTCCGACGTCCGGTCGGCCGTGAATCCCCACGACCAGTCCTTGCTCAGGTTGAAGTCGCCGTTGGCGAGGACGTAGCCGCGCGACTTGAGCGGCCCGAACCGGTGGCCCTCGCTGTCGAAGTCGGTCTCGTAGGTGTAGCCGGCCCGCACGTCCATCTGGCCCGAGTAGAACCGCTTGCGCCAGTCGAGGTTGAGGAACGGATTGACCTTGGCGTTGATCTGCGGGTCGAAGATCAGTTCCTGCGAGGGCGAGATCACCCACAGGATCGGTTGTTCGTACGAGGCGCCGCGACGGCCGGTGAGCGATATGCGCGGCACCAGCAGCCCCGACGCGCGTGGCGCGTCGGGATCGGGATGGAAGAACACCGGCGCGTAGAAGACCGGCACGCCTTTGATGCGGATGACGGCGTTGCGGTAATAAACGAGGTGCCGCTGGCGATCCTCGATCACCTTTGAGGCCTGGATCGACCAGGTCGGCTGGATCGGCGCGCCGTCGGCGGCGCAGATGTCGCACGGTGTGAAGATCGCTCGGTCGAGCTCCTCGACCGTCTCGGACCGGCGGATGGCGACGTCGGCGGCGAACTTGCCGTTCAACGGCGTCCGGGCCGAGAAGCCCTGCGCGAAGCCCGCGCGCATCTTGTCGTCCAAGACCAGATGCTTGGCGAACTCGGCGGTGCCGTCGCCGTTGATCAGTTGGGCGTCGCCATCGGCGGTGACGACGCCGGCCTTGGCGTCGTAGACGATCTGGTCGGCCCTCAGTACGCGGCCCTGATAGCGCACCTGGACGTGCCCACTGGCCGTCCAGCGGTTGTCCTTGTCGTCGCGAAGCAGAGTGTCGGCCTCGAGATAGAAAGCCCGATTGTGCAGACCCTCGTCGGTGACGCCGCTCGGCACGGCCGCTTGCTGGGTCGGCGTGCGCACATCCAAGGGCAGCCCTGGGGTCGGCGAGCCCGGAACACGCATCGGCAGTTCGCCAACGGCCTGGGCGTGAGCGGTCGCGGCGATGAGGGTGGCGACTGCCGCGCCGGCCAGCAGACCGGATCGCTTCGCCCAATTCCGCGCCCGTGAAACGCCGCGCATCAGACGACAATCCCCCACTGACAACGGCGACGCGGCCGGGTCTTCTTTCCTCTTAGCCGGCTAGCCGTCCTCGGTATAGCAGAGCAAGGTGACGCCCGACAGAAGCGCCAGGATGGGCGGCGTCCATGCCGCGGCGAATGGCGGGACGGCGTTCGCCTCGCCAAGCGCGCCGCAGAACTGGTCGAAGAAGAACAGGCCGAATCCGAGCGCGACTCCCGCGCCGGCGAGCAGGGCGACGCCGCCCAACCTGACGAGTCGCAGCGAAAACGCCGCCGCCAGGATCGCCATGGCGGCGAACAGCAGCGGCATGGCCAGGAGCTCCTGCAGCTGCAGCCGGTAGCCGGTCGCCGAGAAACCGGCGCTCTCCGTCCGCGCGATCGCCCCCCAGAGCGACCAGAAGGGGACCGCCTTCGGCGAGGCGTATCGCTCGAGCGCGGTGCGCGGGTCGAGGGCGGAGGGAATGGTGAGGGTGTCGTACCGCAGCGCTTCGGCGCCTGGCGTCGCCTCTCTGGCGCCGGCCAAAAGCCAATGGCCCTTGGTCAGCCAGGCTTCGGAGGCCTCGATGCGACGGGCGAACTGGGCGCCGCCGTGGTCGCCGACGGAGAAGACGAACAAAGAGACGTCGCGCAGCCGCAGCATGCCGTGGTCGTCCTCGCCCGCCCGGGCGCGGACGATAATCTGGTCATGGGCGTCGGCCTGCCGCAGCCAGATGTCTTTCAGTCCGTGCGACTGAACGCCTTCGACCAGCGCAGTGCGTTCGCGCTCGAACTCGGCGTTCATCACCGATGCGAGGGGATTGAATGCGGTTACCGTGAGGATGCCGACGACGAAAGCGGCCCCGGCCGCCGGCAGGATGAACCGCCAGGCCGAAACCCCGGCCGCCCGCATTGCGACGAGTTCGCTCTTTCGGTTGAGGTCGACGAACGCGCCCAGGACGCCGAACAGGAACGCGAACGGCAGGAGGATCAGGATCACCGAAGGCACCTGTAGGGCGGTCAGCCGCAGCACCTGGCCGTAGCTGACGTCGGCGCGGGTGCCGACGGTGCGTGAGACCTCGACGAAGTCGACCAGCGAAATCACGGTGGTGAGGATGGCGAGCGCCGCCAGCACGGCCAGCAAGGTGTAGCCCAGGACGTAGGTCTCGATGCGGGTGAGCCTGAGCCTCATTCGGCTGCGCTCGGAAGCAGCGTCACGCCTGTGAGCGGACGCAGCGGACGGAAGCGGCCGATCGGTTGTCTGAACAGCACGCGGAACGCCCAGCAGGCGGCCCCGATAGGCAGAGCGTACTGGACGATGTTGAGCCAGACCTGGCCGTCGCAGAGCGCCTGCGCGCCGACGCCAGCGATGCGGACCAGGGCGGCCGCGCCGCCGACCGCGACGATCCGGCGCGTGTAGCCGAGGCGGCTGAACGGTCCGCCGAGCACCGCCGCCAACGCCATGGCCATGAAGGCGATCGCGTAGAGCGGCGTCGCCAGGCGGGCGTTGGCCTCGGCCAGCATCTTCGTGCGGTTCTCCCGTTGCCAGTCGTCCGCCAGGTTCGGGAACAGCAGCTCGTGCATGTAGAGGTCGGGAACCTTGTACCGCACGGCGTCTTTCACCGAAAGAAGATCAGATAATTCAAATGTATATTCATCAAATTTAAGGTAGTTCAGCACGCCGGCGCTGGAGAATTCCTGGCTGGAGCCATCGCGCATGGTGAGCACCGGCTTGCCGTTGCGCTTGTCCAGCTTGCCGCTGGCGGCGATGAACGTCGTGTCCCCGCCGTCGGGTTTCTCGCGCAACACGAAGAGGTTGGTCAGCGTGCCGTTTGCCGCTTCCTGGGCGTAGACGGTGAGCCCGCGGGCCGGTTCGGTGAACTGGCCCGGTTCGACCAGGCTGGCGGCGAGGTCGGTGCGGATCTGGAACAGCTTCACCCGCATCGCACGTTCGCAGAACGGCGCCGCCCAGAGGTTCACGACCAGCACCATGAGCGCCACGATCACGGAAAGCCGCATTGCGGGCGCGATCACCCGGCTGCGGCTCATCCCCGAGCTGAAACAGACGACGATTTCCTGTTCCGTGTGCAGACGGTTCAGCGCCACCAGGCCGGCGACGAACAACGCGATCGGGGCCATCATCGCAACGAGCTGTGGCGTGGCGAGCGCCATCACCTCGGCGAGAACGAAGGCGCTCTGACCCTGCTTCACGATCAGGTCGAGCGCCTGCAGGCTCTGGCTCAGCACGCCGACGAGCGCCAGCGAGATGGTGGCCAGGATGGTTGGCCCGAGCATCTGGCGGAACAGGTATCGGTCGAGCAGACCCATCTTGCGGGCGAACTGGCCTTGAACGGTCGTTGCGGCGCCCGACCTCGCACGTCATGTTCTACACGCCGCCATCGGTCATAGCCATCCGGGAGTCCCGTCCATGGACGTCGAGTTTGTCAGTATCGCGGACGCGGAAGGGGACGCAGGCGCCTGGGTCGCCGCCGTGCTCGAGGGCGGCGCCCTCACCGCAGGCGCGCAGCGACTGAACGGCGCGACTGACGGCGCGGTCGAGCGCGCCATCGCCGCCGCTGCGTTCACAGGCGCGCGGGGCAAGGTCCTGGAGCTGATCGCGCCGCCCGGCGTGCCGGCCGCGCGTATTCTCCTCGTTGGGGCAGGGCCGCAAGGCGACGTCGGCCCAGGGGTGGTGGAGCTGGTCGCCGCCGAGGCCTACCGGGCGCTGAAAACCTCCGGCGCCGCGACGATGACGCTGGCGCTCGACGGCGCCCCGCCGCCGCTGGCGGCGGCGACGGCGCTGGGCGTGCGCCTCGCCGCCTACCGGTTCGATCGCTACCGCACGCAGGAGAAGGCCGACGCCAAGCCGTCGATCCGCACCGCGCGCGTTGCAGTGGCGGACGTCGAGGCCGCGCGCGCGGCCTTCGCGCCGCTGGCCGCGCTCGCCGATGGCGTGACCTTCACCCGCGACCTGGTCTCCGAGCCGGCCAACATCCTCTACCCGGCCGAGTTCGCCAGGCGGGTCAAAGCGCTCGAATCGATGGGCCTGGACGTCGAGATCCTGGGCGAAGCTGAGATGACCAAGCTGGGCATGGGCGCGCTCCTGGGCGTTGGCCAGGGCAGCGAGCGCGAAAGCCAGCTCGCCGTCATCCAATGGAAGGGTGGAGGCGACACGCCGCCGCTGGCCTTCATCGGCAAAGGCGTCTGCTTCGACACCGGCGGCATCAGCCTGAAACCGGCCGACGGCATGGAGGAGATGAAGTGGGATATGGGCGGCGCCGGCGCCGTCGCCGGTCTCATGCACACGCTCGCCGCCCGCAAGGCGAAGGTGAACGCGGTCGGCATCCTGGGCCTCGTCGAGAACATGCCGGACGGAAACGCCCAGCGGCCGGGCGACATCGTCACCTCCATGTCCGGCCAGACGGTCGAGGTGATCAACACCGACGCCGAGGGCCGGCTCGTGCTCGCCGACGCGCTCTGGTACGTCCAGCAGCGCTTCAAGCCGCGGCTGATGGTCGACCTGGCCACGCTGACCGGCGCGATCATCATCTCGCTCGGTCACGACCTTGCCGGGCTCTTCTGCAACAATGACGTTCTGGCGGATCAGCTGCTCGCGGCCGGCAAGGCCTCGCGCGACGAACTCTGGCGATTGCCGCTGCCGGAGGCCTACGAAAAGCAGCTCGAGAGCCTGGCGGCCGATTTCAAGAACATCGGCGGCCGACCCGCCGGGTCGATCACCGCCGCCCTCTTCCTGCAGAAGTTCGTGCGCGACACGCCCTGGGCGCACCTCGATATCGCCGCCGTCGCATGGCGCAAGCCGTCCACCATCGCGACGATCCCGGAGGGCGCCAGCGGCTTCGGAGTGCGGCTGTTGAACCAGTTCGTCGCCGACAACTACGAGAGCTGAGTCCTGGCCGAAGCTGGGATCGCCCTGATCCATAGCCCGCTGGTGGGGCCGATGACCTGGCGGGCGGTCGCCGAGCGCCTGCGTGCGGCCGGACGGGTTGTCGCCACGCCGGCCGCCAGCGCCGGCGACGTCGGCGCTCCCTATTTTCCAAACCTTGCGGCGCTGATCACCCGGCAGCTCCCGCCGGCCAGCAACGGCTGGATTCTGGTCGGGCACAGCGCGGCCGGCGGGCTGCTCCCCGCCATCGCGGAGGCGCTGGACGGCCAGGCGCGCGGCGCGCTGTTCGTCGACGCCATCCTTCCGCATCCCGGGCAATGCTGGTTCGAATCGGCGCCGCCGGCGCTCGCCCGTGCGGTTGCGGTCGCCGTCGGCGACGGGCGCGCGCCGCCCTGGCCAGACTGGTTCGCGCCGGCGACGTTCGAGCGGCTGCTGCCCGACGAAGTCCAGCGATCGGCGTTCGCGGCGGAGATTCGCGGGGTCCCGGCGGCGTACCTGGCGGAGGCTGCTCCCGTGGCGCCGCATTGGCCGCCGGCTGGTTGTGCATACCTTCAGCTCAGCGAAGGCTACGGGGCCGAAGCCGCGGCCGCGGCGCGGCGTTGGCCGGTTGGGCGGCTGGCCCTCGATCACCTCGCCATGCTCACCCAGCCTGCTAAGGTCGCCGCCGCGGTCGAGCGGGCGGCCGTGGACATCGAGGCGGCATGACCGACACCCCTTGCGAGGTCTGGTTCTATCACCTCGAGCGCACGGTGCTCGACCAGGCCTTGCCGGAGCTGCTGGAGAAGACGATCGCGCGCGGCTGGCGGGCGCTGGTGCGCACAGGCGATCTCGACCGCGTCGAGCATCTCGACGGCTGGCTCTGGAGCTACCGCGACGAGAGCTTTCTCGCGCACGGCACGGACGCCGAGCCGATGGCGGAGCGCCAGCCGATCCTGCTCACCACGGGTGAGGCGAACCTCAACGACGCACAGGCTCTCTTCCTGGTCGACGGGGCCGAGGCCGGCCCGCTCGACGGTTACGAACGCTGCATCCTTCTCTTTGACGGGCGCGACGCCGACGCGGTTTCCGCCGCGCGCGACCGCTGGAGGGCGTTCCGTCAGGCGGGGCATCCTGTATCCTATTGGCGGCAGGGGGCCGAACGCGGATGGGAGCGGGACGCATGAGAAAGCTCGTATGGCTTGGCGGCATTCTGGCCTTGGCGCTCGTCGCCGGCGGCGCGAGTTCGCAAACGCCGCTCTCGGCCTCGGCGACGGATCAGCCGCCGCCCGCGCCCCCGCCGCCCGCGCCGGCCGCGGACGCGACCTGCGATGCGTCCACGCTCCTCTGGCTGATCGGCAAGCCGCGCACGGCCATCCCGGTGCCTGTGCAGCCGGCGACCCGGCGCGTCTACTGCAGCACCTGCATGGTGACTCAGGACTATGTGCCCGGGCGCACAGACATCGTCTTCGACGCCGAGACGGGCCTCGTCACCGCCGTCAAGTGCGGCTAACCGCCCGTTCGTAGTCCTCGGCCGCCGCCAACCAGACAGCCTCCGCCTTGTCGAGACGCGCCTGCATCCGCGCACGACGCCGGCCGAGCTCGGCCGCCCGCTCCGGATCGCGGGCGAACAGCGCCGGATCGCCAAGCGCCGTGTCGATCTCGGCGGCGGCGCCGGTCTCGCGCGCCAGCGCGGCCTCGGCCGCGTCCAGCCGGCGCCTGAGGGGCGCCAACGCCAGCGGCGCGGGCTTCGGCGGCGGAGGAGGGGGCTCGGCGCGCGGCCCGCGCGCGGCGACGCGGGCCGCATCGAGGACGTATTTCGCATAGTCCTCGAGGTCGCCGTCGAAGGGCTGGATCGTGCCGCCCGCGGTCAGCCACAGTTGATCGGCGACCATCTCCATCAGCGAGCGATCGTGTGTGATCAGGATGACGGCGCCTTCGTAGTCGTTCAACGCGTCGAGCAAGGCCCGGCGGCTGTCGATGTCCAGGTGGTTGGTCGGCTCGTCGAGGATCAAGAGGTGCGGCGCCCGCATGGCGACCAGGTTGAGGAGCAGCCGCGCCCGCTCGCCGCCTGAGAGGTCGGCGACGGTCGTCTCCACTTTCTCGCGGGTCATGCCGAACTGGGCGACCTTCGAGCGGCGCTGCGGCTCGGACAGCTCGGGGTAGGCGCGGTTGATGATCGCCAGCGGCGTGTCCGTCGGGTCCAGCGCCTCGATCTGATGCTGGTGGAACCAGCCGCAGCGCAGCTTGCTGTCGCGGTGCATCGTTCCGCCGGCCAGCGGGAGCGCGCCCGCCAGCAGTTTGGCGAAGGTCGACTTGCCGGCGCCGTTCACGCCCAGGAGCCCAATCCGGTCGTCGACATCGAGGCGCAAATTCAGCCGCTTGAGGACAGGCGGACCGTCATAGCCGACGGCGCCGCCCTCGATGCGCACGAGCGGCGGGGCCAGCGGTCGCGGCGGCGAGGGGAGGAGGAACGGCGCGGTGTGTTCCGCCACCACGGCCGCCACGACCGGCAGCCTGGCGATCATCTTCAGCCTCGACTGGGCCATCGCCGCCTTCGACGCCTTGGCGCGGAAGCGGTCGACGAAGGCCTGCATATGGGCGCGCCTCGCCTCGACCTTCGCCCGCGTCGCCGCTTGCAGACGAAGCTTCTCCGCTCGTTCGCGCTCGAAAGCGTCGAAGCCGCCGGTGTAGAGGTCGAGCTTGCCCTCGCGCAGGTGCACGATCCGCTCGACCGAGCGATTGAGGAGCTCCCGGTCGTGGCTGATGACCAGCGCCGTCTTCGGGTACTTGCGCAGCCGCGCCTCCAGCCAGAGCGCGCCCTCCAGATCGAGGTAGTTGGTCGGCTCGTCCAGCAGCAGCAGGTCCGGCTCGGCGAAGAGCGCCGCGGCCAGCGCGACGCGCATGCGCCAGCCGCCGGAGAACTCGGCCATCGGCCGCGCCAAGTCGTCGTTGGAGAAGCCGAGACCATGCAGGATCTCGGCCGCGCGCGACGGGGCCCGGTCGGCGTCGATTTCGGTCAGCCGGGCGTAGATTTCGCCCAGGTGATCGGGCGCGGCGGTTTCGAGCGCCGCCATCAGGGACGCCCGTTCGGCATCGGCCGCCAGCACCGTGTCGAGCAGCGCCACCGGGCTTGCCGGATGCTCCTGGTCGACGGCGCCGATGCGGGCGGCCTTGGGCAGGACGATCTCGCCGCCGCCGGGTTCGAGTTCGCCCTTGATCAGCTTGAACAGCGTCGTCTTGCCCGCGCCATTGCGGCCGACCAGCCCCGCTTTGGTTCCGGCGGGCAGGAAGAGGGAGGCGGAGTCGAAAAACCGGCGCCCGTAAGCGTCGAAGACGAGATGGGAAATGCGAAACATGGGAAGCGCTCTTAAACGGAGGTCGAGACAAGCGGGATCGTGGACGGTCCGGGCGCCGCGGAAGGCCCCGAGCCGCTGAGCGGGCGCATCGCCCGCGGAGCGCTAGCGCAAGTGCGTCAGTCTCAGTCCCGTCATGCCCTGCATCGCTTCCTTGACGTCCACGTCCGCCCGCCTTGGCGGCGCGAACGGGCGTCGTTATAAGCCCGCACCCTTCGACTTTCCAAATCCCCGAAAGAGCGGCTGGCCCGACCCATGACCGAACGCACCTTCTCGATCATCAAGCCGGACGCCACGCGCCGCAACCTGACCGGCAAGGTCAATGCGGTGATCGAGGACGCGGGCCTGCGGATCGTCGCCCAGCGGCGCATCCGCATGACGCGGCCGCAAGCCGAGGCCTTCTATGCGGTGCACAGGGACAAGCCCTTCTTCGGCGAACTGGTCGAGCTCATGACCTCCGGCCCGGTCGTGGTGCAGGTGCTCGAAGGCGAGAACGCCATCACCCGCTATCGCGAGGTGATGGGGGCGACCAACCCCGCCAACGCCGCGCCGGGCACGATCCGCGCACTCTACGCGGAGAGTTTCACCGGAAATTCCGTGCACGGCTCCGACAGCCCGGAGAACGCCACCGCCGAGATCGGCCAGTTCTTCACCGAGGACCAGATCGTCGGCTGAGATGCCCGCGGCGCTGCGCCTCGGCTTTCTCGCCTCCCACGCCGGCACCAGCATGCGCGCCATTGTCGCCGCCGGCGAAGCCGGCCGACTCGACGCCGAGCCCGTCATCGTCGTCAGCAACAACCCCGATGCGGCGGCGCTCGACTTCGCTCGCGAGCACGGCGTCGCCGCGGCGCACATCAGCGCCAAGACGGCAGGATCCGAGGCGGCCGCCGATCGGCTGATCGCCGACGCACTAGTGGCCGAGCGCGCCGACCTGGTCGTTCTCTCCGGCTATCTGCGCATGGTCGGACCGCTGACGCTGGCGGCCTACCGCGGGCGGATGCTGAACGTGCACCCGGCGCTGTTGCCCAAGTTCGGCGGCAAAGGCATGTACGGCCGCTTCGTGCACGAGGCGGTGCTGGCGTCCGGCGAGCGCGAGAGCGGCGCCTCGGTGCACCTGGTCGATGAGGAATACGACCACGGCGCGGTCCTCGCCCAGCGCGCCGTCCCGGTGCTGGCGGGCGATACGGTCGAGAGTCTGGGCGCCCGCGTGGTCGCCATCGAGGGCGCGCTCTTCATCGAAACGCTGCAGGCCATCGCCGCCCGCGGCGGCGTGGTCAAACCCGGCTGATCGCGCTAGGTTCGCCGCGTCGGGCCTTCAAGCGGGCGCCCGGCTGAAGACGGCCCGCCGTCCAAGACCCGCTCCTGATCTCCGCGCGCTGGCGCGTGGAAGGGAGTGCGATGATGGACCGAGGCTCCTCATGACAACCGGCTCCAACCCGCGCGTCGCGCTGCTTTGGCGCGGCGACCTGGCCGCGCGCGCCCAGGCCAATGCCCCAACCGGTCGCTTGACGCCCATCTTCGAGGCCCTTGCTCGAGAGGGCGTCGACGCCGCCCCCGTGGTCTATTGCGAGGAAGCCGCCGGCGAGGTTCGTGAGCAGCTGCTGGGCGCGGCCGGCGTGCTCGTCTGGGTCGACCCGCTCTCGGGCGGGCGCGACCGCGGCCAACTGGATCCGCTGCTCCGCGACGTGGCCGCGCAGGGTGTCTGGGTCAGCGCCCACCCTGACGTCATCCTGAAGATGGGGGTCAAGGAGGTGCTCTACCGCACCCGCGACCTCGGCTGGGGAACCGACACCCAGCTCTACACGTCGCCGCCAGACTTTCGGGCCCGCTTTCCTGCGCAGCTCGCGAGCGGCCCGCGCGTGCTGAAGCAGAACC
This sequence comes from Caulobacteraceae bacterium, assembly GCA_035294785.1. Classification (GTDB taxonomy): domain Bacteria; phylum Pseudomonadota; class Alphaproteobacteria; order Caulobacterales; family Caulobacteraceae; genus Poindextera. Next base: position 3,129 of record DATGKF010000075.1, on the reverse strand, counting down.
GCGGCAACGGCGGCCAGGGCGTGTGGAAGGTCGAACGCGCTCGCAGCGCCGCGCCAAGCGCCGAGCCGCTGGTCGAAGTGTTGCACGCCCAGCGCGGCAGCCAAATCGAGCAGATGCGGCTGTCAGCGTTCATGGACCGTTGCGATGGCTATTTCGCCGGCGCGGGCCGATTGCTCGACCAGCCGTTCCAGGCGCGGCTGCCGGACGGGATGATCCGCTGTTATGCCGTCGAGGGTCGCGTCGTGGGTTTCGGTCGCCAACTGATCAAGGCGCTCTTGCCGCCCGACTCCGGAGAGCCGGGACCGCGGATCATGTCCGCCGCCGACGATCCCGCGTTCCGGACGCTCAGGGCCAAGATGGAAGACGACTGGATCCCGGCCATGATCCGCCGACTCCAGATCGACCCAGCCGACCTGCCGGCAATCTGGGATGCCGACTTCCTCTTCGGCCCCCGAACGCCCGACGGCGAGGACACCTACGTGCTCTGCGAGATTAACGTCAGCGCGGTGTTGCCCATCCCCGACCAAGCGCCAGCTGAGATCGCGCGCTGCGTCGCCCGGCGGCTCGCCGCCCAGTGAGATCGCGGTTTCGGAACTAACGCGCGGTGAGTTCGCCGCAGATGAAGGCCGTCTCGCCCGCATCGTGGAGACCGGCGAGCAGGCGGTCGGCGTTCGCCGGCTTGGCGATCAGCACCAGCCCGACGCCGCAGTTGAGCGTGCGGCGCAGCTCGTTGTCGGCGACGCCGCCGGTTTTTTGCAGCCAGTCGAACACCGCCGGAAGGCGCCAGGCTTCCCAGTCGAAGCGGGGGACAAGCCCGCCGGCGACCGCGCGGGGCGGATTTTCGATCAGGCCGCCGCCGGTGATGTTGGCGAGCCCATCGACGAGGCCGGCGCGGACCAGCGGCAGAACGCTCGCCACGTAGATGCGCGTCGGCGTCATCAGCGCCTCGGCCAGCGTCTGCGCCGGTGCGAACGGCGCGGGCGCGTCCCAGCCCAGGCCCGAACGCTCGACGATCTTGCGGATCAGCGAATAGCCGTTCGAATGCGCCCCGGACGAGGCGACGCCGATCAGGATGTCCCCCGCCGCCTGTGCGGCCAGCCGGGGGAGCACGGCCCCGCGCTCGACGGCGCCCAAGGAAAAGCCGGCCAGGTCGTAGTCGCCGTCGGCGTAGAGGCCCGGCATCTCGGCCGTCTCGCCGCCCACCAGCGCGCAACCGGCCTGCCGGCAGCCCTCGGCGATGCCGGCGATGATGCGGCGGCCCGCTTCGACGTCCAGCTTGCCGGTCGAATAGTAGTCGAGGAAGAGCAGCGGCTCCGCGCCCTGAGCCAAAAGGTCGTTGACGCACATGGCGACCAGGTCGATCCCCACCGTGTCGTGCAGCCCGGTCTCGATCGCCACCTTCAGCTTGGTGCCGCAGCCGTCGGTGGTGGTGACCAGCAGCGGGTCGACGTAGCCGGCCGCCTTCAGGTCGAACAGAGCGCCGAACCCGCCCAGATTGGCGTCCGCACCGGGCCGGCGCGTGGCTTTCGCCAGCGGCTTGATCGCCTCGACCAGAGCCGCGCCCGCGTCGATGTCGACGCCGGCGTCCGCATAGGTCAGACCATTCGGGCGGTCGGTCATCCTGGCTCCGCTCGGGCGCGGTTGACGAACGAGCCTTGGCCAGCGCCCGAGTCGCGGCGTTATAGCTAGCCGATGACGCCGATCACCACCACCGCCGCGCTCGCCGATCTCTGTGGCCGCCTGGCCGGCCAGCCGTTCGTGACCGTCGACACCGAGTTCATGCGCGAGACAACCTACTGGCCGAAGCTCTGCCTGGTGCAGGTGGCGGGCCCGACAGACGCTGGCGTGATCGACCCGCTGGCCGAGGGCATCGACCTGGCGCCGTTGCTTGCCCTGATGGCCGACACGCGGACCGAGAAAGTGTTCCACGCGGCGCGGCAGGACATCGAGATCTTCTGCAACCTCGGCGTCATCCCGTCGCCGCTGTTCGACACCCAGATCGCCGCCATGGCCGCCGGCTTCGGCGAGCAGGTGGCCTACGACGCGCTCGTGCGCCAGATGCTGAAGGTCGCGATCGACAAGTCGAGCCGGTTCACCGACTGGGCGCGGCGGCCGCTCAGCCAGGCGCAGCTGGACTATGCGCTCGGGGACGTGACGCATCTGGCGGCGCTCTACCCGATGCTGCGCGAGCGGTTGGACGCTGGCGGCCGCCTGGCCTGGGTGACCGAGGAAATGGCAGCCCTGGCCGACCCCGCCAACTACGACGTCGATCCGGAGAACGCCTGGCGCAGGCTGAAGCCGCGTCGGTTCGCCACCAAGTATCTCGCCGTGCTGCGCGGAGTCGCCGCCTGGCGCGAACGGACGGCGCAGACCCGCGACCAGCCGCGCGGGCGCATCCTGAAAGACGACGCCATCGACGAGATCGCCACGCAGACGCCGGTCGACGCCGACGCGCTCGGCCGTCTGCGCTCACTGCCGAAGGGGTTTGCGACCTCGCGGTTCGGAAGCGAGATCGTCGATGTGGTGCGCCTTGCGCTGCAGAAGGCCGAGAGCTACGCCCCGGTCGTTGAGCGCTCGTCGTCCGGCCCGCCGAACCCCGCGGCGGGGGCGATCGTCGAGTTGCTCAAGGTGCTCCTGAAGGCGCGCGCCGAGGACGCCGGCGTCGCCTCGAAGCTCATCGCCACCGTCGCCGATCTCGAGAAAATCGCCTCCGACGACCGCGCCGACGTGGGCGCGTTGCACGGCTGGCGGCTCCAGGCCTTCGGCGCCGACGCGCTGCGGCTGAAGCGCGGCGAGCTGGCGCTGGTGCTCGACGGCGCGCGCGTGCGGGTGGTCGAGGTGCGCCGGGCGCCGCGAGCCGCGGACGGCTGAGCCTCTAGCGGCCGATCTTCAGGCCCAGGTCGAGACGGTCGGCGAGTTGGGCGGCGCGCTTGGCGGTCTGCTCTCCGAGCAGCATGTCGGCCCAACGCTGGTCGGTCTTCAACACCAGTGCATCGCCGGCGATGGCCAGCGTCGAGCGGCCGAGGAGCGCGCCGCTTCGCCCCGAGAGGTCGCAGCCGAGCCGCATCGCGGCGCCCAGCGCCAGCGCCCGTTCACGGCGCTCGTCCGAGAGGATCCGCCCGAGCAGAC
>DATGKF010000074.1:0-5593 GCA_035294785.1 Caulobacteraceae bacterium | reverse complement strand
CTCGGAGGCGCACAAGGCCGCCGTGACCGGCGACACGGTCGGCGACCCCTACAAGGACACCGCCGGCCCGGCGGTGAACCCGATGATCAAGATCACCAACATCGTGGCGCTGCTCTTGCTCGCGGTGCTGGCGCGAAAGTTCAGCTAGCCGCTACGGCTGCCCCGGGCGCTGGCCTGGGTTGGGCTGCTGGTTGCCGTTGAACTGGCCGTTGCCGATCGAGCCGATCAGCTGCTCCAGCACGGTGAGTTCACGCCCGCGGGTCGGGGTTTCGTGGCCGTTGAAGGCGATCACGCGCCCGTCCTTCAGCGACAGGGTGTCGACGTTGGCGACCGTCTCGCCGCCCTGGTTGAAGGAGACCGCGACGATGTCGCGGCGCACCAGCCGCGGGCGATAGAAGCTTTGCGTCTGCATCACCTGCGAGATGTAGAACCAGACGTTCGGATCGAAGGTCGAGACCTCGGACGGCGTGCCGAGCCTGGCGCGCACCGTCTCCTTGGTGTCGACGCCGACCTGCACGTCCTGCGGCCGCGCGTCGATGGCCTGGAAGCCCTGGAAGCTCGTCGTCGGCACGCAGGCCGCGGTGAGCGCCGCGGTCGCGGCGATCGCGCTGAGCAGGGGAACGGCTCGACGGAGCATCAAAAGCGGCCTCTTTACGCGACAGTTGCGGGCTTTGACCTATCGCCCTCGACAACCTAGTTCAATGGGCCGCGTAGGGCGCGGCGAAAGTGAGGCTCTGAACGGCGTGTTGAAAAGCGTGTTTCGCCAGCGACGGCCGAAGCAGGCGGGCGCGCGCCTCTATGCCGCGGCCGTCGCTCAGGCGCGCCAGCCCGCCTTCTACACCGCCCTTGGCGTCGCGGACACGGTCGAGGGGCGCTTCGAACTCTACAGCCTGCACGTGCTCCTCCTGGTCCGCCGGCTGAAAGGCGAGGGGCCTGAAGCGGCTGAGACCGCCCAGGCGCTGTTCGACCTCTTCGTCGGCAATCTCGACCATGCGCTGCGCGAACTGGGCGTCGGCGACCTCACGGTGCCGAAGCGGATGCGCAAGCTGGGCGAGGCCGTCTATGGCCGCGCGCTGTCGTACGAAGCGGCGCTGGCCGACGCCGGCGACCTCGAGGCCGTCGTCGGACGAACCGTGTTCGAGGGGAGCGGGGCGGACGCCGCCGCGATGGCCGCTTACGTGCGCGCCTGCGACGCGGCGCTGGCCAGCCAGGACCTCGCCACGATCCTGGAGGGCGTCGCGACCTGGCCGGAGATACCCGCGTGAGCGACGCCTGGCCCGCCATCGTCAGCCTGGCCGAGGGCCGGCGCGGGCGCACGCTGACGCTCGAAGCCGATCCGCTGGCGCGCGAGGCGGTCGCGCTGTCGCTCGGGATCGAGGCGGTGAACGCCCTGACCGCCGAGGTGACGCTCGCGCCCTGGATGGACGGCGCCGCTCTGAGCGGCCGCTGGCGGGCTGAGATCGTGCAGATCTGCGGGGTGAGCCTCGACCCCTTCGAAAGCGCGCTCGCCGGCGAGTTCCTCGTGCGGGTGTTGCCGGCCACGAGCCCCAACGCGCCGCCGCCGAGCGACGGCGAGGTCGTGATCGACCCCGAAGCCGAGGATCCGCCGGACCTCATCGACGACGAGGCGATCGACGTCAGCGCGTATGTCGTCGAGCACCTGGCGCTGGAGCTCGATCCGTTTCCGCGCAAGCCCGGCGTGGCGTTCGAGCCGCCCGAGGCGCCGGCCGCGGCGTCGCCGTTCGATGTCCTGCGCAACCTGCCGCGTGGGTAGCCCGCGCTTTGCAGGCGCACGGGCGCACTGTATCGTCGCCAAGCCTTCGCCGGCGCCAGACATGTCCGAGGGGCTCCAGGGGCGCCGTGCCTGATCCGACCGTCATCTCGATCGACGCCATGGGCGGCGACTTCGGCCCGCCGGTGATCGTGCCGGGCCTGGCCGGCGAAACCGGCCATTGGCGCGCCAAGAACGCCCGCTTCCTGCTGCACGGCGACGAAGCGGCGATCAGCGCCGAGCTGAAAGCCGCACCGGAATTCGGCCAGCTTTGCGAAATCCGCCACACCGATCGCGCCATCGCCGGTGACGAAAAGCCGGCGCAGGCCGTTCGTCGCGGCAAGGGCACCAGCCTCTGGAACGCCGTCGAGGCTATCCGCGACGGGCGGGCGAACGCCGCCGTCTCGGCCGGCAACAGCGGCGCGCTGATGGCCATCTCCAAGCTCATCCTGCGCATGGCGGTCGCCGACCTGGAGCGACCCGCGTTCGTCGCCCCCTGGCCATCGTCGTTCGGCCTCACCACCGTGCTCGACGTCGGCGCCAACATCGACTGCGACGCCCACCGCCTGATCGAGTTCGCCATCATGGGCGCCGCTTTCCACCGCGCCATGCATGGCGTGGAGCGGCCGCGGGTCGCGCTGCTCAACGTCGGCGAGGAGGACCAGAAGGGCCACGAGGAGGTGCGCGAGGCCCACCGCCTGCTGCGCGAAGGCGCCTTCGTCGCCGACTATCGCGGCTTTGTCGAAGGCGACGACATCTACTCGGGCGTGGTGGACGTGATCGTCACCGACGGCTTCGCCGGCAACGTGGCGCTGAAGACCGCCGAGGGCACCTCGCAGTTCATCCTGGGCGAGCTTCGCGCGGCGCTGGGCGCTACGTTGCGGGGGCGGATCGCCGCCGTCCTCGCCCGTTCGGCGTTCACGCGCCTTCGGGCCCGCATCGAGCCCGACCGGGGCGTGCCGCTCTTGGGGCTCTCCGGAATCGTGGTCAAAGCGCACGGGGGGGCCGACGCGCGCGGGTTCGCCAGCGCCGTCCGCGTCGCCGTCGATCTGGCGCAGAGCGACTACGCCGCCGAGATCAAGCGCAACCTGGAGAAGCTGACCGTGCCCCAGCAATCGCAGTCGGTGGAGAAGCTGGGTTGAGTTCGGTGTTGCGCAGCGTGGTCACCGGGGTGGGCGGATATCTGCCAGAGAATGTCGTCACCAACGACGAGCTCGCCAAGACCGTCGACACCTCGGACGCCTGGATTCGCGAGCGTACGGGCATCCGCCAACGCCACCGCGCCGCGCCGGACCAGGGGTCGTCGGATCTCGCCGTCGCGGCCTCGCTGAAGGCGCTGGCCGCCGCCGGCCGCACGGCCGCCGATCTCGACCTCATCATCGTCGCCACCACCACGCCCGACCTGACCTTTCCGGCCACCGCGGCGCTCGTTCAGCGCAAGCTCGGCGCGCCGGTCGGCATCGCCTTCGACGTGCAGGCCGTGTGCTCGGGGTTCGTCTACGCGCTCAGCGTCGCCGACGGGTTCGTGGCGCGGGGCCTGAGCCGCTGCGCGCTCGTCATCGGCGCGGAGGAGATGACGCGGCTGATGGACTGGACCGACCGCGGCACCTGCGTCCTTTTCGGCGACGGCGCTGGCGCGGTGGTGCTGGAGCCGATGGAAGGGAAGGGCGACGCCAGCGACCGCGGTCTCCTGGGCTTCGCGCTCCGCTGCGACGGGACCAAGCAGGACCTGCTCTACGTCGACGGCGGCCCATCGACCACGGGCACGGTCGGGCATCTGCGCATGCTGGGCAACCAGGTCTTCCGCCATGCTGTGATCAACATTTCGGAGGCGGTTCTGGCGGCGGCCGCGGACGCGCAAATCGACATGGCCGATGTCGACTGGTTCATCCCGCACCAGGCCAATCAGCGCATCCTTGCCGGCGTCGCCCATCGGCTGGGCATCGAGGAAAGCCGCGTTATCTCCACCGTCGCCGAGCACGCCAACACCTCCGCGGCCTCGATTCCGCTCGCCTGGGTGAAGGGCATCGACGATGGCCGGATCAAGCCCGGGCACCTGCTGCTGATCGAGGCCATGGGCGGCGGGCTGACCTGGGGCGCCTGCGTCGTCAGATTCTAGCGCGCGGAACGCCTTAGGGCTTTGACTTCATCAGGGCTTCGCGGCACAGACGAAGGCGCTAGCGGGCGGAACCGAACGGGGGCGCATCCGATGAAGGGCGAAACGGTGACGCGTGCGGAGCTCTGCGAAGCCGTGCACGACGAAGTCGGCCTCACACGGCAGGACTGCGCCGGCCTGGTCGAGCGCACGCTGGACCTCATCGCCGAGGCGCTCGCCGGCGGGCAAACCGTCAAGCTTTCAGGGTTCGGCGTCTTTCAGGTGCGCGCCAAGCGGGCGCGCATGGGCCGCAATCCCAAGACGGGCGAGCCGGCGCCGATCCAGCCGCGCCGCGTGATCGGCTTCCGCGCCTCGCAGGTGATGAAGGCGCGCGTGGACCGCGGTATGGACGGCTAGCCGAGGCGACGATTTGGCCAAGGGACCCGAGGCGTTCCGAACGATTTCCGAGGCCGCCGACGAGGTCGGCGTGGCCCAGCACGTGCTCCGCTTTTGGGAAAGCCGGTTTTCCTTCATCCGCCCGATGAAGCGCGCCGGCGGGCGGCGCTTCTACCGCCCGCACGACATCACCATCCTCCGCGGCGTCCAGCGGCTGCTGCACGACGAGGGCTACACCATCAAAGGTGTTCAGCGCCTGCACCGCGATGAAGGCGTCAAGCGCATCGTCGGCGAGGGCCTCGCGGCGCCGGAGCCAGAGCCAGAGCCGGCGCCCCAACCCGAACTGGCGCTCGAGGCTGCGCCCGCCACGGCGGCCGTCGACCCGCGCCGGCGCGCGGCCCTCCTCGACACGCTCGGCATCCTGGAGGCGGCCAAGGCCGAACTCGACCGGGTCTTGGCGGGGCGCTGAACGCAACCCTCGCCCCACGCGCAGCGTGGGGAGAGGGCAGGGTGAGGGGCTGCAGCCGGGCCGCAGCCCCTGCGCCAGCCGTCCCGGGCGCCAGACGGGGTTTGCGCCGATTGCGGCTGCGCTCGGGCCTCCCTATAAGGGCGCTCCCTTGGCGAACGGAGCGTGGCGCAGCCTGGTAGCGCACTTGACTGGGGGTCAAGGGGTCGTGGGTTCGAATCCCGCCGCTCCGACCAAGGGATCCACGCGAACAGACCCTCCGGCGCTGGGCCGCTGTCAGAAGTACTGCGTTCGCAGCTCCCGTTTCAGGATCTTGCCGGTCGCCGTCCGCGGCAGATCGCCCTCGACCAGCCGGATCGCTGTCGGAATCTTGAAGCGCGCCAAGCGCCCGGTGAGGCTCTCGCGAATATCGTCCTCGACGCCGGCGCCCAGGTCCTGCGCGGCCACCTGGATCACCGCCGCCACCTCCTCGCCGTAGTCGTGGTGGGGCAGGCCGACGACGGCGGCGTCGCGAACGCGCGGGTGCTCGAGCAGCAGCGCCTCGACCTCGGCGCAATAGACGTTCTCGCCGCCGCGGATAATCACGTCCTTCATCCGGTCGACCACGTAGTAGAGGCCGGCGTCGTCGCGCAGCCCGAGGTCGCCGGTGCGGAACCAGCCGCCGCCGAACGCCGCTTCCGTCGCCGCCGGGTTCTCCCAGTAACCCGGGATGACATTCGGCCCGCGGATCCAGATCTCGCCGACCTGGCCGGTCGCGACGTCCTGGCCGCTTTCGTCGACGATCCGCACGTCGACCGTCGCGGCCGGGCGGCCAACGCTGTCCGGATGCGCGAGATAGTCGGCGCCGCCGTTGGCGATCACGGCG
>DATGKF010000073.1:0-6576 GCA_035294785.1 Caulobacteraceae bacterium | reverse complement strand
CAGCTGCCCGGCGCGAACCCGCTGACGAACGGCGCCTCGGCCGGCGGGCGGCGCGAGGGCGTGCCGACACTGGCTTTAGCGGCGGTCGCCGCCGGCGCGGATGGCGTCTTCCTCGAGTTCCACCCCGACCCGGCGAAGGCGTTGTGCGACGGACCAAGCTGCATGCCGCTGGCCGCAGCCGCGCCCCTTCTGGCCAAGGTGAAGGCCGTCCGTGCCGCCGTGCGGGAGACCGCCTGAGCGCTTGGCTGGCGAGGCCGTCGGGGGCATCCTTGCGGGCGTGTTCGACCGGGGGCCTTCACGATGCGTCGGTATCTGATCCTCTTCGCTGCGGCGACGCTCCTGGCCGGCTGCGGCAAGACCGGGAACACCGTCAGCAGTTCGGGCCAGGCGGCTTCGCTCGGAAGCGTGTCGTCCTCGGTGACGGCGCCGGCGAGCCCGGCCACCGCCGCCTCCGTCGCGCAATCGTTTGGGCTGATCGGCCGCTGGGCCCTCGACTGCGGCCAGCCGGCCTCGCCGGACAACGAATATGGGGTCTATACCGCCGCCCCCGACGGCAGCGTCGGGCTGACCTACGACGGCGGGCCGACGATCGAGCCGAACACTTACACCTATACGGCCGCTCGGCTGGTGGGCGCGGACGCGATCGAGATCGACGGCGTCCTGCTGCGCACCAACGTCGCTCAGCACACCACGCTCAAGAAGAACGGCCAGGGGCAGATGAAGGTCTGGGGCAACGTCGATGGGACCGGCAAGGTGCTCGTCGACCAGGGCTCGTTCCCCGACGGCGGCGGGCCGGCTTGGGAGTCGCACTGCCCCGGCTGAAGAGCGGATGCGTCATCTGGGCTTGTTACGCTCGCGTTGGATGACCCGGTGCGGCCGCTGAACGCTTGACGCTCGCGCTCGAAAAGGCCGACACGCTCGCGCCATGGACCTGATCGGGCTTCAATCGCTTCTGGCCGGAATGCGCGGCGCGAAAGTGCTTTGCGTCGGCGACGTGATGGTCGACCGTTTCGTCTACGGCGACGTCGGCCGCATCTCGGCCGAAGCGCCGATCCCGATCCTGGCCCGCGCGCACGATGTCGTCATGCTGGGCGCGGCCGGCAACGTCGCCCGCAACGCCGCGGCGCTCGGCGCGAACGTGGCGCTGGTGGGCGTGGTCGGGGGCGATGCGACGGCGACCGAGGCGCTCGGACTGCTCAAGGCCGAGGCCGGCGTCGAGGGCTTCCTGGTGACCGACTCCGCGCGGCCGACGACGCTCAAGACCCGCTTCGTGTCCGCCGGCCAGCAGCTCCTCCGCGTCGACGAGGAGTCGCGCGCGCCGATCGCCGACGATGTCCAGGCGGAGCTGTTGCGCGCGATCGAAGCCGCCGCTGCCGGCGCGGGCGCGATCCTGCTCTCCGACTATGGCAAGGGCGTCGTGACCGCGGCGGTGATCGACGCGTGCCACGCCGCTGCGGCCGCCGGCGCCCGGCTCGTGGTGGATTCGAAGGCGCGGGCGCTCGACAGGTATGGCCCGGTCGACGTGCTCAAGCCGAACGCGGCCGAGCTTGCGTACGCCACCGATCTGCCGTGCGAAACCGATGCTGAGATCGAGGCGGCGCTGGCGGCCGCGCTCGCGCGTTGCCAGGCCAAGGCGATCCTGGTCACCAGAGCGGCGCGTGGGATGTCGCTGGCGGTGCGCGGCGGCGCCGTGCGTCACTTCCGCAGCGAGCCGCCGCAGGTCTACGACACCTCGGGCGCCGGCGATACGGCGCTCGCGGCGCTGGGCGCGGCCTTTGCCGCCGGCGCATCGATGACGGACGCGGTCGAGCTCGCGCTCCTGGCCGCCAGCATCGTGGTGCAGAAGGCCGGCACCGCAACTGCGTCCGCTGACGAGCTGGTCGAGGCCGAGGTCTCGGAACGCCAGGCCTCCGCTGAAGGCAAGATCGCCACGCCCGAGCGGATGTTGCGCGAGGTCGCCGCCTGGCGCGGCCTCGGGCTGAAAGTCGGGTTCACCAACGGGTGCTTCGACATCCTCCACCGCGGTCACGTCGCCTATCTGGCCGAGGCGAAAGCCTGGTGTGATCGCCTGATCGTCGGCCTCAACAGCGACCGCTCCGTCGCCGCGCTGAAGGGCGAGGGGCGCCCGGTCAACGATCTGGAGTCCCGCGCGCTGGTCCTGGGCGCGCTCGGCTCGGTGGATCTGGTCGTGCCGTTCGACTCCGAAACGCCGCTGGCGTTGATCGAGGCCGCGCGGCCTGATGTGCTGGTCAAGGGCGCCGACTACGCCAAGAGCGAGGTGGTCGGGGGCGACCTGGTCGAAAGCTGGGGCGGCGAGGTGAAGCTCGCGCCGATTGTCGAGGGGTATTCGACCACCGCCGCCATCGCACGCATGTCACGCAGCGCATGACCCGGCGTATCGTCTTCGTCACCGGCGGGGCCGGCTTCATCGGCTCGAACGTCGTCGCCCGGCTGGCCGAGGATCGGTCGCTGGACATCGTCGTTTGCGATCGGCTGCGCGGGGTCGATCTCGGCAAGTGGCGCAACATCGCCAAGCATCCGATCGGCGACTTCGTACAGCCGGAGGACATGTTCGACTGGCTGGAGAAGCGCTGGCGCGAGGTTGAGCTGGTCGTCCACATGGGCGCGATCTCCTCGACGACCGAGCCGGACGCCGACCGGCTGATGAACGTCAACTTCTGCCTGTCGCGCGACCTCTTCCGCTGGTGCGCTGACCATCAGCGGCGGCTGATCTACGCCTCGTCGGCCGCCACCTACGGCGACGGCGGGCTGGGCTTCGCCGACCACAACGATCTGGAAAGCCTGACCGCGCTTCGCCCGCTCAATCCGTACGGCTGGACCAAAGCGTTGTTCGACATCTTCGCCGCCCGCCAGGCCGCGCGCGACTATGCGCCGCCGCAGTGGGTGGGGTTGAAGTTCTTCAACGTCTACGGTCCGAACGAGGCCCACAAGGGGCCGATGCGCTCCGTCGTCTCGCAGATCTGGCCCAAGGCTCGCGACGGCGAGGCCGTCACCCTGTTCAAGTCGCATCGGCCCGACTGTCCGGACGGGGGCCAGCGGCGCGACTTCGTCTATGTCCGCGACGCCGCCGAGGTGATCGCCTGGCTGATGGACAACGAGCAGGTAAGCGGCCTCTACAATCTCGGCTCCGGCGTCGCGCGCTCGTTCAAGGATCTCGCCGAGGCGACGTTCAAGGCGGCCGGGCGACCGCCGCGTATCGAATACGTTCCGACGCCCGAGGTGATCCGCGACCGCTACCAGTATTTCACGGAGGCAGACATGACGCGGCTGACGGCGGCAGGGTACGATCGCCCGCTCACCAGCCTCGAGGACGGCGTCGAAGACTATGTCAGGCACTACCTCAACCGCGAGGACCCCTACCGCTAGCGCGGCCCAGTCGGCCACGACGCAGTGCTGCATCGCGGGCGGCGGGCCCGCCGGAATGATGGCCGGCTATCTGCTCGCCCGCGCGGGCGTGAACGTCATCGTGCTGGAGAAGCACGCCGATTTCCTCCGCGACTTTCGGGGCGACACCGTCCACCCCTCCACGCTGGAAGTGATGAACGAGCTGGGCCTGTTCGACGACTTCCTCAAGCGGCCGCACTCGGAAATCCGCGAGATCGAAGGCCAGGTGGGCGAGGAATCGATCAAGTTCGCGGATCTGAGACACTTGCCGACGCGGGCGAAGTTCGTGGCGATGATGCCGCAGTGGGACTTCCTCGACTTTCTCGCGGCCGCAGGGCGGCGGTTCCCCGAGTTCGATCTGCGCATGTCGACCGAGGCCGTAAGCCTGATCGAGGAGGGCGGGCGCGTCGCCGGCGTGCATGCGACGGCGAGCGGTCAGGCTTTCGACATTCGCGCGGACCTCGTGCTGGCCGCCGACGGCCGAGACTCGCGGTTCCGCGCCGCCGGAGGGTTCGCGGTCGAGGACCTGGGCGCGCCGATCGACGTGCTCTGGCTCAAGCTCCCGCGACGGCCGGACGATCCGAACCTTGTGCTTGGCCGTCTGGGCGCCGGCTATGTGATGGTGCTGCTCGACCGCGGCGACTATTTCCAGTGCGCCTTCGTGGTGAAGAAAGGCGGCTACGACGCGATCCGCGACGCAGGCCTGGACGCGTTCCGACAGAAGCTCGCCCAGGCCGCCCCGTTGATGGCCGACCGCGTCGACGCGCTGACAAGCTGGGACGACGTCAAGCTGCTGACCGTCTCTATCGACCGGCTGCCGTGCTGGTCGAAACCCGGCCTCCTTTGCATCGGCGACGCGGCGCACGCCATGTCGCCGGTGGGCGGCGTCGGCATCAACCTCGCCATTCAGGACGCCGTCTGCGCCGCCAACGTCCTGGCCGGCGCGCTGGCCGCCAGCCATCCGGTCGACCCGCTGCTCGCGGACGTTTGCCGCCGGCGGCTCTGGGCGGTGAAGGCGATGCAGGCGATCCAGGTGTTCGTCCACCGGTTCGTTCTGGCCGCAGCCCTGGGCAGCGAAAGGCCGATCAAGGCGCCTTGGCCGGCCAAGCTGTTCAACATCTTTCCCGTGCTCAGGCGCATCCCCGCACGCGTGGTCGGCCTCGGCTTTCGCATGGAGCACGTGCGGACGCGGGACGCCCACGCGGCCTGACGCCCTCGCGGGCTCCTTCCGCCCCGTGCTAAGGCTCGTCGGGCGATGGCCGGGCGCACACTTTCCGCGAAGGACTGGCGCCGACTGGGCGGCGTCCTCCTGGTCGTGCTGGTCGTCATCGCCGCCTTTCGCTGGCGCCACGACATCGCCCAGGCGATGCTCGACCCCAAGACTCCGTTCCAGATCTACCGGCCGCCGGCCGCGCCCGACTACACCCGCGCCGCCGCATGGGCGCTGATCCCCGACCACGCGCCGGCGGATGGCGAGCCTCCCGCCGACGTCTTCTTCGTCCACCCGACCACCTATGATGGCGGCCGCGACTGGAACGGCCCGATCGGCGATCGCAAGTCGAGCCGCTTTCTGGCGCGGGTGATCCTGCCCAACTACGCCGCGCCGTTCGATCGGGCCGGCCGTTTGTTCGCGCCCCGCTACCGGCAGGGCAGCCTCTACACGGCCCTGACGCTGCGGGACGACGCCCGCGACGCGCGCGCTTTCGCCTATGGCGACGTGCGGCGCGCGTTCGACTATTTCCTCGACACGCTCAGCCCAGGTGACCGGCCGCTGATCGTGGTGGGCGTGGAGCAGGGCGGCACGCTGGTCGACCGGCTGATGCGCGAGGAGCTGGCCCAGCGGCCGACGCTCATCCGCAGGCTGGCCGCCGTCTACGTGATTGACGCGACCGTGCTCGCCGCCGGCCACGGGCCGGGCTCCGCTTTGCCGGCCTGCACCGCGCCCGGTCAGCCGCGCTGCCTGGTCGCATGGAACCAGGCGTTCGCCTTCGACCAGGCTGACATCCGCCAAGTGTTCGAGCGCTCGCTCGTGTGGAACGCGGACAACGAGCTCGGGCCGCCGAACGGCCGCCTGATTCTGTGCGTGAACCCGCTGCTCGGGGCGCAGACCGGCGCGCTCGCCCCCGCGCGGCTGAACCGCGGCGCCGTCGCCGCCTCGGAGATCGAGTGGGGCGTGCGCCCAGCTTTCATGAGCCGACAAGTCTCAGCGCAGTGCGTGAACGGCGTGCTGCGCGTTTCGGCCCCGCAGTCGCAGTCCCTCAAGCTCAGCGGCAGCTGGCTCGATCGGCTGAAGGAGCCGGCGTTCAATCTCTTCTACGCCGACGAGGAGGCCGACGCGGTCGCCAGAGTGTCGGCGCTCGCGCAGGAGACCCACTGATGTTGCAAAGGCGCTGGCCGCTTCTCCTCTGCCTGCTCGCGCTCGCCGCGCCGTCCGCCTTGGCGCAGGAGGCGGTAAGCGCCCGGCTGGGATCGCGCCCGATCCCGACTGCAATGCCGGCCGGGCGCCGAGACCTGCTGCTCGACAAGCTGGTCGCGGCCTATCCGGACTTCCTCGCCGGCCACGCGGGCGACGCGCTGGTCTGGCGGGATGGGACCAAGACGCCGGTGTTCGACGGTCGGCCCGCGAAGACGCCGGCGCAGCTGGTCGAGACGCCGGACATCGAGGACGTCTTCGCCTGGCGTTATCCGCTCGCAGACCAGCCGATCACGACGCCCGCGGGCGATGCCGCATTACGCGTTCCTGGCCGAGGCGCCGATTGATCCGCGTGATCTCACTGCGCGATTGCGTGCGCTGCGCGCGGTGGGCGTGCCGTACACCGACGATGACATCGCCAACGCGGTGGCCGATCTGCGAACCCAGGCCAACCCCGACGCCGACAATGCCGCGCTGCTGAAACGCTATCCCAAGGCGGTAACAGTGCCGGGAAATGGACGGCAGATCACCGAGATGGACGCGCTGGTCGCCTATCTCCAGGTACTCGGGACGATGGTCGATTTCGCCGATCCCGCCAACGAACGACTTCGGCAATAGGGCGGAGACATCGACATGATGCCATTTGTCATTTGGTTGCAGCACAATTCCATCGTGCTGGTGTTTGCCGTCTTCGCGCTGATCCTGCTCACCACGTACTGGCCGGGTCGCAAATCGCAGATCGAGCAGCATGGTCGCAT
>DATGKF010000072.1:0-19654 GCA_035294785.1 Caulobacteraceae bacterium | reverse complement strand
GGGCGACAACGACCCTGCCGCGGTCGCTGCCGCGCATGCCTGGGGCGGCGTTGACCCGCGCCCCTCCGCGCCCGGCGCGCCGCCGGCGCAGATCTTTGCCGGGCCGCCGGGGCTCCACACGCCGGCAACGGACAGCAACGTCGTCGACCTGGCGCGGTCGGGCCAGCTACAGCTGCTGATGGGGGGCGCTACGCCGGCAGGCCACACCATGGTCCTCTACGGCGTGTTTGAGTCCCCTTAGGCCCTGGCCAAACAAGGGAATACCCGGCCGGCTCCAGCGCCCTATCGGGGACCGTATTGCGGGAGGCGGTAACGGAGCGTTCGAAGGCGCTGGATGCGCTTCGTCGACCTAGTCAGCCAGCCTGAAGCGGGTGGCGCGGACGTATTGCAGCGGGCGCTCTTTGTCCTCCCACTCGTGGTAGGAGGCGACGATGGTCCCGTCGGCGGTCTGCAGCACGCTCGGGTAGCCGATGTGCTGGTAGACGCCGGGGTTCTCCCAGTCGATCGGCCGCGGGCCGGCGGCGGACCGGGTCCCGGCTTTTCCGGGAACGCCGTTTTCAGCCACGAAGAAGCTCGCCTTCTCGTCCCACGTCAGGCCGTCTTCGGAGACCACCCCCTTCACCCCGTAGGGTGGGCGGCGATAGCCGTAGATCATCAGATAGCGCCCGTCCTGGAGCGGAATGGTTTCAGCCGGATAGCCCCAGATGTTGGTCCATTTCGGCGACGTCCACGAGAAGCCGTCGTCCTCCGACACCACGAAGACCATGGTCTTGGCGTCGCCGGACGGGTTCACGTGCGTTCGCATGAATGAGACGAGGCGCCCGTCCGCAAGGCGCAGCAGCGACGGCTCCTCGTAGTCGATGATCGAGGCGGGATCGTAGGCGAGCGTCGAATAGTATTCCCAGTTGTCGCCGCCGTCGTCGGAGCGCATCAGCGCCGAGCGGGTCGTTTCGCCCTCGCCCTCCTCGCCATAGCCGTGGATGCGGCCGTAGAGCCCCATCAGCACCGGCCCGGACGGCAGCTGCCAGCAGCCGATCCGGCAGCCGCCGTGCTTCAGCGGGCGGACGTTGACGGGGATGGGCTCGCTCCAGGTCCCGCCCCGGTCTTTCGATTTCACGACGTAAGTCCCGAGCCAGCCCATCGTCTTGTAGGACCAGGTCCAGTCGCCCCATTCTTTCGTTTTTGGCCCGTTGCGCCATGAGACGCCCTCGGCCCGCACGCCGCGCTTGAAGAATCCGGCGATCGTCATGTTGACGATCCAGGTCCCGTCGGCGAGTTCGCAGAAGCCGCAATCCCAGTTGCCGCTCGTCTCGCTCCACGGCAGCACCACCTCGGGCGCCGACCAGCTGATCCCGCCGTCGGCCGAACGCGCCAGCAGGGTCTGGCCGCTGTCGTGGTGGAAGGGAAACCGCTCCTCGTTGAACACCGCCACCAGCGTCCCGTCACGCAGCACGCGGCTGGCGATCTGGTTGATGCAGTGAGCGTCGTGACGGTGGATATCGTGGTGGGAGACGTCCTTGATCCGCATGGGTTTTCCCTAGTCCACCTCACCGGCCTTGGCCTGCGCGGTCCGCAGCTTTTCGATGTCGAACCCCGGGGTTCGCGCCGCCTCGATGATGACCCTCTCGCGCGCCTGCAGGCGGCGGGCGGCGGTCTTCACCTCAGCGGCGACATCGTGCGGTATGACGACGGCGCCGTGCTGGTCGGCGTGGATCAGGTCGCCGTCGCGGACGCGCATGCCGGCGACATCCACCGGCCGCCCGAAGTCGACCACGTGAACGAACGCGTGCGATGGCCCGACCCGGCCGGCCAGCATCTGAAAGCCTTCCGCCACGTCCGGAAGGTCGCGCACCGAGCCGTCCGTGATGACGCCCTCGCAGCCGAAGCCCTTGTGGATGGCGCTGTTCACCTCGCCCCAGAGCGCGCCATAGCCGCGCCGCTCGTCGCCGTCGTGAATGACGACCACGCTCGGTTTCGGTCCGGCGTCGATGTAGGCGTAGTAGGCGTCCGACAGCTCGCGCGCGGCGTCGCCGGAGAGGTCGCTCGGGTGGGCGGCGCGGATGGTCGCGGTCTTCGCCACGGCCACGATCGGCTTCAGGGCCGGGCGCAAGCAAAACAGCGGCTCAGTGGTGAAGCCGTACCCGCGCCTCGCCGGCGCCAGCACCTCCAGCGCGTTGCACACTGTCGGCGTATCGAACCCCTGCAGGTCAAGGATCAGGTCTTCGGTCAGGACGAACACGGCCGCTCCCGAGATTGCCGCCCACCTTGGCCCGCCGCCGCCGCCCCTTCAACCGCGGGGATGCCGGCGCTGGACGGCCGTCCGTCCGAGGCGCAAGCTTGGCCGCCAGGGTCGCAAACGCTCGGGAGACGAGCTCATGGTCAAGCTCCGCTTTGCGGCGCTGGCGATGTCGGTCCTGTTCGCCGCCACGGCGACGCGGGCGGACGACGCCAACTTCGCCGCTTTCCATCGCATCTGCATCGCGGCCGGCGGCGTGCGCGCGGCCGCGCTGGCGGCGGCCGAGGCGCAGGGGTTCGTGCGACCGCCAAAGGTCGTCCTCGACCAGATCAACGAGCAGTCGGTCGTTCCGCTGAACAACGCCGACGTTCGCGCCAAGCTGATCGAGAACGGCATCGAGTGGGTGTCCGTCGGCGCCATGAACGGCGCGTTCCAGAACCGCTACACCAGCACGGAAATATGCGTCCTTGGCGTCAATCCCATGAGCCCGGCGACCGAGAAGGCCGCGATTGCGTGGGGCGGCGTCGCGCCCGCCGTCTCCGACCCGCAGTATCAGATGTTGCTCTTCACCGGCGGCGAGGGCGCACACCGCGCCGTGCCCACGCCGGACACCACGACGCTCGACACCAAGACGCTCAGTGCGGTCGCTAGCACGGCCAAACTGCAGTTGCTCGGGGCCGGCCACACCGAAGGCGTCACGCTCATGCTGTACGGCATCGTCACGGCCGCGCCCGCAGGTTCGCCGCCGCCGTAACCGGACCCTCTGCACAGTCTCGGGCGAGCGGACGGCGAGGCCAGCAGCACTAGGCCCCGAGACAGCGGCGTCGCAGAGGTCGTAAAACCGGCCTCGCGAGGGCGACAGAGGGCGGGTTCAATGGCGGAGCTTCTCGAGGAGATCAGATCGGCGCTGGGACCGGGCGGGCTGCTCGAGGGGCAGGACGCGCTCGATGCCGCCAAGAGTCCCTGGACCCGGCTCGGGACCCCGCTGGCGATCGCGCGTCCGCGCTCCACGGCCGAGGTGGCGCTTGTCCTGCGCGCGGCGCATGCGGCGGGCCAGGCCGTGGCGCCCTGGGGCGGGCGGACGGGCCTGGTCGACGGCGCCCATGCCGATGGCGCGCTGGCGCTCTCGCTCGAGCGGATGAACGCCATCGAAGCGATCGATGCGTCCAGCGGAACTATGCGCGTGCAGGCCGGGTGCGTCCTGCAGACCGCCTGCGAAGCGGCCGACGCGCAAGGTCTGCTGCTGCCTCTGGATCTCGGCTCGCGCGGGTCGGCCACGATCGGCGGCAACATCTCCACCAACGCCGGCGGCAATCGCGTGCTGCGGTGGGGGATGGTGCGCGACATGGTGCTGGGACTGGAGGCGGTGCTCGCCGACGGCTCGGTCGTCAGCGCCATGAACCCGCTGATGAAGAACAACACGGGCTACGACCTGAAGCAGCTGTTCATCGGCTCGGAGGGCACGCTTGGCGTCGTCACCCGCGCCGTCCTGCGTCTGCGGCCCAAGCCGAGCAGCGACAACGTGGGCTTCGTGGCGGTGGACCGCTTTGACAAGCTTCCGCGCCTGTTGTGGCGATTGCAGCGCGCGCTGGGCGGCTCGCTGTCCGCCTTCGAGGTCATGTGGTCGGACTTCTACGAGCTGGTCACGACCGCGCCGGCTGCGGGCCGACCGATCCTGCCCCATGGCCATCCCTTCTACGTGCTCGTCGAATCCATGGGATCGAGCGCCGACGAGGACGCCGAACGGTTCGAAACCGTGCTGATGGCCGCGCTCGAGGCCGGCGAGATCGTCGATGCGGCGATCGCCAAGTCGATCGGCGAGCGCAACGCCATGTGGGGCCTGCGGGACGACGTCGGACAGACGGCGCGAAACGCGCCGATCATCGCCTTCGATGTCAGCCTGCAGACCCCCGACATGGAGGCCTATGTCGAGGAGGTCGGCGCCGCGCTGCGGGCGCGTTGCCCGGGGGCCACCCTGATGACCTTCGGACACCTTGGCGATGGCAACCTGCATCTGGTCGCAGGCGTGGGCGACCGGTCGCGCGAGACGCGGCACGCGGTCGAGGAGATCGTCTATGGCCCGTTGCAGCGGCTGGGCGGCTCAATCTCCGCCGAGCACGGCATCGGGCTACAGAAGCGCGCGTTCCTGCGCTTGTCGCGGTCGCCCGACGAAATCGCCCTGATGCGGACGCTCAAACGCGCCCTGGACCCGAAAAACATTCTCAACCGCGGCAAGATCCTGCCCGACGAGGCGCCCGCGCCGGCAGAGGGGCCTAGCGGTCGGGTTGCATAAAGAAGTTGGCCCGGCCCTGGGTGATCGAGCGAAGGGCTAAGGCGTAGCCGGACATGTTGGCCAGCGGCACGAGCGCATGAACCACCTGCTCGTCGTCGCGCTGGCCCGTGCGCTGAACTTCGCCGAGACGGCCCTTCAGGTCGGCAATGACTTGAGCGACGTACACCTCCGGCGTCACGACCTCGAGCTTCATGATCGGCTCGCGCTTGTTGGACACGCTCATGCGCATGCTCCGGCAAAGGGACGCGGCGCGGGAGAGCGCGGCGCGAGGTCAGTCTGGGCGGCCGTCTTCCCTTGTTCAAGACCGCGGGCGGCCCTCGATGACAAGGCGCGCTGAGCGCGGTGCGGCTGCTGCGGCGGTCGCTAGTTCAGCGTCGCCATCGCCGAGCGCTCGAAGTCCATGAGTTCGCCTGTTCGGCCCTCGTGGATCTTCACCGCCCACTGCGCGTCCTGCAGCAGCGCGCGGCCGACGGCGACCAGGTCGAAATCGCCGCGCTCGAGCCGGCGCAGGAGTTCGTCCAGCGACGCCGGCTTGGAGACCTCGCCGCCGTAGCCGGCGATGAAGTCGCCGGTCAGGCCGACCGAGCCGACGGTGATGGTCACAGCGCCTGTCACCCTCTTCGCCCAGCCGGCGAAGTTCAGGTCCGAGCCCTCGAACTCCGGCTCCCAGAAGCGCCGCTGCGAACAGTGGATGGCGTCGGCGCCCGCCTCGACCAGCGGCGCAAGCCAGGCCTCAAGCGCCTTCGGCGTATCCGCCAGCTTGACGTTGAAGTCCTGCTGCTTCCACTGCGAGACGCGCAGGATAACCGGGAAGTCCGGCCCGACAGCGGCGCGGGTCGCCTTCAGGATCTCGGCCGCGAACCGCGCCCGCTGTGGCAGCTCCGGCCCGCCGAAGTAGTCGTCGCGGACGTTGGTGCCTTCCCAGAAGAACTGGTCGATCAGGTAGCCGTGCGCGCCGTGCAGCTCGACCGCGTCGAAGCCGAGGCGCTTGGAGTCGCCCGCCGCGCGGGCGAAGGCGGCGATCGCGTCGGCGATATCTTCATCGCTCATGCCCTCGCCGAACTGATGGCCGGGGCGGGAAATGCCGGATGGACTGTCATAAGGCCCCGGCGGCGCCCAGTCCTCGCGGTGGCTGCGGATCGCGCCCACATGCCAGAGCTGCGGCGCCATCAGGCCGCCCGCGGCGTGCACCTGATCGATCACCGCCTTCCAGGCCGAGAGCTCGTTCTCGCCATGGAAGCGCGGCACGTGGGGGTCGTTGAGCGACGCCGGCCGCTCGGGCCCGGTGCCCTCCGAGATGATCAGCCCGACCTGGCCCTCGGCGCGGCGGCGGTAGTAGGCGGCGACCGCCTCGGTCGCCACGCCGTCCGGCGACTGGCTGCGCGTCATCGGCGCCATGACGACGCGGTTGGGAAGCTTCAGGCCCTTGAAATCGAAGGGCTGGAACAGCGCCTCGGCGGCCATGGGACTTCAGACGCCGTCCAGATATTCGATCTCGGGGCGGCCGGCCAGGCACGGACCGAGCTTCGGCCCCGCGGCGCGGAAGTAGTCGGTCTGGCCGTGGTGATCGAGCGCCGCCTGATCGGTGTAGAGCTCCAGCACCTTGTAGGTGTTGGCGTCGGCGCGGCTCTTGGTGAGCGCGTAGGCGAGGCAGCCCTTCTCGTTGGCGCGCACCTGCGCCCCGAGGTCCTTGAACACGCCCTCGAATTCCGCGTTCTTGCCGTCCTGGACCTTCAAGGTCGCGACGATGCCGATCATGCCTGTTTCCTCTCGAAAGCTGGATTCAAACGGACGTTAGACGGCCGGCCGGCGGCCCGGCAAGGCGGACGTGGCGTCAGCTGCGGCGGCGCACAAACTTCAGCGCGGTCTTCTCTTGCGAGAACGCGCACACCTTCACGCCGACCAGACCGCGCGGTCTGGCGGCGGCCATGACCTCGACATCCGTCACGCGCGCCGCCTTGCCCTTCAGCGACACGACCCAGAGCGCGCCGCCGGCGGCCAGGCCGGGCGCAAGGTCCGCGATCATCGCGAGTTCGGCGGCGCTGTCGGCGCCGTGGAACAGAATGTCGAACGGCGCGGCGCTCGCCGGCGCGCAGCCCGCGCTCTCGAGCTCGGCGATAAACGCCGGATCGTCGAGGTTGGATATTCCGAGCGTAAGACCGGCCTTTACGCCCAACTTCTCGAGCCGGCCCTTGGGGTTGAGGATGGCGCTCGCCCAGTTCGCCGCCTGGCGCTCGCCAAGCTCAAAGCGGGAGCCGTCGGCCAGCACCAGCGCGCCGGCCTCGGCGCGAACGCCGGCCAGCGTCGGCCCCTCGAACGCCCGCCGCTCGCGCCCGCGGAAGATCAGCTTCGGCGGTTCGTACTGCAGGCGCCCCTCGTCCTCGCCGTCGGCGAAGCGGGCGCGGACGTGCGCTTCCTTGCCCATCGCTCAGGCGCCTTTGAACACAGGGTCGCGCCGCTCGAGGATGGCGTCGACGCCCTCCATGTGGTCCTCGGTGAGATGCGAGATCGCCTGCGCGGCGGCGCTCATCTCCATCAGCGTGTCGTAGGACGCTGTCTGCCCCTGGCGGAGCAGCGATTTCGCCAGGCGAAGCGCGTGGGGCGGCTGGGCGGCGATCCGCTGCGCCAACGCCAGCGCCTCATCGACCAGCCGCTCGGGCGGGACGACGCGGCTGACCAGCCCCCACGCGAGGGCCGTGGCCGCATCGATCACGTCGCCGGTGAACAGCAGTTCCGCCGCGCGGCTCATCCCGATCGTGCGCGGCAGCAGCCACGCGCCGCCGTCGCCGGGGATCAGCCCGAGCTTGAGGAAGGTCACGCCGAAGCGCGAATTCTCGGCGCAGATGCGGATGTCGGTCATGCAGGCGACGTCGCAGCCGAGCCCGATCGCCGCGCCGTTCACCGCAGCGATCGCGGGAACCTCGAGCCCGTAGATGGAGCGGACGATGCGGTGGATGTTGCGCCGGTAGCCGTCGCGGATGGTGACGCCCGTGCCGGCGAACGCCCCTTCCCGCGCCTTCATCGCTTTGACGTCGCCGCCGGCGGAAAAGGCGCGTCCGGCGCCGGTCAGCACCACGCAGCGCACCTCCTGGTCGGCGTTCACCGCCTCGCAGACCGCGGCGACCGCATCGCCGTCGCCGGGGGCGCCCAGCGCGTTCAGGCTGTCGGGCCGGTTGAGCGTCAGGAGGGCGACATGGCCGCGCTTTTCGAGGGTCAGAAGGCTCATCGCGTTGGCTCCGGTTTTCCGGGCGCGAACAAGCGCAAAATCCGGCCGTCTCGACAAGTCCGGAAACGAAACGGCCCCCCGGGATCGCTCCCGAGGGGCCGTTGTCGTGCTTGGGGCGAAGAGGCTTACTTCTTCTTCGCGGCCACCGGGCTCACCACCCGCGGGGCTTCATAGCCGCGCCGATGCGGCGCGAGCACGCCCGAGAAGGCGAAGGACATGATGGCCGTGTTGAGGCTCAGTTGGTTCATAGCAGCGTCTCCTTGACCAGCGTTGAAGCCAGAAAGAGACACGTCGCGGCTCTCGTAAGGTCAGCCCTCGTAAAGTCGTCAGCGCGTCGAGGTTGAATATGACAGCTTCATGACAGAATGCAAGAAAAATCTCCGGGTTCGGACCATTTTGTCGCAGCGCATGGTTTGCAAAGCGTTGGAATCCCGGGGAAATTAACGTTTTGGCAATGTGCGTGACAGTCGTTTCGCGCAGATTCAGTCATCACGGCTCCAAGCTAAGCTATTGTAATAGTTAATGGAATTTCGGCGTTAGGCCGCGTCCGCGAACGCCAGCGCCTCGTAGCGGCGCAGGTGGTGGTCGGTCGAGCCGAACAGACTTTCCAGCACCGTCGCGCGCTTGAAGTAATGGCCGATGGCCATCTCGTCGGTCATGCCCATGCCGCCGTGCAGCTGGATGGCGCTCTGCCCAACGAATCGCAGCGCCTTGCCGACGTGCGCCTTGGCGGCGGACACGGCCTTGGCGCGCTCGATGTCACTCTCGTCCAGCTTCAGCGTCGCCATGTAAGTGATCGAGGTCGCCTGCTCGACCGCGATGAACATGTCGACCATCCGGTGCTGCAGCGCCTGGAAGGCCCCGATCGGCTGGCCGAACTGCTTGCGCTCCTTGGTGTAGGCGAGCGTGCCCTCGTGCAGTTTGGCGAGCACGCCCATGGCTTCGGCCAGCGCCGCAGCCGTCGCCTCGTCGATGACCCGCTCGACCAGCGGCAGGCCGGCGCCTTCCGCGCCGATCAGCGCGTCGGCGGGGACGGCGACGTTCTCGAGATAGACCTCGGACGCCCGCTGGCCGTCCACGGTCGGGTAGTCGCGGGTCACCAGCCCCTTGGCGTCCGCCTCGACCAGGAACACCGAGACGCCGTTCGCCTCCCGCTGGCCGCCGCCCGTGCGCGCGGTGACGATCAGGTGGCTCGCCCAGGGCGCTCCGACCACGACGGCCTTGTGGCCATTCAGCACATAGCCCGCGCCGCCTTTCTTCGCCGTCGTCTTCAGGTCCGCCCAGTTGTAGCGGGCTTGCGGCTCCGCATAGGCGAAGGCCGTGACCACATCGCCGGCCACGATCCCGCCGATCATCTCGGCCGCGCGCGGATACGCCGAGTGCTTCAGGAACCCGCCTCCGATGACCACAGTCCCTAGATACGGCTCGACCACCAGCGACCGGCCGAACGCCTCCATGACGATCATGGTCTCGGCGGCCCCGCCGCCCAGCCCGCCCAGATCTTCGGGGAACGGCGCGCCAAGGATGCCAAGCTCGCTCGCGAACGCCCTCCAGTAGTCCGCCCGCCACCCCGTTTCCGACCGCGTGATCGCCCGCCGGGTTTCGAAGGCGTACTTGTCGGCCAGGAAGCTGGCGATCGTGTCGCGCAGGATCGACTGCTCTTCGGTGAAACTGAGATCCATCGAGCGTTACTCTTTGAAAAGGTTGCTAAAGCCCCAGCACCATCTTGGCGATGATGTTGCGCTGGATCTCGTTCGAGCCGCCGTAGATCGAGGTCTTGCGGCCGTTGAAGTAGGTGGGCGCCGTCTCGTGCGCATAGTCCGGCCCGATCGGATGGCGGTTGTCGCCGTCGGCCGGGAAGCCGCGGAAGTAGGGCGCGCCGTAGTGCCCCGCCGCCTCCAGCGCCAGCTCGTTGATGCGCTGCTGAATCTCGGTGCCCTTGATCTTCAGCAGCGACGACTCCGGTCCCGGTCCCTTACCGGCGCTCTCCGCAGCCAGCGTCCGCAGCTCGGTGTATTCGAGCGCCATGAGGTCGATCTCGAGCTCGGAGACCTTGCGTTTGAACATCGGGTCCTTGAGCAGCGGCGCTCCATCGTCGCCGAACTCGGCCGAGGCGATCTCACGCACGCGTTCGATTTCGCGCCGGGAGCGCGCCACCGCGGCGATGCCGGAGCGTTCGTTGGCGAGCAGGAACTTGGCCGCCGTCCAGCCCTGATTCTCTTCGAAGATGCGCTGGCCGACCGGCACGCGCACGTTGTCGAGGAAGACGTCGTTGACTTCGTGCTCGCCGCCGAGGGTGATGATCGGACGCACGGTCACGCCCGGCGACTTCATGTCGATGAGAAGGAAGCTGATGCCCGCCTGCGGCTTGGCGTCAGGATCGGTTCGCACCAGGAAGAAGCCCCAGTCGGCGAACTGGGCGTAGGTGGTCCAGGTCTTCTGGCCGTTGACGACGTAGTGGTCGCCGTCGCGCACGGCGCGCGTGCGCAGCGAAGCGAGGTCCGAACCCGAACCTGGCTCGGAATAGCCCTGGCACCACCAGATGTCGCCGTTCAGCGTCGGCGGAAGAAAGCGCGCCTTCTGCTCGGCCGAGCCGAACGTGTAGATCACCGGCGCGACCATGTTGATGCCGAAGGGCAGGATGGGGATGGTGTCGGCGCGCGCCAGCTCTTCGGAGAAGATGTACTTCTGCGTCGGCGTCCAACCGGTCCCGCCGAGCTCGACCGGCCAGCTCGGCGCCACCCAGCCCTTGTTCGCGAGGATGCGGTGCCAGGCGAGATAGTCTTCCTTTTGAAACGAATCCCCGCCGACGTCCTTCCCTTTCAGGCGGGCCGGGTAGTTGTCGGCGATAAAGCTGCGCACTTCATCGCGAAAGGCCAAGTCTTGCGGCGAGAAATTCAGGTCCATGCGACATCCCCTGCTCCGCCGGCGATGATACCGGCGGCCCGGTCCCGCGCAATGACGTTTGCGTCAACGTCAGCCTAGCATGCCGCGGATCGTCACTTACAACGTACACAGATGCATCGGCGCGGACTCGCGCCTGGACGTCGGGCGGGTCGCCGGGGTGATCGCGGCGCTGGAGCCCGACATCGTGGCGCTGCAAGAACTCGATGTCGGCCGCGCGCGCACCGGCGGGGTCGACCAGGCGCACCAGATCGCCCAACGGCTCGAGATGGCCTTTCACTTCAACGCCGCCATGCGCGTCGAGGAGGAACAGTACGGCGACGCGATCCTGACCCGCTATCCTGAGCGGCTGGAGCGGGCCGCCCCGCTGCCGGCGCTGCGGACCCGCCTCAGGCTCGAGACGCGCGGGGCGCTGCGCGTCGCCGTGCAGATCGGCGAAGCCTCGCTGAGGGTGATCAACGCCCACCTCAGCCTCGTCCCGCGCGAGCAGCGGCTGCAGGCGGCGGCCTTGGCCGGACCGGATTGGCTGGGCTCCGAGCCGCCGGCGGCGACGATCGTCCTCGGCGACTTCAATGCGACCAGCCCGTCGATCGTCTACCGTACGCTGGCCGCGCGCCTCGGCGATGCACGCCGGCTGGCGGCGCAACGCCGCGCCAGCAGCACCTTTCCCGCCGCGTTCCCTTTGCTTCGCATCGACCACATCTTCGTCAGCCACGACGTGCGCGTCGAACGCGTCGAGGCGCCCTACACGCGCGCCACCCGCGCCGCCTCCGACCACCTGCCGCTGGTCATGGATTTCACTCTCGAGACCGCCCCGGCGTAGGCGCGGGTTCGCCGGCCGCCACGGCGCGCACCTCGGCGTCCAACAGCCGGCGGCGCAGCCACGGCTTCCAGGCGTCGCCGACGCCCAGCGGGTCGCCCAGGTGATAGGCCGCAATGACCCGGGCGATCGGGCCCAGGCTGGCTGGCGCGATCGGCCGCAGCCGGCCGCGCCCGTCGAGCGCCGCGATGGCGGCGATCAGCCCGCCGTGGCGGCGGATGGCCGTGGCCACGTCGGCCGGCGTTCGTCCGAGGTAGTGGCCGACAAGGCGGTTGCGCAGCGTCTCGATCGCCTTCGCCTGCGCGTCGTCCGCCGCCTCGATGGCCAGTTCGCACTCGGTGTCGAGGCCCATCGAGCGGTTGTTCAGATTCGCGGACCCGATACGCACGAGCCGGCCGTCGGTGATGGCGAGCTTGGCGTGCACGATGATCGAGCGACCCTGCGCGGTCTCGGGCCTGAAGGCGCGAAAGCGGCCGAAGACGTCGGCGGCGGCCAGGCGCCGCAGCGCCAGCGCGCGGGCGCGGTCCATGGTCAGCCGGTCGAACCAGCTCGGGCTCTGGCCGGTCGAAATGAGCACGATCTCCGGCCCGGCCGGCTCGACCAGACGCCGGGCCAGCGCCTCGGCGACGACGGGCGAGGTGAAGTACTGGTTCTCCAGGTAGATCGACTGGCGCGCCGCCGCGATGGCGGCCAGGGTCAGCGCCTTCCATTCCGCCACCAGCGGCCGCCCGCGCCAGGCCGGTTCGGTGCGGGCGATGGCGACCTGGGCGCCGGTCATGTCGGCGCGCACGGCGCGTGGCCACGCCGCGCGGTCGCCGCCCGCGGGCGGAGCCTCCAGCGCCTCGCCGGTCGCGCGCCGCCAGCGCTCGCGGGCGAGCGCGCCCAGCGCCTGCGCGGCGGCCCCGTTGACCATCATCGCAACCTCGTGCCGGGGCGGATGGGCGGCATAGTCGGGATCGATGCGGCGCGCATCGGCGTCCAGGTGCGCGAGGCTGTCCCAGCGATCGACGCCGAAGTCGGCCCCGCCGCAGAAGCCGACAGCGTCGTCGACGACCACCACCTTCTGGTGGTGGCAGCCGGCCAGCGGTGTCTCGTCGTCCAGCCGAAAGCGCACCGGCGTGTCGGCGAACCAGGTCCGCGCCCGGTGCGGGAAGAAGTCCTGCGACGCGGCGATGGGCACCGCCGATTTCCAGACCAGCACGCGGATATCCAGGCCCGGCCGGGATTTCGCCAGCGACAGCAGAATCTGGCCGATTTCGTCCGGCTCGTCGCCGCGCTCGAACCCATCCGGCGCAAGGCGCGTGCGCGGATCGAAGCCCCAGCCGAGCAGGATGATCGAGCGCCGCGCCTGCTCCAGCGCCAGCCGCACCGCGGTGAAATAGTCCTGCCCGTCGACCAGGAACGCCGCCCGGTCGGCCCGGTCGATCCGCCAGCACGTGGCGCCGGGCGCTAAGAGACCAGCCATCGCGTCCACCCCTTGCGGCCTATCTTAAGGCCGGACTGCGGCGTCTGTTCCACTCTTGCCCGCGGCGGCGGCTTCGGGCCACAACCGAGGGCCATGCCCGCCGACCCGACGCCGCCGATCCAAAGCCCGTGCCTCAGCGTCTGCATGGTCAGCGGCGCGACGAAGCACTGCATAGGCTGCTTCCGCACCCTGCCGGAGATCGCGCGCTGGAGCCGCTACACCGACGCCGAGCGCGCCGCGATCATGGCCGAGCTGCCGGCCCGCGAGGCGCGTCTCGCCGCCGGCGGCTGATTCACGGGTTGAAAACCGCTCCCCTCCTATCCTTCCGGCAAAGGGGCCGAGAACAGGCCCGGCAAGCCGGTAAGGCGGGGTCGAACGATGATGAAGTTGGTCGCGCTCGCGGCCCTCGGCACGCTGTCGGCGGCCGCCAGCGCCCAGATCATGATCTCCTGGTCGCGCGAGCATCAGGCGCCGGCCGCGCAGGTCGCGGCCATCGAGCCGGCCGCGGACCCTGCCGACGTCTCGCCCGCCGGCGGCCAGGCGGCCGAGATCGCCAAGTCGCCGGATGGCCACTATTGGGCCGAGGCCTCCGTCAGCGGTCACGAGGTGCGCTTCCTGGTCGACACCGGCGCGAGCGCCGTGGCGCTGACGCCTGAGGACGCCCAGCGGCTCGGCATCGACCCGGCGACGCTGACCTACGCCTACACGGTCACCACCGCGAGTGGGCATGCCCGCGCCGCCAGGGTTCAGCTGGCGTCCGTCGCCGTGGCCGGCGCCGAGGTCGACAACGTCGACGCCTTTGTGATCCAGGACGGCCTCGAGCATTCGCTGCTGGGCATGACCTACCTCGGCCGCCTCAGCCAGTTCGAGGCGACCAAGAACGCCCTGATCCTCAGACCCTAGGCCAGCTCCAACCGCCGCGCGGCGGCCTCGCGAACTGCGTCAAGCGCCCGATCGAGCACGTCGAGGCCGGCGCCGGAGCGCGTCGACTCCACCGTCAGGATGCGCCGCCAGGCGCGCGCGCCGGGTGCGCCGTGGAAGAGGCCAAGGAGCGGCCGGATCAACGCATGCAGGCCGACGCCCGCGGCGAGCTCGGCGGCGACATGCGGCCGATAGCGGGCCACCGCCTCGACGGCGTCGACGTCGGCCGCGTCCGGATCGAACAGCCCCCGGTCGGCCTGGCCCAACACGCCCGGCTGGTGGTAGGCGAGCCGCCCCAGCATCACGCCGTCGACATGCGCGAGGTGGGCCGCGGCCTCGTCCAGCGAGCCGACGCCGCCGTTGATGGCGACGGTCAGGTGCGGCCGCTCGGCCTTCAGGCGGTAGACGAGGCCGTAGTCCAGCGGCGGGAGATCACGGTTTTCCTTCGGCGACAGGCCGTCCAGCCACGCCTTTCGCGCGTGGATGATGAAGGTGGAGACGCCAGCCGCCGCGCACCGGTCGACCAGGCCGAACAGGCTCTCGTCCGGATCTTGCTCGTCGACGCCGATGCGGCACTTGACCGTCGCCGGGATGGAGACCGCTGCGCCGATCGCCGCCATGCAGTCGGCGACCAGATCCGGCTCGCGCATCAGGCAGGCGCCGAAACGGCCGCTCTGCACCCGATCCGACGGGCAGCCGACGTTCAGGTTGATCTCATCGTAGCCGAACCCCTCCCCGATCCGCGCGGCTTCCGCCAGCAGCGCCGGCTCCGCCCCGCCCAGCTGCAGCGCCACCGGCCCGTCGGCCGTATCGTGCGCCAAAAGCCGCGCCCGGTCCCCGCGCAGCACGGCCTGAGCAGTCAGCATCTCGGTGTAGAGCCGCGCACGCCGCGTGAGCCCGCGGTGCAGCCGCCGGCAGTGCCGGTCGGTCCAGTCCATCATGGGGGCCACGCATAGTCTATAATCTTGATTTTTCACGCGTTTTGTGCGATCTTTCGAACGAATACGGACATTAGAGCAGTGCAGATTACTCGCCATTTTGCGACGTTCTAAGCCGGCTTTTCTCGCTCTCCCGGGTCTTCCGGCTGCGCCGACGGCCCGGCCCCCAAACGCGATCAGACTGCAATGAGAAGAGCGTACGTTACCGCGACGGCGCGGCATGCGTGTGTTTTTGGACATTGGGGTCCATGTGATCCCAAGGCTGCGCGCTTGAGGTGAATACGTCCATCATGGGTCGGTACGTTGACGGATCGTCCAAGCTTCCGGCCTGCAATGCGAGGATGTTGGGCAGCCGTTCCAATTTGTCGGTCACGTGGCTTCCACAAGTCGGGCAAAAGCCGCGTTCGATCGCTTTGCCGGCGCTGCCGACGATCTTGTGATACCGCGGCTCGCCACGGATCTGCACTGCAGCCATTGGAACGACGACGATTGCCGCGTAGGCGGCGCCACTTGCCCGTTGGCAATCTCGACAATGACAGTTGAACATGACAACCGGATCGGCGGTGCAGTCGTAGTGGATGGCGCCGCACGCACACCCACCCGACAGGTTCTGGGCCATGAGGTCCCTCCGAGGCGATAGGCAAGACCGACGCCGAGCAGCTTGCGCATCCGGCGTCCTGAAATTGGCCGGATCGTTCAATGCTATTCGTCGATGACCGTGTGGAAAACGATGCGCGGGGGCTCCGCGACCAAGTCAGCCATGCGGCTCGCGAGCCGCTGGAAGTGAGCGCCCGCCAGATGGCGTTCATGGTCGGCGGCAGAGGCCCAGCGTTCGATGCCCACAATGGCCCTTCCTGGGCCGTCTAGCTGGTACAGCCCAAATTGAATGCAGCCAGGCTGTGCTCGAGTGGGTTCCGCGACCTCGCGTAGCGCCGAGATGAGTTCGCCCTCCTTACCCGGCTTTGCGGTCGCGCTGGCGATGATGAGAATGTTGGAGTTCGTCGTCATTGCAGCCTATTCCTTCCAATGCGGGCCTGGGTTCCCTGGACTCGATGGTCATGTCGCGTGATGCCGCCGCTCCAGAAGTTCGAGGGTAGTTGAGCTTGGCGCCAGCTGGCCGTCTTGAACGATTGTGCGCCAACAACATGGGCGAGGGCCCGAGCGGATCTGACGCCGGCCTGGAACGTCTCGCCGTCCGAATGCGCGGCCACGCCTATTCGGTCCACCGTCACGACAGCTATGCCGTTGGAGTGACGCTCGCTGGAGTCCAGGCGTTCTGGTTCCGCGGCGAACGTCGCTACAGTCTGCCCGGACAGGTGGTGGTCATCCATCCCGATGAGCCGCACGACGGCTCCAACGGCGATGACGCGCGCCTTGAGTATCTGATGCTCTACGTCCCGCCCGCCGTCCTCAAAATGGCGGCTGAGCGCCACCCCGCGCCGCTTCCCTTCCTCCCGCAGGCCGTGTGCAGCAGCCCGCGGATTCGGCGGATCATACGTTCGGCCTTCTTGAGCTTTCCGGACGAGCTGGAGGATCTGGCGGTCGCGGATATCGTCAGCGATCTAGCCTACGCCTTATGTCAGCAAGCCGGCAGGCCGTCGAAGGAGCCGCGGCATGTCGACTGGCGGGCGATTTCGCAGGCCCGGGGCATTCTCGAAAGTGCGGGGAGTGATAGGATCACATCCGACCAGCTCGAGGCCGCGACCGGCCAAAGCCGTTTCGCTCTCGCTCGGCAATTTCGGGCCGCCTATGGCGTCAGTCCACATCAGTATCTGTTGGGGCGGCGGCTACGGTTCGCGCGCCGCCTAATCGCGGGCGGCGCCGGGCTTGCCCAGACCGCGGCGCTTTGCGGCTTCGCCGATCAGAGCCACCTCACGAGACACTTCGTCCGGCGGCTGGGACTGACGCCGGGGGATTTCCGCCGGAAGTGCCGGTCCGGAGAGATTGCGGTCGGCGCCTAGCGTCAGATGCTCGATCCAATCGATCGTTTCTGGACCAAAGTCCCACCACCACGAACGGAATGTCTTGCAGCCGGACGGTCGCGGAATCGTCCGCGTTCTGGAGGCTGGTGTGACGGCGCCGGCCAGCGACCGGATGCGTCGCTAGACCGTCCGCGACGCGGCGAACAAGCGGTCGAGCTCCTCGGCCGCCACGATCAGGGGCCGGGCGCTCTGCTCGACGCGGACCTGCACCAATGCGCCTTCCAGGGCGGCGATCGTCAGCGAGGCGAGGCGGGAAGCCCGCTCGGCTCCGACGCCGTCAGCCTCGAGCCGCGCCTGCAGCACGGCCATCCAGGCGTCCATCGCCTCCCGCCCGGCGCGGGTGATTCGCGGGTCCTGCGGGGCGTTCTCCAACAGGACCGTCGTCATCGGCGCGCCGTCCCGAAAGTCGGACTGCGCCATCCACGTGGCCAGGAGTTCGGCGTGCCGGCGCACCAGGTCTCCGGCGGAGCCGGCGCTGGCGCCAAGCTCCTGGACTGTCGCCAGAATCCGGCGGCCCGCCTCACGTACGGCGGCTTCGCCGATCGCCGGCTTTCCGCCCGCGAAGTAGTGGTACACGGACCCCTTGGGCGCGCCGCTCGCCTTGACGATGTCGGCGAGCCCCGTCGCCGAGTAGCCGTTCTGCCGGAAGAGCCGCACGGCCGCGTCGATGATCGCTTCGCGGTGTTTGCGCGGCGCAGCCAATCGGAACCTCCCGGTCCGATCGCTGCCACAACCGCGCGGGCTTGCCTAGCTTACGGCATTCGAGCGGGCGCGAGCCTGCTCCCGCTTGGTCGCCCGAGGGGACGCCGCGCGCCGTCGCCGGCGAAGGCCGCCAGGGCGAGTCAAGGCGCTTGCATATTATAACGACCGGTCTATATGACTTAAGCGCCCTGCAAGGAACCGAAAACGATGTCCGAACGCGTGACCTATCGCCTCGACGACGGCGTGGCCCGAATCACCATGGACGACGGCAAGGTCAACGCCATGTCGCCGGAAATGCTGGCCGACCTCGACGCCGCGCTCGATCGTGCGGAATCGGACCAAGCCAGCCTCGTCCTGCGGTCATCGCGACCGGGCATATTCTCGGCCGGTTTCGACCTGAAGGTGTTCGCGGCGAACGATCCGGCCCGCAGCCTGGCGATGGTGAAAGCCGGCGCTGAGCTGGCGCTGCGCCTGATGGCGTTCCCCTATCCCACCATCGGCGTCATGGAGGGTCACGCCTTCCCGATGGGAGCATTCCTGTTGCTGGGCTGCGACATGCGCATCGGCGCGCTCGGCGAGCATCGGATGGGATTGAACGAGGTGGTGATCGGGATCACGCCGCCCCGGTTCGCCATCGAACTGGCGCGCAGCCGCCTGCATCCGGCGTGGCTCAGCCGAACGGTCACGCTCGGCGAGATGTACGAGCCCATGGACGCGCTCGCGGCAGGCTTCCTCGACCGCGTCGTGGCGCCCAGCCAGATGGACGAGGCCCTGATCGGCGTCATCGCCGCGCTGAAGGCGGTCAACCGCGCGATGCACACGACGGCGAAGTTGAACCTGCGCCAGGCGACGATGGCGGCGATGCGCGCCGCCATCGACGAGGATCTGACTCTCGACGCCTATCGGGCCAGCGGCGCGCGCCTCGCCAACGTGGCCCTGCCGACCAGCGCCGGCTAGCTGACCGAGCCGGGCGCGCGACGCGCCTTCTACACGCTCGAGGGCGCGGCGCTCACTCGATGAGCGGGCTCTGGGGCGTCCGCGCGTCCTTGGCGTCGCGGGCGATGGCCTCGGCGCGGTCCAGGGCTACGCCGAAGTCAACGCCGTCCCGTCGACTCATCAGGAAAGCGGCGTCGACGGGACGGCCGGACTGCGCGGCGACCTCGGCCAGCGGCGTCGCCGCCGGACGGGCGCGGCCGGCGAAGACGATGTCCGCCAGCGTCTCGCGCACGGCGGCGTAGCGCTCCTCGTCGCCCTCGAAACTCGCCGTCAGCGGCAGCGGGCCGTCGGCGAGGCTCAGCACCAACCGGCAGCTGGGCCGACCATGGCTGCCCACGAACGGCTCGACCTTGATGTCCTGGATCTGGTCGAACGGGATCTCGTTTCGGGTCACGGCCAGGATGTTGCGCCGCCGCAGGGTCAGGACGTGCGCGGCCTTGTCGAACAGGGCGTCTGTCGAGCGAAGGAAGAAGGCGCCGAAGAGAAAGAAGATCACCGCGGGGAAGATCGCCCGGGTCCCCATCTGGTGGGCGGCGCCCTGGACGGCGATGAACGCGGCGGCGCCGAAGCAGACCCACGTGATCCAAAGGGTCCGATCGCGCAGCACGACCCTCTGCGGCGTATCCTCGACAATGCGCATCGCGCCCACTCCCGTCAGCGGCCGCGCGATCCTAGGCGGGCCGTCCCTTCAAGGATGTTAAGACAGCCTGTCTCACAGACGAGGTGGACGAGGGGCGCAGATCGCCTTGGCGCATGTCACATTCGCCGCACGTTCAGCGCTGCTGATCGAAAACCACCGCCCTCGAGGTCGCCGGTGGCCACATCGTCGCGGTCTACGTCGTGCGCAATCCGGACAAGCTGACCAGGCTCGGGAGCGAGGCGGTCAACTGAGCGGATGCCGGCAAGGCCATATTTGACGGCGCTTGAATCCTTTCCGGCGCCATCATCGTCGTAGGAGTCGAAGGCCTCGCGCCGACGGCCGGGCCGCCGCAACGAAATCTGAGGAGCTGACCATGACCGCAACCGTCTCGGCCTTCCGCTGGGTGCCGCCGTTCGCGCAGGGTTTCGTGCGCGATCACCGCGTGCGCTGGGCCTGCGAGGAGGCCGGCCTGCCGTATGAGGTGGCGCTGATCGGCCGCGAAACCCAGGCCACGGCCGACTACCGCGCCTG